>JBARBP010000024.1:0-26016 GCA_049793195.1 Occallatibacter sp. | reverse complement strand
TCTCGTCCGCCGCGGCGGATGAGACCTGGGATTCGACGAATCTTAAATCATCCTTCATCGAGGAGAACTTCCATGGCACAAACCGCATCCACCATGCTCGCATTGGGAACCATCGCCCCCGACTTCGCGCTCACTGATGTGGTCAGCGGCAAGACCGTCCGCCGTGACGACTTCCGCGGCAAGAAGGCGCTGCTGGTCATGTTCATATGTACTCACTGCCCGTTTGTCAAACACATCGAAAAGGACTTGGCAAAGCTCGGCAGGGACTACGCAGCACAGCCTCTCAGCATCGTCGCCATCAGCTCAAACGATGTGACAACTCATCCTGCCGACAGCCCCGCCGGCCTTAAGCAGCAGGCTAAAACCTTCGGATTCAACTTTCCCTACCTTTACGACGAGGCGCAGACCGCGGCTCACGCCTACGATGCCGCGTGCACGCCGGACTTCTATCTATTCGACGCCGATTTTCATCTCGTCTATCGGGGACAGTTCGACGCAAGCCGCCCCGGCAACGGTGTCCCCGTCACCGGAAAAGATCTGCGCGCCGCCATCGACACGGTGCTTGCCGGCAAACCGGTTCCCACCAATCAGAACCCATCCATCGGCTGCAACATCAAGTGGAAGGTATAAGAAAGGCGAGTTAGTAGATCGCTCACTCTACTTACTAACTCGCTAACTTACCGGCTAAGTGCGGGCGCCTCATCCTCGCAGGGTTCGTGCCCAGGAATTGGATTACCATAACTCTAAAGTGCCGGCGAATCATCTCCCAGCAGCGCCTCGCGGACAATCTTCACCGGCGGAAATCCCTGCTTCAGAAAATCGTCGTGAAACTTCTCCAGCGAGAAGGCCGCGCCTTCTTTCTTCTTCAGGTCCTCGCGCAGCTTCATGATTTCCAGCTTGCCCAGCGTGTAGTAGAGATACGTCGGGTCGCCGGCACCGCGTTTCGTTTCCACAACCGCCGACTCCTTCGACTGATAGCCTTCCTTCTGGAAAAACTCCTCGGCCTGCTCGATACTCATGTTCCCTGTGTGCATCTCGATGCCCACGATGAAGCGCGCATTGCGCAACAGCGCGTCCTGCAACTGTCCGAGGCGGAGGAACTTTGCTTCGCGCTCATTCTTAGCTCCCGCGCCGGGCTGGCCGTAGCCTTCGTCGAGCATCATTTGTTCGGTGTAGTGCGCCCACCCTTCCACATCGGTGTTCGCGCCCAGCAGTTTACGCACCCTGCTCGGCGCCTGCGGCAGCCACAGGAACTGCACATAGTGCCCGGGATATGCCTCGTGCACCGCTGTCGAGATTACCGTGCCGACGTTGAATCCGTGCATGTAGCCTTCCACCTCCGAAGGCGTCATCGATGGGTCGGGCAGCGTCACGTTGAAGTACGCCTCCGTCGCGTGCTTCTCGAAAGGGCCCGGCGTATCCATGCTTGCAGTGGTTGTGGCGCGCATGAACGGCGGTGTCTCTTCCACAATCGGCCGCACATCCGAAGGGATCGTCACAATATGATGCGTGCGAATAAAGCCCACCAGGTTATCGAAGGTCGCGCGAAACGCATCCAGCAGCTGTCCCGACGCGGGATGGTTCTCGCCAAGTTCCTCAACGACAGCGCTCGGTGTTTTGTCCGGCTCCAACTCATGCGCCACCAGTTGGAAGTGCGCCTGGTTCTTGCGCAGATCGGCCCAGCCAATCTCCAGCAGCCTGTCCAGAGGGATGTCTACCATCTCGTCGTACTTCAGCTTCTGGCTGAACGCCGTTGCGCCAATTCTAAAATCTCCATTCGAGCGCGCCACAAGGTCCGTCTTCAACCAATCGAGATAGCTTTTCAACCCGGCAATGATCGCCGCATTCGTCTGCGCAAACTCGGCTTTCACCGCCGGATCCTTGGCATCGGCAAAGGCGAGGGGTACATCGTGCTCGAAAAAGGTGATGATGTCCGGCAACTGCTCGATCGCAATCTCCGTGAAAATGCGCGGCGGATTTTTCAGATTCACGCGTGCTTGGTCGAGCAGTGTCGGCATCTGTTTCTCCCGCGCAATCAGCGAGCGCAGGCGCTCGTCCGGCGAAGCAAACTTCCGCTCCATGAGCACAAACGCACCATTCGCGCAGGTGCTTGAATAATTGTCCGCATTCTTTTCCCACGGCCGAATCGTCTCCAATTCCAGCAGTTGCGATTGGATGCTACCGAGCACCATCTCGCGGTCGCTCCGCGGCACAAAGTCCGTCGCCGCGGCATCGGGATGAATTGACTCGATCCGCTGTTCAAAGCTCTTCAGAGCCGCAATCTCCGCGTCAATACTCTTCCGCGAGTAATCTTCCAGCTGTCCGTCGTACTGGTGATAGCCAGCGAGGGTTCCGTTGGTCGGGCCGTAGTGAAAGTACACCTGGTCGAAATACTCATCGGAGGCATTCGCGAACTGCTGCTTCCAGTTCTCAGTCGCGGCATAAGAAGGAATCCAGGCAAGCATAAATACTCCAATCGCGAGCAAGGCAATAGCTCTTTTCATATTTCCTCTCTAGTTAAAGGTCAGGATCTCATGCGCCAACCGGTGTGGCGGCCAAATTCTCGAGCAACTCGTGAATCTCGAGGAAAATCTCGTCGGAACGTGAAGCGGCCAGTGGGAATTTCAAAAGCCCCTGCGGCGTAAACTGAGCGCCCCGCTTGGCGTTGCGCGCTACCAGACGCATCAAGTGCTGCGGATCGACTGGCGCGTTTTCCATGAAGCGTATTTGCAGTTCGCTGCGTTTGCGGTCGATCTGCGCAATGCCCATGCGCTCGCACTCCAGGCGCAACGTCGCAGCTTCCAGCAGGAAAACGGTGGCATCCGGCGGCGCGCCGTAGCGGTCTTCCAGTTCCGCGCGCACCTCGGCAACGGCTGCCTCGCTTGAAGCTCCAGCGATCTTCTTGTAAAGCCGCAGCCGCTGGTTCTCTTCCGGCACATAGCTCTCATCGATACGCAGTGCAATGCCCAGATTCAGCTGCGTGGCCGGCCGCTCCTCGCTGCTCTCACCCTTCATCTCCTTGACGGCAGCTTCAAGCATTGACGTGTACAACTCGAAGCCAACCGCTTCGATGTGCCCGCTCTGTTCGCCGCCCAGCATGTTTCCCGCGCCGCGCAACTCCAGGTCCAACGCCGCAATCTTGAAGCCTGCGCCCAGGTCGCTGAACTCCTTCAACGCCGCCAGCCTTCTGCGTGCGATCTCCGTCAACTCGCTGTCTTGCGGAATCAGGAGGTAAGCGTAAGCTCTCCGGTTCGACCTGCCCACGCGCCCGCGCAATTGGTATAGCTCGCTCAATCCGTGCCGGTCCGCACGATTGATGAGTATCGTGTTTGCCAGCGGAATGTCGAGCCCATTTTCAATAATCGTTGTCGCCACCAGCACGTCGTATTCGTGGCTCATGAAGGCCAGCATAACCCGCTCGAGTTCAGTTTCGCTCATTTGCCCGTGTCCAACGGCAACGCGCGCCGAGGGCACCAACTCCTGAATCCGCGATGCAATTTCGTAGATCGACTCCACACGATTGTGCACAAAATAAACCTGGCCGCCTCGTTCCAACTCCACCTCGACAGCCGAGCGCACAATCTTTTCATCGAACTTGGCCACCACCGTTTGAATCGCCATGCGGTCTTTGGGCGGCGTCTCGATCACGCTCATATCGCGCAGGCCCACCAGGGACATGTGCAGCGTACGCGGAATCGGCGTGGCGCTCATGGCCAGTACGTCGATCTCTTTGCGCATCTGCTTCAGCCGTTCCTTGTGTCGCACGCCGAAGCGCTGCTCCTCGTCCACCACCAGCAAGCCCAGGTCCTGAAATTTGATGTCTTTCGAGAGCAAACGGTGCGTGCCGATCAGGATATCGACCTTTCCAGTCTCCACCTGCTCGACGATCAGCTTTTGCTCCTTTGTAGTCCGGAACCGGGAGATCATCTCAATATTGATGGGGAACTGCGCAAACCTCTTTTTGAATGTTTCGAAATGCTGAAAGCTCAAGACTGTTGTTGGCGTCAGCACCGCTACCTGCTTGCCATCCTGCACGGCCTTGAAGGCAGCGCGCATCGCGACCTCGGTCTTGCCATAGCCCACATCACCGCATAGCAGCCGGTCCATCGGTGTGGTCGATTCCATGTCGTACTTGATGGCCCGGATCGCCGAAAGCTGATCCTCTGTCTCGCTGTAGTCGAACGACCCCTCAAACTCGCGCTGAAACTCGTTGTCCTTCGAGAAGGCCGTTCCCTGCGCGGTAGTTCGCTCGGCGTACAACTTTAACAGCTCGCCGGTCATGTCCTGCATGGCCTTGCGCACGCGCGCCTTGGTCTTGGCCCACTGCTGCGAGCCCAGTCTGTTCAGCACCGGCGCCGGCCCCGCATCCGTCGAGCGGTATTTCTGAATCAGGTCCAGACGCGTGAGCGGCACATAGAGCTTGGCGGCTTCAGCGAACTCCAGAATCATGAACTCGACAGAGAGTCCATCCTGCGCAATTTCTTTCAGGCCCTGGTATTGCGCAATGCCGTGCTCGACGTGAACCACGTAATCGCCGATTCCCAAGTCGCGGAAATCGGAAACAAACGCCGCCGTCTTCGAGCGCTTCGGCTCGGGGCGCGCCGCCACATCCGCTTCGTCGGATAGATCGTTGGCGCCGAACAGAATCAGATTCACTTCCGCGAAACTCACACCGGCCGAAAGCGGTGTCCGTACGATGATCGGCACACGCAGGTCGCCAGCCATGTAGCTGGCCTCGTCCAGCACCGTCTCGCCGCCGGGGCGCATGGTGCGGCTGCCCAGCCGATAGGGAATCTGGTATTCGCGCAGCACTGTGGCCAGCCGCTCAACATCGCCCTGGTTCGGAGCGGCCAGCACAATCCGTGTCTCGGTCTGCATCAGGCTCTTGAGTTGCTCGGTCAGCGCCGGGATGGACCCATGAAACCGCATCGTCGGCCGTGTGTTCAGCTCGATCTCGCCCAGCGTCGTGTCTTCGTCCAGAACGTCGATCGCTCCCAATTGATCGAGGTCGAGGCCCATGTGCGACTCAAGCTGCGCCTGCAAAACCTCGGGCCGCAGATAAATATTTTCGGGCCTGATCAGCGACCCAATCCCTGACCGCTCGTGCCGCTGTTCCACCTTGTTCCACCAGCGGTCGATCTGGTTGCGCACCATCGCCGGCTCATCGACAAACAGTGCACATTTCGGCGGCAGCGTTAGCAGCGATTTCTCCGCCCCCGCCACCGCGCTGAAAAATTCCCAACCCGGAAAAACGCTGACGCCTTCAGCAGCCGCGGCCTCTGCCGACCTTTCCTCGTCTTCGCCTTCAATCCTTTGCCGGCTCAGCCGCGCATGCACTGCGGCCAGAAGCCGCTCCGTCACCGGCGTTTCGGTAAGCGGTAACAATTGCGTCTCATCCAGCCCAGACTGCGACCGCTGCGTCTCGGGGTCGAATTTGCGGATGGTCTCGATCTCGTCGCCGAAGAACTCGATGCGCACCGGCCGGTCGTGCTCGGGAGAATAGACATCCAGGATGCCGCCACGCCGGGTAAACTGCCCCGGCATCTCGACAAGGTCCATTTGCGTGTAGCCCACCGACGCCAGGTGGCTGGTGAGCACCTCGACATCCACCTCTTCGCCACGGCGCAAGGCAACGGCCAGCCCGGCGTAATACTCTCGGTCAAAGAGCTTCAGCGCCGCCGATTCCACTGGCGCAATCAGGATGTCCACCGCCCCGGTGGCCAGTTTCCACAAAGCGGCTGCCCGCTGCTCCTGCAAGTCGGGATGCGGCGATAGATTTTCGAAGGGAAGCACATCGTGGGCCGGAAGGCGCACCACGCGCGCCGGATCCACGGCGCCGGTCAACTCGCAGCCGGCCTTGAGCATCGGCTCCAGCGCTTCGGCAGCCTTGTTATCGGCAACTATCACGATTGCGAGCTGTTTAGCAGCCCGCGCCATCAGCGGGATGTAAAGCGACCGCGCCGTCGCCGTCAGACCAGAAACACGTCTCCGCCCCGCACCCAGGCTCAGATGCCTGCTTACGCGCTCAAATCCCGAGCAGTGCTCCAGCTCCGCAAATACCTCGCGGACAAACGGGAGGATCATGAGTCTCTAGTTTAGCAGTGTCGCGGCAAAGAGATCGCTCAGGCCCGGAACGCCGTTTCGCCGAGACGTTCCGCGTCAGTGCGGCTTGCCCGGCAGCACAAAATGCTCCGCGCAGCGCGGCTCGTACGAGTCGCCCGGCATTTTTATCGGGCTTACGTACGGCGCAGGGTGGCCGTCGATCAGCCGTTGTGAATAAAGTGCCCTCGCCCCGCAACTGCAATAGGCCATGCACTCCGTAATGCTGCCGCCGTATGCATTCACAAGCCAGGTCAGGTTCAGCATCTCTCCAAATGGCAGCGCACGAAAATCCAGGTCGAGTCCGGCAATCAGTACGTCGTGACCGGCATCCAGCAAGTGCCGCGTGAAGAGAAACAGTTCACCGACAAACTGTCCTTCATCAATGGCGATGCACTCCACTTTCTTGCCAATCTCCTTTTCTTTTTGTGCGATCGCCTTCAGAACCTCCCACGGGCTCTGCGAATTGAACTCTAGCGCATTCATCTTGCCGTGACCGTTTGGATTACGGCTTTCCACCACCCCCGGCCCTCCCTTGGTGTCGTCGCTGGGCTTCAGGACCAGGACATACTGGCTGGCGTACTGGCGGCGCATGTCGGCGCGGCGCAACAACTCAGCGGTCTTGTTGCTCCGCATCGGCCCCATCATCAGTTCCAGTTTCCCCGCCACGTTCCTGCTCCTGACCCCAAAAGAACTGGACTAGCGCTTCCGGCTTTCCATCATATCTTGACGGGTTCCAAGCAGCTCGATTGCCGATCTGGAAAACCCACTCATTCGAATCCTCGAAGACTCATCCCGGTTACTGCACTACCGGCGGCCCAGCTCAGTAGAATGCAAGCAGCGTCTCGCGGTTCTCTCCGGAGTTTCGGCCTCATGATTGAACAACCTTGCATTCTTATCGTCGGCGCAGCCGGGCAGGTAGGCGTGGAACTCCAACGCAGCTTTGCCGGCTTCGGCCGGCTCGTCGCCGTCGATCTCGAGACTGTCGATCTTGCCAATGCCGATCAGACTCGCGAACTGGTGCGCCGCGTACAGCCCAATGTCATCCTCAACGCAGCCGCCTATACAGCCGTCGATCGCGCCGAGTCGCAGCGCGACCTTGCCATGGCCATCAATGCAGACGCCGCGCGGGTCCTTGCGGAAGAAGCTCTTCGGCTCGATGCTTTGCTCGTCCACTACTCCACCGATTACGTCTTCAACGGCGAAAAGCAGCAGCCCTGGGTTGAGACCGATGAACCAAGCCCGCTGAATGTCTACGGCGAAACCAAGCTCGCCGGCGAACAGGCCATTCAGCAGGTAGGTGGACGTTTCTTGCTCTTTCGCACCAGTTGGGTCTACGGTCCACATGGTAACAACTTCCTGCTGACCATGCTTCGCCTTGCCCGCGAACGCGACCGCCTTTCGATCGTCGACGATCAATTTGGCTCGCCGACGACATCGATTGAACTGGCAAATGCCACGCGCACGGTGACTGAGGGCGTTCTTGCCGGACGGTTTGGTCCGCCACACGATTGGACTGGCCTCTACCACATGACCTGCGCGGACTCCACCACATGGTTTGGCTTTGCGAAAGCCATCTTCGAAGGTGCAGAAGCACAGCTTCAACTGAAGCCGCCTGAGCTCACACCGCAAGCCACCAAAGACTATCCCACACCCGCAAAGCGTCCACGCAACTCGGTGCTCTCGAATCGGAAATTGTTTGACCGCTTTGGCGTCCGCCTTGCGTCCTGGCAAGCTGCACTGGACGACGTCTTCCAGGTCCTCAGATCCGGCGGTACGAAATAGGACCGCGCAGACCAGCATGTCGCCGGCCTCCGCGGCCCATTGAAGTCGCACGTGTTTTTGAATTAAGCGGGCGCAACTATTCCTTATACAGTGCAGCGCCGGCAATCGCCCCCGCCAAGGTCTCGATAAGGTTGCCGGCGGTCGTGATCGCCGTCAGGTGCTTCGAAAACAAACCGGCAACCCACATGAAGGTGAGGTTGGGAATCAGGAATCCGACAATCCAAAAGACAATCCCGGCGAAGACGGCGGTCTTGATCCCGGCGCCAAAGCGGGGCCGGATAGCCGCATAAATCCAGATCAGGGCAATTCCGCTGGCGAGTCCAAAAATGTTGAACCAGATCCACTCGTTTGACGAAAAATTTCCATGTCCAAGCCGCGTCATTCCGTCCGCCCAACGCGGCGCCAGCAATATGCCATCCACGAGAAAAGCCAGAATATCTGCCACGATTCCGGCAACCAGTCCCGCAATGATGACTCGACCGATATTGATCTTTCCCATAGTCTCTCCTTGTGAATTCGTTGAGGTGGAAACTGCTGAATGCAAGTGTTTTCAGCTGAGGCTGAAACACTCATCCGGGGGAATCGCGCAAGTATACCCACGTCACGGACCAGCGGCAAGGATTTTTTGGGGAAACATTTAGCAAGCGCAAGCGCACGGCCTAAACAGAATCCAAAAGACGCTCGAGTCAGCAGCAAAAGGAAGTATTGGTTAGTGCGGCTACAAGATAGCAGTGGCGACCCTCATTCGCCTCAGCGCGCGTGGGTAAGCAAAGCACCGGCCACCGATTGCAAGGGCAAGACCTTGTCCACGCCGTTCAGCTTGATGGCTTCCTTGGGCATGCCAAAGACAATGCAGGTCGCCTCGTCCTGGGCGATCGTCATGGCTCCGGCCTGCTTCATCTCCAGCATTCCACGCGCGCCGTCGTCGCCCATTCCAGTCAGGATGATCCCCACGGCATTTTGTCCAGCATAGCGGGCCGCGGAACGGAACAGCACATCCACCGAGGGCCGATGGCGGCACACCAGCGGGCCGTCCTTGACTTCGACGAAATAGCGCGCACCGCTTCGCTTCAGCAGCAGGTGGTGGTTGCCCGGCGCAATCAGGGCGCGTCCGCGGATCACAGTATCGTTGGTCTCGGCTTCTTTCACGGTAATGTTGCACAGGCTGTCAAGCCGGTTGGCAAAGGCGCGCGTAAACAGCTCTGGCATGTGCTGCACAATCACAATGCCCGGCGTGTCGGCAGGCAAGGCTTCCAACACCGTCTTCAATGCTTCTGTGCCACCGGTCGAGGCGCCAATCACGACAACCTTTTCCGTCGTCTCGGCCATGGCATGGGTGGCCGGAGAAAGAATCGCATCCGCCGTGAGCTTGGGTTCCACCGTGTGGCTGGGCATCAGGGTCCGCAGCCTGGCGCTAGCTGCGGCTTTCACCGCTTCGCACAGCGCGATACGCGAGTCTTCGAGAAACTGCTTTGTGCCCAGCCGCGGCTTGGTTACAATCTCTACTGCGCCGTATTCCAGAGCTCTGAACGTGCTCTGCGCTCCTTCTTCGGCCAGGCTCGAACAGATGACCACCGGGATTGGATGCTGGCTCATGAGCTTCTTCAGGAAGGTGAGCCCGTCCATGCGCGGCATCTCGATATCAAGGGTGATCACGTCCGGCACTTGTTCGGCGATGCGGTCAGCCGCGACAAACGGATCGCCGGCAGTGGCAATCACTTCAATCTCCGAGTCGGACTGGAGCACATCACGCAGGGTCTGGCGCACCACGGCAGAGTCGTCCACGATCAGGACGCGAATTTTTGGTGTACTCATAATCCGGCCCTCAACGTGCCCACTTCATGCTTCACTTTTGCAGATTGCTCTTTTCCAAACTGCTACCGCCTGACTCGACGTCCAGGCCACAAGGCGAATCGACACTCACGAGTGCCGTTGCAGCAGCACTTCCCCGGTCTCAGTGTTGAAGTGAATATTGACGCCGCGCTTGCCGCCCAGCGAAGATGCCGCGACGCCAAAACCTTCTTCTGCAAGCACCTTCATCGCAGCTTCGCTGTTCTGCTTGCCGACTGTCGGCCGCTTGCCGGTAGTTTCCATCACCAGCACATCGCCTCCCCCAAACAGCTTCACCTCGACTTCACCGCGGTTGGCGCCCAGCGCATCGAATTGCCTGGCCAGATCGCGAATTGCGAAGTCAACATAACGGCGTCCGGCAGAACGGCTGAGCGATGCAGCGAGTTTGGCGGGTGTGCGTGGCAGCATGGGATGACAGAGCGCGCCCACGCCCAGGCGCGGAACCCGAAACGCGATGCCGACGCACGAGCCGAGCAAGGTGCGCAGCATTGTCGGCTCTTTGACCAGACGCGACTCTCCCGGCTGCACGTATACCTCCGGCAACATCGTGTCAGGCTGCGGCATCGATTCTCCTGTACAGCGCCGGAGCTACCGGCGTCAGTGGCAAATCCATATCGTGCAGAGTCTCGGCGTGGCCCACAAACATGTATCCGCGCGGCACCAGGTGTTTCGAAAGCCGCTGCAGAACCCTCTCCTGCGTTTGCCGGTCGAAGTAGATGATCACGTTGCGGCAGAAGATCGCGTCCGCCTTCTCTGTCATGCGGTAGTCGGCATCCATAAAATTCAATCGCCGAAACTCGATCAGGCGGCGCAGCTCCGGGACCACGCGCACGCGGTTGGAGCCCGGCACGCGACTCATCATCAGGTACTTTCGCTTCAGCGCCGCCGGCACGGGGCCTACTACATCGTTCGAATAGACTCCCATTTCCGCCTTTGCCAATACGTCCGTCGAGATATCGGTCGCCAGGATTCTGAAGCGAAAGCCCGGATGCGTCAGCCCATACTCGCTCAGCACCATGGCCAGTGTGTAAGGCTCCTCGCCCGAAGAGCAGCCGGCGCTCCAGATCAGCAGGGGCCTGCTGCCTCCGTCGCGCGCGGCCAGTTCCGGAAGCGCAGTTTCGACCAGAAAATTGAAATGCTTCGGCTCGCGAAAAAAATCGGTCTTGTTGGTGGTCACCACGTCGATCAGCGAAACGAGCTCATCCTTCAACCCCTGGTGTCCGAAAAGATAGTCGCAATATTGTCCATAAGAATGAAGATCGAGCGCCTTCAAGCGCCGCTTGATCCTCACCTCAAGCATCGTCTTTTTGTCGGACCCAAGGCGAATGCCCACCTTTTCATAAATCAGGTGGCAAAGGCGCGTGTAATCCCGGGTCGAAATAATTTCGTCACGATTGCTCATTATGCGAACGGGGCAGGCGGACATGCCTGCCCCATTGCCTCCTTACGCGGCCGCTTCCACCGGTTGCTGCTTGCCGGTCTTCTGTCCGTTTGGTTTCTTGACGGCTTCCTGTTCCACATGCGGTTTGACGGCTTCCGGTTCCTGCCCGCGAACCACCGCAAGCTCCTCGGCCGAAAAGACGCGATCGATGTCCAGGATCATGATGAACTGCGTATCGCGCTTGCCCATCCCCTTGATGAAATCTGTCCGGATCTGGGTGCCGATCCGTGGCGCAGGCTCAATCTGATCCGGCTCCAGATCGATTACTTCCTCGACCGAATCGGCAAGCGCCCCGATCACGGTGGATTCGTTGTCAAGCAACACCTCGACGACAACAATGCAGGTGTTGCGCGTACTTTCGGTCTTCGACATCTCAAAGCACAGTCTCAGGTCGACCACCGGCACTACGCTGCCCCGCAGGTTGATCACCCCGCTCATGAAATCCGGCGTTCTGGGGATTGCGGTGATGGTGGTCAGGTCAAGCACTTCCCTAACCTTGGCAACGTCGGTCGCAAAGATTTCGTTTCCGAGTTTGAAAGTCAGATACTGCCGTGTCTCCGTAATTTCGTTCACGCTCATGTTGCAACTCCTTTCTCGTTTTGGAAGACAGGGCGCGGCCCGCCTGCGGGCCGCGCCCGACCGGTCAGTAACGCTCGAACTCTCCGTCGAGATCGTCGTGTTTGTCCTTGAGACGGAGAGTCACTCCGCCCGCCACCTTGGCGCTCGCATGACCATTTGGTTTCGCGGCCTTGGCCGGCGCGGCTTGAACCGGCCTGCCCGTTTTTGCCGTCCCCGGCTTCCGCCCCCGTGCACCGTCTTCGTCGCCGGTGTGGAAGAACGAGAGCGCGCTCACCAACTGATCGGATTGCCCGGTCAGCTCCTCTGTGGTCGATGCCATCTCTTCCGACGCCGAAGCATTCTGCTGAATTACCTGCTCCAGTTGCTGCAGCGCCTTGTTGATTTGTTCGGCGCCGGTATCCTGCTCCTTGCTGGCCGCGGTAATCTCCTGCACCAGTTCCGCGGTGCGTTGGATGTCGGGCACCAGTTTGTCCAGCATCTCGCCGGACTTCTCCGATACCTTCAGCGTGTTGGCCGAGAGCTGGTTGATCTCCCCAGCCGCCTTTTGGCTGCGTTCGGCCAGCTTGCGAACTTCCGCGGCCACCACGGCAAATCCCTTGCCATGCTCGCCGGCGCGCGCCGCTTCGATAGCCGCGTTGAGCGCCAGCAGGTTGGTCTGGCGCGCAATCTCCTCGATGATGGAAATCTTGTTGGCGATCTCCTTCATCGCGGCGACGGCCTCAAGAACCGACTTGCCGCTCTCCTGCGCGTCCTTCGCGCTCTTGTTGGCGATCTTGTCGGTCTGCTGCGCGTTATCGGCATTCTGCTTGATGTTCGAGACCATCTCTTCCATCGAAGAAGAAGCCTCTTCGGCCGCCGCAGCCTGTGCGCTGGCACCCTTCGACACCTGGATCGACGCGGTAGAGATGGACTGGCTGGCGGCCGACACTTCGCCCGCGATGGCGCGGATGTCGGAGACCGTTTGCGTGAGTCCGGCCACCATGGACCCTAGAGCCTGCATCAGCTTGTCCTGCTGCGAGCGTTCCCGGAGAGTCACGGTCAGGTTGCCATTGGCAATCTCTTCGGCCGCTGCCGTAATGTCGTTCATGGCCAGGATCAACGTGTTCAGGTTGTTCTTGATCAGGTTGAAATCGCCATTGTAGGTGTCGGTGATCTGAGCCGGGATGTCACCCTTGCTGATCTGCTCTACGTATTTTGCGGAAACGTTCAACGGGCCGATCACCGCGTCGAGAATGTCGTTGACGCCGCGCACGATGTTGGCGTAGGCGCCCTGGAACTGATCGTGCTTTCCGCGCTCGGAGAGTTTGCCGTCGATCGAGGCCTCGGTCAACCGCGCCAGTTCTTTTTGCAGGGCCTGCAGAACCTGAGCGACATTGTTGATGGCCTGCTTCATCTTTTCGTGGTCGCCCCTGTAGGTCTGGGCAATCAACTCGTCGATCTTGCCGTTCGATACCTGGGCAAGAATGCGGTTGCCTTCGCCAATCGGCAGCAGGATCGCATCCAGCATGGTGTTGACGCCGCGCACAATCTCCGCATACGCTCCCTGGAACTGCTCCGGCTTGCCGCGATCGCTGAGCTGGCCTTCTTTCGATGCGTCAGTCAACCGCACCAATTCTCTTTGCAGACCCTGCAGAACCAAGGCGACATTATTGATCGCCTGCTTCATCTTCTCGTGATCGCCCTTGTAGGTGTGCGCGATCAGCTCGTCGATCTTGCCGTTTGACACCTGGCCAAGAATACGGTTGCCCTCGCCAATCGGGAGCAGAATCGCGTCCAGCATGGTGTTGACGCCGCGCACGATCTCTGCATACGCGCCCTGGAACTGTTCCGGCTTGCCGCGATCGGAAAGCTGCCCTTCCTTTGAGGCTTCGACCAGCCGCGCCAGTTCCTTTTGCAGGGCCAGTACGACGGTGGCCACATTGTTGACAGCCAATTTCATCTTTTCGTGGTCGCCTTTGTAGGTCTGGGAAATCAACTCGTCGATCTTGCCGCCCGAGATCTGGGCCAGAATGCGGTTGCCCTCGCCGATTGGCAGCAGGATCGCATCCAGCATCTCGTTGACGCCCTGAATCATCTCGCGATGAACGCCGTTGAACATCGTGGCTTTGCCGCGCTCACCGAGGCGGCCTTCCTTGGACGCATCCACCAGGCGCATGATCTCCTGCAACACTTCCATCGAGTCGTCTTCGACAATTTGCTTCGAGGCGCTCCCGCGTTCCTGAACGCCATGTCCGTTTCCGCCATGACCGTTTCCTGCGCCGCGCGCCTTCCGGTCTTCTCCAACCATTGTTGTCGCCATGAAACTCGGTCCTCTCTCAGCTGGACTTCGCTCTCCCCAATCCGTTGCCCCATTACCCGGAGGTGCGGAGCGGAAGCTGGACGAGACCAGCGGGTTGAATCGTTATTGGAAAGGCGCTGACGTTTCCCCAGCACCCACGAAGGCTTAGTTGACGTTCAAAGACTTGCCGCTCCTTCGCGGCGGATGAGGCGTAGCTGCAGGACGTCCCCGGGAACTGTGCAGCGTGACCCGCACCGCGTCCTGCGCCAGCCGCTCCGGATCGAGAATCAGCGCCACAGTTCCATTGCCCAGGATGGTGGCGCCCGAGACCACCTGGACATGCCGGTAGAACCGGCCCAGATTTTTAATGACCGTCTGGCAGTTTCCCAGAACCTGGTCCACGACAAATCCGTAGCGGCCTTCCTCGGTTTCGACCACCATGATCTGTTCAATGTCCGGTACCTGGGTGCGAATGCCGAAGTGCTGGCGCAGGCGGATGTAAGGGATCAGCTCTCCGCGCACGTTGGCCAGATGCTTGCCGTTGGCCCGCTCCGTGTCCTCGCGCGTGAGCTCGATGCATTCCAGTGTGTTGGCCAGCGGCAGCACAAAGAACGCTTCGCCCACGCTCACCAACAGGCCGTCGATAATGGCCAGGGTCAGCGGCAGGCGGAGCGTCACCTGCGTTCCTTCACCCGCCTTGCTGGCTACGTCGATGCTGCCCCGCAGACTGTCGACACGCTGGCGCACAACATCCATCCCCACGCCGCGGCCGGAAACGTCGGTGACCGTCTTGGCCGTTGAAAAACCGGGCTGGAAGAGGAGCGCAAATGTTTCGGCCTCGGTGAGCGCGGCATCGGCAGCGACAAGGCCCTTCTCAATCGCCCGGCTGCGAACGGCCTCGCTGTCGATGCCGCCGCCATCGTCCGAAACCCCGATCAGTACGCTCGCGCCCGAGTGTCGTGCGGAAAGATGGATCGTCGCCGTGGGCCGCTTGCCGCAAGCTGCGCGCACGCTTGCAGGCTCAATGCCGTGATCCATGCTGTTGCGGATCAGATGCATCAGCGGATCGCCCAACTGATCGATCACCGTCTTGTCCAGCTCTGTGTCGGCGCCCTCCATCGTCAAGACGACATCCTTGCCCAGATCGCGCGCCAGGTCGTGGACCAGACGCCGGAACTTCTCAAACGTGGCGCGAATCGGCAGCATGCGGATGTTCATCGAGTTTTCGCGCAACGATGATGTCAGCCGCTCAATCTCCTCCGACACCGCGGCCACATCCGGATCGTCGCAGCGGGCGGCAATCTCGCTCAGCCGCGCCTGCACCGTGACCAGTTCGCCCACCAGGTCGACAAACTGATCCAACTTGGCAGCGGGCACGCGCAGGCTGGCCGCGGTGTCGGCCTGGTCGTAGGTGCGGCGGCCGCCGGAACCGGTACGCGGCTCCTCAAGCGCGCGCGCCGTTACGTCGCCTGCATTCAATCCTTCCTGTGTCGTACCCTGCGCCGTGCTCAGGTCCGGCTCTATCGTCAGCTCGCAGCTGTCCGCAACGAAAATGAACACATCGCGGATGGCTTCTCGGCCCGCCGTTGTTGCCAGCACCATATCCCAGGTCACATAGCAACGCTCTGGATCGAGTTCCGCAATCGGCGGAACCAAGGCCATGCTGGCCCTCACCGAGAGGCCGCCAAGCTGCCGCAACTCCTTCAACAGAAGCAGAGGATTGGTGCCGTTCAGCATCATCTCGGGACCAGGCGCAAAGTGCACATGCCACGTGCACACCTGGCTGTCCTGCGTCCCCGCCGGTGCCGATTGCGCAGATGCCTTTGCGCCCGCGTGATTGTTCTCCTGGATGCCGGACAGTTGCCGCACTTTGGTTAGAATCGCCGCGCACGCTGCGGCATCGGCCGGCTCGGCTCCAGCGCCTTCCTCGAGCATGGCCCGAATCTGGTCGAGCGCCGCAAGCGTCAGATCGATCAGCTCGGAGTTGATCTGAAGACGCCCGTTGCGCACCCGGTCGAAGGCTGTCTCGAGGTTATGGGTAAAAGCCGCCAGCTCTTCAAAGCCGAACATGGAACCCGAACCCTTGATGGTGTGCAGTGCGCGAAAGACCCGGCCCACCAGTTCCATGTCGGCACGGTGTTCGTTCAGCTCCAGCAGCGCCGCCTCCAGATCGACGAGGACCTCCCGCGCTTCCTCGCGAAAGCTCTGCTTGAACTGGTCGGCGTTCACTGCAGTTGACTGGTCCATCGCCCGATGCATCTCCCTGCCTAAACGGGAACCGGAAACTTTTCGAAGCCCGCTTCCTTCAGCGCCGAAGCGACAGGCTCCGGCGCCCCTCCGGCAAAAGTGAATTCCAGGCCCACAGCTCTTGCCTCGTGTTCAGCCGCCCAAAGCAATTGGACGGCCGTCACATCCAAATCAGAATGCGCGTCGAGTGCGATACGCACCGTCTTGTCCTGCTTAAGGGCGTCGAGAAGAATCGTCTTCAGCTCTGCCGCTGAAGCGATGTCGATCACGCCTTCAAGGCAAATCTCGGTTGACCTTTCCCGTTGCTCGACAATGATTCCCAAATCTGGCTCCCGCCCGAGTTCCGCTTCCCATTTGCCCAGCATTCACCGCATCGGTCCTGCAAAGCCCGTTCGGTCCGGACTTCGATCGAAACCTTGGATTTCGTTATGAACCACAGCTCAAATACTTCCGGACACACTCGAATGGATTCGTTCAACGAGCTAGGTCATCGGCCTGGGTGGAGCAATTGACGAGTGGGGTTTGAAAGGATCGCGATTAGATTCTTCTAAATGAAAGGTCCCTCATCGACTGTGCCCGCGGCCGCTCATTCGCGGCGCCAACCGAGAGAATCCCGGTACGCTCGCGCTAGAACAACTCGATCGGCGGACGGCCGTTGTCGACGCCTGGCGCCCCGCCCGACAGAGTCAGGTGGGTCACAGTCTGGCTGGCCATCCTGTACTGATCCAAATGAGAAGCCAAAAGGATCTTGAAGGTCTGATCGAGTTGGCCATCCCATTTTGGATCGCCAGGCTTCTCCATCAGCCGTTGCAAATGCTCCCGCATTTCAATCAGCGCTTCCTGCACATGCTCCATCCTCTGCCGCATCACGTCCTGGAACTGAATGTGCCCCAGCGCCTCCGACAGCCGGTCTATGCTCTCTTCATAGTTCGCGTCCACTTCGGAGATCACGTCGAGCAGCAATTGGCCGTTCTTCGTGAACTCCTGCTGCATATCGCTCAAGCCCAGGATGAGGTTCTGCATGCCGGTATTCGACTCGTACTGCTCCAGCGACAACTTGGACTCTGCCAACTCGTTATCCACCCGCTTGCAGGTGGAGTTGATCTTGGTGGCAATGTCGGCCGCGGCCTGGGTAGACAGCACGGAGAGCTTTCTCACCTCGATGGCCACCACGCCAAAGCCGCGCCCCGCGCTTCCCGCGCGCGCTGCCTCGATCTCTGCATTCAGTGCCAGCAGGCTGGTCTGTTGAGCGATGGATGTAATCACCTTTATCAGCGGAGTCAGGGCGCGCACCTCGCCAGCCAGCCCTTCGATGCGCTCGAAGTTGGAGTGCATCTCCGCGTTCTGCTCGTGCAGTTGCATCTCCAGCGCGGCAATCACCTCCCGGTTGCTCTCCACCCGCTCATGCGTGCTTTCTGTCAACGCCTTGCCGCTCTGGATCGACCGGTTGATATGCGCCCGCTTTTCACTGGTCTGGGCATTCAGCATGCCAATCTGCTCGATCACCTTCATGACCTCGCATTCGGACTCGGCCAGGGAGTCTCCGATTTGACCGTGCATCACGTCGATATACGGCCGCGAATCTCGCACTTCGGCCTGCAGCACTTTGCTCGCTTCCATCATCCGCGAGAGGTCGTGATAATTGAATTGGCCGAGGGCCCACATGTCGGCGACCGCACGCCGGGCCTCGGCATAATTCATCAGCTTGAAAATTGCTCCCGGCGCAATCAGAAACACCAAGACAAGTTCGGCCATGCGCAGCAGGTGAGGTTCCAGATCCTGTCCCAGCGACTGGGACAGAAATAACCAGAACAGCGCAAGCAGTGTGGACCGTATCAATATTTCGCGGGCTAGGCGGTTCCGTATCTTGCGCATGCGCCGCGTGCGGTCCGGCTCGTTTTCATCCTTCCCACTCTCCATCAAGCCCGGAAGCTCGTGCGAGAATGACCCGCGTGCTGTTAACGGCGCTGAGGCCATGTGGTTACGCTCCAGGCAACACTTTCTTGATCACCGCAATCAGGTCATTTCCCGACACTGGCTTCACCAGCCATCCGGTAGCCCCCGCGCGTTTGCCCTCATCGCGCTTTGCAACTTCGCTTTCGGTGGTCAGCGTGAGGATGGGAACAAAGCGAAGTCCCGGGAACGCTCGCACATTCTTGATCAGTTCCATACCGCCCATCACCGGCATATTGATGTCGGTGAGTATCAGGTTGGGCTTGACGCCGGCCTGCAGCTTATCCAGGGCCATCTTGCCGTTATTGGCGGTTTCCACCTGGAACCCGCTCATGGCCAGGGTGGTCTCCAGGCTCATCACCATGGTCACCGAGTCGTCGACGACGAGAACTGTCATTGCCATGCGAGCTCCTCGCGGCTTGACTCTAAGGCGGTTTCTAATTTGGTCCGCAGTGCCGCATTTTCTATTCAGAAGAATTTGGAGCAGAGTGCCCACCGTTTGCCGGGCCACGAGTCTAGTTAGATCATCGGCGGCATTTGTTCGATGATTAGCCGCAGCTCCCTGGCCGATTCGGAGTTCCCGGGATTGGTCGGCAATGAGTGCAGGAGAACAATGAAAAGAGGAATCATTGTATTTTCCAGGGCTGTCTGCCTTTCGTGAAGGCGGTCAACAGACCAATCCTGTTATCTTCAATTGTCTTCAAATTGAAGCTGGTGATTGCCTTTTAAAGGAGATTCCATGAGACATTTTCGCAGTATCTGCGCCTTCTTCCTCGTTGCCTCTTGCTGCTCCTGCACGCTGATGGCGCAAGTTTCAGAGCGCGCGCCAAGCCCCGCTAAAAGCCGCTCCGCTCAGAAGCAGTATCTTCTCTATATCGGCAGCTACATCGGTCCGGCGCCCAATGGATATCCGGACAACACCCAGCCTAGCAAGGGAATCTATGTAGCCCATTTCAACGCGGGCACCGGCGAACTGGGCGCGCCGACGCTTGTTGCTGAGGCAGACAATCCTTCTTTTCTGGCTCTATCGGCAAACCATCGGTTTCTCTACGCCATCAGCGAAACCGAGCCGGAAGCCTTCGTCAGCGCTTACGCCGTCGACCAGCATACCGGCCGCTTGCGGATGTTGAACAAGCTTCCCACTGCGGGCGCAATAGCGGCAACCGTGTCTCTGGACAGGACCAATAAATTTGTTCTTATCGCCAACTTTGGCAGCGGCAGTATCTCCGTGATCCAGGTCGAGTCCGATGGCTCTCTCGGTAAATTAACCTCGTTCGTCCAGCACTTTGCGCCACGCAGATCCAGAGGCGCACAGGGCGGGCTTCCTTCAATGACGGAGGGCCCTCATCCGCACAACGTCGTCATATCTCCGGATAACCGTTTCCTGATTGTTCCTGACCTGGGCCTCGACAAGATATTTGTGTACAAGTTCGACGCCGCGAAAGGCATCATCGACTTGCCGGCCAAAACAGTTGACCTCGCACCCGATGAAGGACCACGTCACTTCGTCTTTTCTCCAGACGGGAAATTCGGTTATCTGATCGCGCAGACTTCGGGCAATGTGGATGTCTTTTCATGGGATGGGTCCGCGGGTGTCCTCACACCGATACAAACCGCTCCCTCGCTACCGGAGGGATTGAAGGTCACCAACCTGAGCGCCGAGATTGGCATATCGCCGAATGGGAAGTTTCTCTATGAATCCAACCGGCGCTCGCACGGTCCTTCGCGAGTACTCGGTCCCGATAGCATTGTTGCGTATGACATCAATGGCCAGACCGGAACGTTGACCAAGATTCAAGAGTCGGATATGGGCGCCTCGATCCCGCGCTGCTTCTCCATCGACCCCACCGGCGCTTATCTCCTCGTCGCCGCACAACAGGACAATCTAGTCGAGGTCTATCGCATCGATCCAGAGGACGGCAAACTCTCAAAAACCGATCAATCGATCAACATACACACACCCGCATGTATGCAGTTCGCTCCAGCATTGTAAGGAACTGCACGCAGTTGCTCAAAAGAGTGAGAGGAACCGCCTGGCCGACGGTTGGATTTGGCAGCAGCCTCAATCGTACGGTTTCTGATCTCCTGTGGAACAGACCGTACACCGGGAGCTTTGTTGCGCACAAGCGAGGTGAACTTGCTCGCGAGACGCGCGTCGTGGGCACAGCATTTTCAGATCGCCAGACGGGCACGATCTCTCTCCTTGCGAATCGTGCGGGCATGAATAATGTATAGTTGTATCGATTCCAATGAGCCGAATAATCTTCACGCGCTTTTTGTCAGCACTTGCGCTGGTTACGCTTCTGGCCGCAACCACTCTGCAGAAGACGGATCTATTCGCCAAATTGCCAGATTTCGCTGTGACTCCCGACGGGATGGCGATTGCGCCCGATGGCAACTTGGTGGTTGCCTGTCCCAATTTTGCCAGCTATCCGCCCGGCGCAACCAGGCCCACCATGCCGGGTTGCCTGATTAAAGTCGACAAGCATGGAAATGTCCGCAAGTGGGTCGACGTCCCCGTACTCCCTGAGACCGGACGCGCCTGTCCACAGGGGATCGAATTCGGACCCCAGGGCGAACTCTATGTGGTGGACAACCAGAACTGGTGGGGCAACGGAGCCAACGGCGAGATCAATCAGGGGCGAATCCTTCGTCTCACCATCAAGGACGATCGCATCGTGGATTTCGTCGTGGTGGCCAAAGGCATCAGCCATCCGAACGGAATCCGGTATTACAAGGGCGATCTCTATGTGACCGTCTCCATGCTGCCCAAGGTCAAGCGGGATGACGGCCTGCTGACCAGCGCAGTCTATCGCTTTCCCAGCAGCGGGCGCGAGATCGTGGTGGACAACACCCTCGCCGATAAGAATCTGCTAGCCAGCTTCGTGACTCAAAACCGGTTTGTACAGTATGGGCTCGACGCCATTGTCTTCAATAGCAAGGGAAATCTCTTTGTAGGCAACTTCGGCGACGGGACACTTTACAAGATCGTGATGGACGGAAGAGGCAAAATTGTGAGCAATACCGTCTTTGCCCACACCGATCTCGATCTCAAAATCGATCCGAAAACCCCCGGCTATATCGAAAGAGCGATGCATGCCAAAATGCGCAGCACCGACGGCATGACTGTGGACGCCGAGGACAACCTATATATTGCCGATTTTTCCAACAATGCCATCGCCAAGGTTACGCCTTCCGGTGAGATCACCGTGCTGGCGCAGAATGGCGATACAGACGGACAGCATGGAGAATTGAACGAACCGGGGGAGCCGATCATATGGAATGGGCGGCTGATCGTCTCCAATTTCGATGCGGTGACCGGTCCGGACAAAGTGAGTACCAGGCACGTTTCACCGGCAACGCTCTCGGTGATCCAACTGCACTAAGGTTCAGTACCCATGCGATATCTCTCGACGTTGATCGGCGGCGCAATCTGCGGTGCGCTTTGCTTCGGCATCTGGCCGGAGATGTGGAAGAGCTACGGCATCATGGGCGGCTGGCTCACAGCGGCCATCGTCATCAGCATCAGTTGGTACATGAATCACTGGATCGGCGTGATGTGGAATCCGCAGGGAAAGCTCTGGGTGGATCAGGGATGGTCCGTTGCCGCGGCGGGCCTGGCGTGGTCCATCGTCCGCTTCCACACGCAGGTTGTGCAGGCGCTGCCGGTCGTCTGCTGCTGTTTGGTGGGTGGTGGTTTGGCGGGCGTTGCCGCGGCTCAAGTAAAAAAACATCTGAGACTCTCTCCGGGCACGAAGATGGAGGAGCGTACGGATGGCTGACTTCCTATCGCATTACATCAATTGGCTTGGTATGCCCCCGGTCAGCTTGCTGACAACCATCTTTGGCGCGTTCGCTGTAACGTTTGCCGTCATCATCTGCTGGAGCAGGCTGGTCGAGGACTTCGGCCCGATCGGCGGCATGATGGCTGCCGGGTTCATCATCGGCACCTTCTGGGTGCTGAACCACAAGCTCCCCGGCTTCGGCATTCATCCCGAGGGCCTGCCGCATCCCGATGGAGGTATCAAGCAATTTGGCCTGATCTACCAGGGCTTTCGCGGAGCAGCGCCATGGGTAGACATGGGCACCGCCATTGGTTTCGGACTATGGGTCTGCGGGCTGGCTGAGACACCGAGGAAAGAACGGATGCGGCTGGCAGCAGAGAGCCTTCCGCGCATCGGTGCGGCCATCGCGGGCGGCGTTTTAGGCGGAGTATTCACCGGGCTTGTCGGCTGGGCAGGCGCAAATCTCTTTGGTTATTGACAATGGCCGAATATCTTCTTGCACACGATCTTGGCACCACCGGCAACAAGGGCACTTTATATACGCCCGAGGGGCAGTTGGTGGCGAGCTATGCCTGTTCCTATCCGACCCACTACTTTAATGGCAACTGGGCGGAGCAGAATCCAGATGACTGGTGGCAGGCCATCTGTGTCTCCACACGCAAACTGCTGGAGCAGGCCGCGGTGCGTCCGGAAGAGATTGAAGTCGTGGCGTTGAGCGGTCAGATGATGGGCTGTACGCCGGTGGACGGCCAGGGAAATGCGCTGCGGCCGTCGATTTTGTACTGCGATCAGCGGGCCACGGAACAGGCGAACGAAATTCTGTCGATGATCGGCGCAGAGAGTTTCTATCGCATTGTTGGCCACCGGGTCAGCGCTTCCTACACCCTGGAAAAGCTGATGTGGATTCGCGATCATGAGCCGGAGGTTTTTTCTCGAACCGTAAAGACCCTGTGTGCCAAGGACTACATCAACTGCCGGCTCACCGGCCGCATGGCTACCGACTATTCCGATGCATCGGGGACCAACGCCTTCGATTTGAATCGCGTTTGCTGGTCGGAGGAAATACTTTCGGCCGCGCGCATCGCACCGAAGCTTTTTCCAGAGCCGATGGAATCGAGCTCGATTCTGGGCGTTGTGTCGGCGCGAGCTGCCAGTCAGACGGGATTAAAAACGGGGACGCTCGTGGCTGTCGGCGGCGGCGACGGAAGCTGCGCCGGTGTGGGGGTGGGCTGCGTCCGGCCCGGCTCGGCATACAACTATCTCGGCTCATCCTCGTGGATTGCGCTTACGGTGAAGGAGCCGATCGTCGATCCTGCCATGCGCACGATGAACTGGGCGCATTGTGTGCCGGGCTATCTGCACCCCAGCGGCACCATGCAGACCGCCGGCGCAACGCATAAATGGATCAAGGAGACGCTTTGCGCCAAAGAGGAGGCCGAGGCCGAGCGCTGCGGACGCGATGTGTACGAACTGCTCGACGAGGCCATTGCTGGCGTGCCCGCCGGTTCGCGTGGTGTGCTGTTTCTGCCTTATCTGCTGGGCGAGCGGACGCCATGGTGGAATCCCGATGCGCGCGCGGCCTTTGTGGGCGTGGGGCTGGCCACGCGGCGCGAAGATCTGCTGCGCGCCGCGCTCGAAGGCGTCTCCATGAATCTGGGTCTGATCCTGAACATCTTTCGCAATCACGTTCCCATCGACTCAGTGACGATGATCGGCGGCGGCGCACGCAGCGCAGTCTGGCGGCAGATGCTGGCCGATGTCTTTGCGTGCCCGGTGCGGCCTTTGAATTATCTTGAAGAGGCTACTTCGATGGGGGCAGCGGTTATCGGCGGCGTCGCTGCCCAGGTGTTTTCCAACTTCGATGTGATCGATCGTTTTGTGCGCGTCGAGCAAGAGGCGCTTCCACGGCCGGAGCAGACGGCAGTCTACGCGGCACTCATGCCCGTCTTCGAGAAAGCGTATCGCTCCTTGATCGATGTCTATACGGATTTGGCGAGGTTGAATCAATGAGAGGTGTTGCGGTTGTCGAGCCTGGAACGGTTCGCTTAGTCGAGTTGAAGAAGCCCGTCGTGGGGCCATACCAGGCATTGGTGCGAACCGAGGCCGCCTGTCTGTGCAACGCCACAGACGGCAAGTTGGTTGCGGGACACTTTCCCGGCGTCGAAAAATATCCGCTGGTGTTGGGTCATGAGTCGGCGGGCATCGTCGAGGAGGTTGGCGCAAAGGCGCGAAACTTCCGGCCTGGTCAGCGCGTCATCGGCGGACTGGTCTTCGACTTCGGCGATCCGCAATACGCCAGTGGTTGGGGAGGCTTCTGCGAATACACACTGGCAAACGATCACGATGCCATGGTGGCCGATGGCGTAGCGGACGCGGCGCATGGCTGGGCAGAGGTTTATGAAATTCAGCGCGCCGTTCCCGCTGATATCTCTATGGAAGATGCGGTGCTGCTTTGTACCTGGCGCGAAGTCTATGGAGGCTTCGGCGATTTTAATCTCCTACCCGGTCAAGATGTACTCATCTTCGGAGCGGGGCCAGTCGGCTTGAGTTTTGTAAAGTTTGGCGCGCTGCTCGGACTGGGCTATATCGGCGTCGTCGATCCGCTGGAGGGGAAGCGACAAAGAGCCATTGAGTTCGGCGCCACAGAGGTCTTCGCGCCCGGCAGCCCGGAGCTTGCGACGCTCGTCGGGCGGCGCGGCAAACCGCTCGATGCGGTAATCGATGCGGTCGGCAGCGAAGCCATCATCAACTCCGCTCTTCCCTTGATCAAGCTAGGCGGCTCCGTCTGCGTCTACGGAGTTCTCGCCCCGCCCACGCTGCAACTGAATAAAGCGTCGGGCCCATACAACTTCAATCTACTCATGCATCAGTGGCCCACGCGTTCCCGCGAGCGGGCGGCAATGGAGCCGCTCTGCGCGTGGATTCGTGAGGGAAAGCTCAAGGCGGCGGAGTTCATCACCCACGAATTTCCACTGGGACAAATCAACGATGCGCTGTCTGCGGCTAAAAGCGGACTAACGCTCAAGTCGTTATTAAGGTATTGAAATGCAGATTTCGCCCGCGGCTTTAGCTGCGATGATCGATCACACATTCTTGAAGCCCTTCGGCACGCCCGCCGACATCGTACAGGTGTGTCGGGAGGCAGCGCAATACGGCTTCGCCATGGTGGCCATCAATCCCGCCGAAGTCGAAACCTGCGTCCGCCTGCTCGCCGGAACTCCTGTGCGCGTCGGTGCGGCCATCGGATTTCCGTTGGGCCAGAATACGGTCGAGACCAAGGCATTCGAAACACGCGATGCCATCGCCAGGGGCGCCACCGAGATCGACGCGGTCATCAACGTTCGCGCGCTGCAAGCGGGATTGCCTGATCTCGTCTACCGTGAAATCAGCAATATGGTCGAGATCTGCAAGCCCGCCGGCGTCATCTCCAAAGTGATTCTCGAGACCTGCTATCTAAGCGACGAACAAAAAATTGCGGTCTGCCACATGGCCGTCCGCGCGGGCGTCGATTTTGTGAAGACCTCTACGGGCTTCGGAACCGCGGGCGCGACGGTCGAGGATGTGGCGCTGATGCGGCGCATCTGCGGGCCGGCGATGGGCGTCAAGGCGGCAGGCGGAATCCGCAACCTCGAGTCCGCACTCGCCATGATCCATGCCGGAGCAACGCGCATCGGCACCTCCCAGGGCGTTGCCATCATGCAGGAGTTGTCTCGATAGGGTCGGTTCGGGCCACCCGGTCTCAACCCAAATTCGCTGACTTACTCATCGAAAGCCGCGGCCACTTGAGGACAGTGGTTTTCGAGCACAGCAGTTGTGGAACCGCTGTAGCACTTGTAAAAGATGAGCACTCACAAAACTCCGAAAATAAATAGCTTGATGGTGGAGGCGGCGGGAGTCGAACCCGTTTGCCTTTAATGGAATCAGCAAGTTACAGATTCTATTTGCTCCTAGTCCTCGTCAACTTCCAAGACCTCCAAGGCCGTAGCACAAATTAGCAC
>JBARBP010000023.1:0-20547 GCA_049793195.1 Occallatibacter sp. | reverse complement strand
ACCTTGAGGTGTCCACCAGGTGCAATCCCCCCTCAAGTCGCGGAGTACCCTTCTTAACCGATTCAGGGTTATCGTCATAACGGTTAGTCGTCCGCGTGGCCAAAAAGTTGGGCAACCGCGGCAAAGTCTCCGTCACATAGCGTCGCGCCGCCTCAAGCATTGCCTGCTGGGCGGCATTGTCAGGAGAGGGCATGGCCGCTAATTCGTTCTGAGGTGGATTCAGAAAAGCCGAATCATCGGCCAGCAACTGCAACGCCAACGTTACCTGTGAGGTCGCATCCAATTCCTTCTCGATCCGAGCCAATGAGACCTCGGTCAGCCGTTCGGAAAGCACAATACTGGAGAGCTGCCGCATCATTTGCGCGTCCGATCTGTGTTTGGCGTCTGCCGCGGTCAACGTTTCTTCAAGTTGCGCAACTGTTATGTGCTTTACAGCCCAGGTAGGAGTCGCAAAAACCAACAGAATCCCCAAAAGACTTAACCGCCGCATTGAACTACCCCTTTTGCCCCCATTCTGCACGAAGTGTTTGACTGAAACACCCGCCGGGCATCCTTACCCCAGCCACTCATCCGTACGGATCGCAGAGATATGTTTGAATTGTGAACCTTCGATTAGTAATACTGCCAAACATATTTCAACTAATCTCCACGGACCTTGTGATTTGCCTGTTTATCTACCGTTACGGAATTGTCCTAACAGCTACGATCATTATCTTCATGCATTTACATATGGAGATAGAACGCTGCCTCTAACGTTGCACGTTTGCAAATGCGGGCTTATCATACGGCTGCTCCTAAATGCAATTTGTGCGAGCGATGAAATCAATCGGATCGCGCTAGTATTCGACCAATTCCTGCCTCTGCAAAGGGAGATCACACGTTGTTTCTCTTCCCAGAGGACTCACCTACAACGCGCATGTCGAGCTTGTTTGCGTGCGGACATCAAAATCCCAATCAGAAAGCGGCACTGAAGACCATGTTGAAGAGCATCTTACATCTTTTCCTGATTTGTACATCATCTGCAACCATCATTTCAGCTCAGACCGCGACGCCGGATTCCACGACCGCCTGGCACGGCGGAAAATTTCAGGTTGATGTGGCTGGAGTGCTAGGCCGATCCTCCATCATCCTGGCCCAACCGAATCTTGTGGCCAACCAGGCGATGCCTGTGGGAAACGGGCATCTCGGTGTCGCCATCTGGTCTGACAACGGCATCACCGCGCAACTCAATCGAAACGACACCCTGCCGGATCGTCTGTCGCCGGGAGAAGTAGTTGTCCCTGGACTGTCCGCTCTAACGCAAGCAAAGGACTATGCGGGACAACTGAATCTATATGATGGCGAATTTCGAGAGAAAGGCGGCGGAATGACCGCAACCGCCTATGTTCAGCCGGAAACGGACACCCTGATCATCGACGTGACAGGCGCAAAGGCGGACGAAGTGCAGACTGCACTACTCAGGCTATGGGCGCCGCGCACGACGAACGCAGTCGCTAAAGCCGGCGTGGGCATGTTGTCACAGGGTTGGATCGATAATAAGGAGCCCGGGGCCTCGGGACGCGCTTTTGGATCGCTCTCGGCAATTACCGCGCAGGGCCGCAATGTCGCAGCAGTGGTTACAGATCCTCTGACCGTTACGGTCTCATTCAAGCCCTTCGCGGACGGGCACTTCCGCATCATCGTTGCATCGCCGCATTATGACGGGAAGCAGGATGCCCTGGCCACCGCACGCCCGGCGCTCTTTGCGGGGACAGAAGCGGCTCACAAATCCTGGTGGCACGCCTACTGGAATCGCGCCGCGGCCATCAAGATCACTTCAAAGGATGGCTCCGGAGAGTATCAGGAGAACATGCGCAATATCTATCTTTTTGCGGCCGCGGTCGAAAAGGGCTACGAATATCCGGGCTCCCAGGCAGGCATCGGGGATATGCTCTCTTCCGGGCGCGATACTGCTCAATGGGCTCCAGCATCATTCTGGCATTGGAACCTGCGCATGCAGACCGCAGCCAATATTGGCGCGGGCGTTACTGAACTGAATGAGCCTTACTTCAATCTCTACCGCGAGAACCTGCCTTCGATCGAAAATTGGACGAAGACGCACATGAACGGACTTCCGGGAGCCTGCATAGGGGAAACCATGCGCTTCGATGGGCAAGGAATCGAATGGGAACCCGGTTGGACTTCAAATCACAACGAGGCCCTCACCCTCTCACGCGATTGCGATAGCAGCTTCCAGCCAATTTTCAATGCACGCACTCTGTCTACGGGAGCTGAGGTTTCGCTCTGGATATGGCAGCAATATCAGGTAACGAACGACCGCAAATTCCTCATCGACAACTATCCAGTGATCGCCTCGTCGGCGCGCTTCCTTCTTGCCTATCAGAAACAGGGCCCAGACGGATTGCTGCACACCAGCCCATCCAATGCGCACGAGACACAGTGGGATGTAACCGATCCGACCACCGATATCTCTGCGGCGCTCGCACTTTATCCAGTCGCGATCGATGCTGCTAAGTTGCTTGGTAAAGATGCGGACCTGGTGCAGCAGTTACAGGCGGCGCTGCCGAAGATTCCGCCGTTTCCGCGCACTCAATTTGCCAGTCCGCTTACCTTGTTGCCGCCTTCGGCCGATGCCGATGGGGCGGACATGATTGCGGAGTCCTATCTGCCCGGCGCAAAGAACCATAACGGCGAAAACATCGGCTTGGAACCGATCTGGCCCTATAACCTGATCGGCGACACATCGCCCATGTTCGATCTTGCCAAGCGCACGTATGAGCACCGCTTGTCGAAATGGGGAGGTGGCTGGAGTTTCGATTCGATTCAGGCTGCACGGCTCGACATGGGAGATGAAGTTGGCGCCGCACTGAACCGGAGCACGGAGGGGTCCGCGCGGTGCATCAACGGCTTCACGGGTTGCGCCAGCGGTCGCCATTTTGCCTGGGATCCGAAAGAGGATAACGCGAATTCTAGAGATATGCAGTTCTATGTCGAGCAAAGCGGCGTCGTAACGACTGCACTCCAGGAAGCGTTGGTGCAGGATTACGACGGGTTGATCCGCATTGCACCGGCAATTCCATCTGGATGGGATTTCGACGGAAGCGTTTGGATCAGTGGAAAAACCAAGGTGGACGTGCAGGTGAAGCGCGGAATCCCGACCACTATTGTCATCGAGTCCGGGATTGCACAGCCGCTCAAGGTGCGCAATCCATGGCTAGGCCAAGCCGTTGACATAGTAGCGGACAAAACCGGGGCCAAGGTTGTGGACGGTGCAACCGGCGCGGTCATCGCCTTCAATGCTTCCGCTGCCACAAGCTACCTGGTCGAAAGACACGGCATGCCGACCGAGAATCAGAGCTTCGAAGCCATCAGCGGTATGCCCGCGACTTCGGCAAAGAAACTTGGGCAGGTTCAGCTCGGCCTCTTTGGCTCCGGCCAATAACTAACCTAGCGAGCAATCGACCCGGTCGAAACCTCATCATAGAAAGGGTATGAAGTCCAATGAAACGACGCAATTTTATTAAGAGTTCTCTCGTGGCTGGCGCCGCTTTGGCGGTTCCTGAGGTTTTGACCGGGTTGGCGGCCAATGCCGAATCTGAGCCAACCCTTCCCTGGCAACGCGAAATCCCGTTGCGGGAGGCAGCCAAATCCATCACCCTGGAAGGCACGTTGAATGCAGTAGGGCCATCCGGAGGCTTTGGCCAGGGTGGCGGCGGCGCCGCATCGTCCGTAAACAACTTGAAGATGCGGACGGCCATCTGGGGACCGCCCGAGCGGATCACAATCAGCATCAACAAGAACAATGTATGGGATCGACGACTCCATGACTACCGGGCTCCCACGCTCCAGGAAATCACAGAAGGCGCATTCGCTCCTGTCAATGAGAATTACATCGGCCGGCAACAAAGGTGTCTTCGGCCCCGCGACTATGGGTGGTTGTGGAAGGAAGGTGGTTCGCATGACCCTTACCGGGAACCAATGCGATATGCGTTCCCCTGCCTGAAGCCGGTTGGGCAAATCATTCTCGGCATCGATTCGCTCGCCGGCGCCGCGACACCGGACGTGACCCAGAGTTGTGCTAACGGGCTTGTGAATTTGCACGTGGCCAAGGGCGAAGCCAAGGCTGATGTCGAGTTCGTGCTCGGAATGAAAAGTAATGTCTATGCCATTCGCACTAGCTTCTCAGGAATTGAGTCGCCTGTTTGGCTCCGGCTTTATCGGCATCAGGACACAGCGCACCTGACGTACATGAATCCCGATGGCAAAACCTATACCAATCCCGCAGCCGAGGCCGACAAGGCGTTCAACGGCCCCATCGATCCACCCACCAGCGGCGTGGATGGCCGCTACTTCTGGATTCGCCAGAGCATGCCGGCCGAAAAGACATTCCCCCAGGGCTTCGAGTATGTACTTATGGGTGTGGTCTCCGCGCATGCTGAACCAAACCTTGAGTCCGTTGAAGGCAAAATCGGCATGGGCACGCCGCCTCCCGACCCACCGATGACTTGGGACATGTCTGAATTAGTAAGGCCTTCGATTGCCGCTGCTCCCGGCGCCGCTGCTACGGCGATCATTACTCCCGCGGGCGACGGAAAGATGGAGGCCCTGGTCACCATTGTCACAACAATGGATGGCCCCGATTTGCTTACCCTGGCCAAACAACGTCTGGCGGAAGCCGAAAAGGGTGGCTTTGACGGCGTCTTGAAAGAAAACACCGATTGGTGGGCCAACTTCTACGACCAGCGCGAAAATGGTCGTATGTTCCGCGGCACAACCGGCACTGATTGCACCGAAGACATTCCCGAAATCTACCATAGCTACACAGACAGCCACGGCGGCGGCACCAAGACGGACATGCGGAAACTCGAATGTAGCGCCTCTTATACCGCAACGGAGGTGGACATTCAGGACTATGACAGCGCTCCCTGCTACAACGAAATCTTCACTACCTCGCGTTTCGTGCGCAACTGGGGCGACAGCGAAGACATGTGGAAGCAGATCATCGCGCACTGGATGCCCGGAGCAAAAGACAATGCGCGCACCATGTGCGATCTGCCCGGCATGTTGATCACGCACGGTTATCTTCCGCCGGTGAAGCCGGACAAGTACGTCCACACCACCATCACCCTTGAGTTGTGTTTAGGTACGATGGCCCAGATCGTCCGTCCTGCCTGGGACGAGTGGGACTATGGGGGCGACTTTAAGTTCCTTCGCGATGAGTGCTACCCCATTTTGAAGGAAATGGCCTTGTTTTACGCCGGCTACGCTAAAAAGGGCGACGACGGCTATTACCATGTCATTCCCTCCATGCAGGAGGAGTTCTGGGGGATCTATCCCAAATTCGCGCGCAACAAGGATGTTATTAGTTCGCTTTGCTTGTTCCGCTGGGGGTTGACGCGGGCGGCCGATGCGGCTGAATTGCTCGGAGTGGACGCAGACCTGTCCGAACACTGGCGTCACGTGGCCTCGGAGATCGTTCCATACCCTACCTGGAACCGCACTGATGGCCAGATATTCACTGCAATACCTGACGTGGAACCAATGCGCACGCCTACCGATCACTTTGCAGATGCGGCTTCCTATCCCGCGCTTCTTGCCGACGAAATCAATCTTGACTCGCCCCACGAGCTTAAACAGCAGATGGTTCGCACCGTTGTGGCGGTGCCTTCTGGAAGCACCGACCCGACACTTATTTTATTGGGCGCGTTGCCCCCTAGGCCCGATCCACCCGCAGGCAATGAATATGGCCCGGTGGCGAGGGCAATCAGGCCCAGAAGACGGACGAGCGTCGATGCGGAAGCGCTTCTGAACAGCCGCAGCGGGCGAATTCACCTTTTCCCAGTCCCTGATTGGGATCCACCGGCTGTCGACCTTATCTCAAAAAAGGATGAAATAGCCTTTCGCAACTTTCAGGCGCGCGGCGGATTTCTCGTGTCGGCCTGCAAGAACGCGGAGGGCGTTTACCACGTCGAGATCGAGTCGCGGCGCGATCTTCCCTGCCAGTTGATGAATCCATGGCCTGGAAAACAAGCCACCGTTCGCGAAGTCGGAAATGCGGCGTCCGTACCTGTTCAAGTCGACACGAAAAACGGAGAGTGCCTCATCTTTCCGACCCATGCAGGGCGGAAGTATCTAGTCACGCGTAACGCTTAATCCCTTACCGGTGGCGGACCCATGCACATTGAAGGGATCGACTCCAATGAGGATGAGACGGCGTAGTTTTATCAAGGCTTCACTCGCAACGAGCGCGGCACTGGCAGTTCCAAATCTATTGACTGACCTGGCGGCAACCGCTGAAGGCGTGTCCCCTGCCCTTCCATGGCAGCGTGAGATGCCCCTGCGTGAAGCGGCCCAAGCGGTGTTCATCGAGAACATCTTAGACCGCAAAAATCCTTTGCCCGATGCCGACTTTTTCGGTAACAGCGAATCGACGACCATAAACAACTTGAAGATGCGGACAACCATGTGGGGTCCGCCTGATCGCATTACGATCAGCCTGAACAAAAACAACGTCTGGGACCGGCGCGTGAATATTCGCTCCTTGCGGTCGCCAACGCTGCAGGACGTGATCGATGGCGCTTGTTCGCCCGCCAACAGGGATTACGTCGGACGAGAAAAGGATTCGCAACGCCCCGCAAGTTACGGTTATCTGCTCAAGCAGGGTGGAAGCTACGATGGTTATCGTGACCCGATGGAATACGCCTTTCCGTGCATGAAGCCCGTTGGGCAGATCATCTTGGGAATGGATCGTTTGGCCGAAGCTGCGGCGCCCAAAGCAGCTCAGAGTTGCGCAAACGGCGTGGTGAAGTTGCAAGTGGCCAAGGACAGCGCAAGGGCCGGCCTGGAATACGTATTGGGAATGACCAACAACATATATGCGATCCGAGGCAACTTTTCGGGAATCGATGTGCCCATCTGGTTGCGGCTCTACCGCCACCGCGACACCTCACACCTCTCTTACATGAGCGAAAACGGCACTTACACCAGGCCGGGAACCGAGTACGATCGGGATTTCAACTTCCCCATGGATCCCCCCACCAGCGGGCAAGATGGGAAGTACTTCTGGATCCGCCAAAAATTTCCTGAAGAAAAAACATTCCCGCAGGGCTTTGAATCCGTCCTCATGGGCGTTGTCACCTCTTCGGGAAAAGCTCAACTGGATAATGTCGAAGGAAAGACCGGCATTGGAACTCCGCCCCCGGATCGGCTGATTGCTGCTGCGGCAGGTGCCGCCGCGACTGCTACTTTTACCCCCGGAGCCAACGGGAGGCTGGAGGCCTTCGTCGCTGTTGTCACAACCATGGATGGTCCCGATGTCATGGCCGAAGCCAAAAAGCGTTTGGCCAAGGCCGAAGCCGCCGGCTTCAACGCCATGGTGCATGAGAATACCCAATGGTGGAACGCATTCTACGAAAAGCGAGAAAACGGCCGTGTCTTCTATGGCGCCGCCGGCCGCGATTGTTCCGACGACATCCGAATCATCTACCGCAGTTACACCGAGAGTCACGGCGGCGGCACCAAGACCGACATGCGCCAGTTTGAATGCAGCGCTTCCTACGCGCTTCCCGAGAGGGACACGCAACTGTGGACGAGCGCCCCTTGCTATAACGAAGTCTTTACTACCTCTCGCTTTGTCCGCAATTGGGGAGACAGCGAAGATATGTGGAAGCAGCTCGTGTGGCATTGGATGCCGGGCGGTAAGCAGAATGCCGCCGACATGTTCAACATGCATGGAATGCTCGTCGTTCATGGTTATCTGCCTCCCGTCAAGTCTGACATTTATGTCCACACCACCATGACTCTGGAATTTTGCATGGGCACGATGGCGGAGATTATTAAACCGGTCTGGGATGAGTGGGATTATGGCGGAGACATAAACGTTCTGCGAAAAGAGTGTTATCCGTTAATGCGCGAGATGGCCCTCTTCTATGCCGCCTACGTAAAGAAAGGCGACGATGGCTGCTATCACGCGATTCCTACCATGGAAGAAGAACGCTGGGGATGGTATCCAAACCTCTCTCACAATCAGGATGTCACTAGCTCCCTCTGTATGATTCGTTGGGGCTTGATGAAGACCGCCGAAGCGGCAGAGCTGTTGGATGTCGACGCGGACCTGCGTAGCCACTGGCGCCAAGTCGGCGAGCAGATCGTACCCTATGCAACCTGGAAAACACCGGAGGGCCTTGAATACGCTGGCCAGCCTGGATTGGAACCGGCGCGCCTAGCTGGCGATCACTTTGGCGAACCGTCCATGTATCCGGCGCTGCTGGCCGATGAGATCAATCTCGATTCTCCCAAGGAGCAGCGAGAGATGATGCTTCGCACCGTGCATTCACTCAGCACTGCTGGAACAGCCGCCGAAACCGCACTTCTCCTCGGTGTGCGTAAGGATCCTGCAATATCTGGTTTTCGTCTCACAGGTCGTGAAGATGACGCGGAGGCCATGCTCAACAGCCGAGGAGGGCGTATACATCTCTTTCCCGTGACACCGGCGGCTGATGTGGTGGCCTTTCGAAACTTCCAGGCGCGCGGCGGTTTTCTGGTCTCTGCCTGCAAGAATGCAGACGGTGTTTATTACTTGGAAATTGAATCGCGGCGCGATCATCCATGCAAGTTGATGAATCCGTGGCCAGGGAAAAGAGTAGCAGTTCGCGAGAAAGGAAGTACGCAACGTGTGCCGGCACAACTCGACACCAGCAACGGAGAATGTCTGATCTTCTCCTCGATGGCTGGCGGCAAGTATTTGATAGCACCAATGGCCTGACAGGTTGCATTTCAACATCGTGCATGCAAGTTGTAACGAGGTCGCAGTCAAGAGTTCATTTGAGGAGAAAAGTCGGGTGTAGCAGCGCGGAAACTCCAGCGAGAATGAAAACTGACAGCTACGAACATTGAGCTTTACGTCCCGTCTCCCGTTTGCGTCCTCTTCATTCCTATTGGGTAATTCGAACCTTGCATGGGGGAGGAGTGCGAAGTTTCAGCTAAGTGAACTTTGCAATTTGACTCGCGTGAGTCAGTCAACGAGAACTAAAACATCGAGAGGAGAACCTTCAATGAAGCGTGAATTGCGGCAGCCGGACGTCCGTGAAAATACGAGCCATCTTTCGTCAATCGAGCGGCGTTCTTTTGTAAAGGGCATAGTATCGCTAAGCGCGGGACTGGCGGCTTCTCCATTCTTGTTCAACTCGGCGCAGGCCCAATCTCCAGCGCCATCGCCTGCCACTTGGGGGCCGCCCGGCGATGATGTGACCCCCATAATTCCCTCCAGCGGAGTCGGACGTTACTTCCATGTCTTCTACCCTGCATCGCAGACCGCCGGCGAGTTGCAGATAGCAGTCAACTACACGCTGTGGATGCCTGAAGCGATCGATCAGGTGCGCGGCGTGATCGTCCACCAGCACGGAGCAGGCATGGAAGCGGCCCACTATGGCTCGTTCTCCGCATACGATCTGCACTGGCAGGCCCTGGCGAAGAAGTGGGACTGCGTTCTCGTTGGACCTTCCTATCGTGTAACCAACGATGCCGTCGACCTAACGCCGGGCGGGGCCGAACTCTGGTTCGATCCGCGTCACGGTTCGGATAAGGCGTTCATGAAGGCGCTTGGTGAGATTGGGGAGAAATCCGGGCACCCGGAGATCGCCACCGTTCCGTGGTGTTTGTGGGGTCATTCGGGAGGAGGTATCTGGTCCAACGCGATGAGCATCCTCTACCCGTCGCGCGTCGCAGCGGCATTCCTACGCTCCGGCGCCGTTGTCTCGTTCCGAGGCAGACCCGAATTTCTCGAGCCCGAGGTTCCTGAAGGAGTCTACGCCATTCCGACCATGACCAACGCAGGTATTCTGGAGAAAAGAAACGGTTCCTGGGCAAGATTTATTACACCCTTCCAAGAATATCGTCCTCACGGAGCGCCGATCAGTTGGGCTCCCGACCCACGCACGGCGCACTTCTGTGGCGACTCCCGCTACCTCGCCATCCCATTCTTTGATGCCTGTCTGGAGATGCGCCTGCCGGAGAAGGGTGCCAAGACTCAGGCTCTTCGCCCCGTCGATCACGATCATGCGTGGCTGGCGGCGTATCCCGGTAACATCGCCGTGCCGGCATCCGAATTCAAGGGGGATGAAAAGCAAGCTGTCTGGCTCCCCAATGCCGCAGTCGCAAAGGCGTGGATGGATTACGTGAGATCGGGGACTGTGGCCGACTCATCGCTCCCACCGGCTCCGTTCGGCGTGCGCGTCAACGATAAAGGAGACCAGGGCAAAGAGATTACCTGGGATGCGGAAGCGGGCCTCGCGAGCGGTCTGGGAGGGTTCATCGTACTGCGCGACGGTCAGGGATTGGCGCGGCTTCCATTGGAGGCGCCGGAGGAGATCTTTGGCCGCCCGCTCTTCCAGGGCCTCTCGTTCCACGACACGCCTACTGCCCCTTTGCCTAGAATGGCGTACCTGGACAGCACGGCCAAGCCTGGCGTGGACCACGTTTATACCGTCATTGCCGTCAGCAGCTCAGGTGTAACCTCGATACCGGCGGCTCCGTCGGCTGAAATGCGCAGCCTGACTGGAAGACTCAAAATGCCCCTGGGTAGAGGATCCAATATTCCCACCGGCGAAAGCACGTAGAAATGGGATGAAAGAAGAGAAGAGCGCATCGGCCGATGGCGCTTCGGAAGCTATGTGAACTCCCTATTGGTCGCACTATCTACGGGCGCCAGAGAGATCGTCGAAGACGAGATTTCCGAAGAAGTGAAAGTGGCCATCGTAAACTAGAGAGCGGAATGGTTGCTTCATCTTCCCCGGCCAATGTGACAGCCCCAGTTTCAACCACGGTCGAGTATCGTCCCGCGATCGATGGGCTAAGAGCTGTAGCTGTTTTGGCTGTCTTTCTCTTTCACTTAAACCGCGGATGGTTACCAGGCGGTTTCGTCGGAGTCGATATCTTCTTCGTCATTTCCGGCTATTTGATTACCTCAATCATCTTTCGAGACTGCGAGCGCAACCGCTTCAGCTTTGGACGTTTCTATCAAAGGCGAATCGCCCGTCTGCTGCCGTCGTTTGTTACTGTCGCACTTGTCACGATCATTGGAGCGTCGTTCACATACTCTAATCAAGACTTCGCCTCGGCTGGTGCAACGCTTGCGGCAGCTGCTGCATCCATCGCAAACCTGAAGTTCATGCTGCAGGGAAATTACTTTGTACTTTCGCCAGATGCGCAGCCCTTCCTTCATTGTTGGTCGCTCTCCGTAGAAGAACAGTTCTACTTGCTGTTTCCAGCCGCCTTTCTATTGCTCTATCTGAAGGTCAAGAGGCATAGGACGCGCGTCTTGGTGGCATTCTGTGCCGGGAGCTTTCTGTTTTGTATTGTGCTCACTCACTCTAGACCCGAATGGGCCTTCTATCTTCTCCCAGCCCGCGCGTGGGAATTGCTTGCGGGAAGCATCTTTGCGACATTCAATCGAAACAAACCAACGAACAATAGATTGCTCGCTTTACTGCCCCTCATAGGCCTTGTTTTGATAATTCTGTCTTTCTTTGTCATAACGGAAGGCCGAGCGTTTCCCGGTTTACTTGCCACGCTCCCTGTGGCAGGAACGCTCTGTTTTATGATGCCCTATGATTCTTCAACCGGGCCTGGAGAGCGGCTTCTTTCCTGGGGACCTTTGACTCTTGTCGGTCGCATGTCTTATTCGCTCTATCTTTGGCATTGGCCAATCTTCTCTTTGGTCGATTACAGATTCTACTCGGAATCGCCGATTTTCCGTTTGGCGTTGAAGGTGATCGTAAGCGCGGTCGCCACTGTCCTGTGTTTTGTTTTTATCGAGAGGCCAAGCCGCAAATTCCTAAATCAACCAAGCAAGCGAAGGTTCGCTTTCATAGCGCTCCTGTGCGCTCTCCTCACTCTCATCCCACTGGGCATCGCCATAAGAAATGACACTTATGTCAGTGCAAGCGTGCATGATGTGGCCAAAGGTGGGCTCAAATTCAATCAATCTGCCAAAAATGGCACGATCGTGCTCATGGGCGACAGCAATGCCTCGATGTATGCGACAACAATGAAGGACCTTGCCAAGCAGCTGGGTCTAAGACTCACGGTCATCAGCGTAGATGGCGAAGATCCACTCCCTCATTCTTCCGGCCAGCCGTCTCCACTTTGGCTGGATTCGCTTACAGTTGTGAAGGACCAAAGACCCGACTTTCTCGTAATCGCGTGTTTATGGAGTGGCAAGCTTAATAAGGACAAAGAGCGTCTTTACATTGCTATCAAAGAGCTGAAGCAATCCGCCAATTTCGTCATTCTCATCACTGAGCCGCCCGCGCTTCCTAAACAGGCGAGCCGTGAAGCGATCAGGGCCGGCAGTCGCCCACCGTTCTTTGAGGATCCGAAGGAACGTGCCATGCGGATCGATGCCAACAAAATTGTAAAGAATCTTCAACGGGACAACATCGCAGTTATTGATGTGGAACCATTGTTTTCCGAAAAATCAGGAGCAATTCGTTTCACCGATAACCTCGGGAAACAGCTCTATGAAGATCCGGGTCACTTGTCTGCAATCGGAGCAAATCTCTTGAAGCCTGAACTAATGAAGGCCATCATCAACTCCAAACCAAACTTGCAGGGCTTTTGATGCTTGGCAACCTCAGTGGTACCAACGGCGCGCCACGACTAATCCCCGCGGCGGATACTTTTCTCTGTCCTGTCTCTGGTCCGGACAACGAATATCTCAGCGCCACACCCACCTGATCTCCAAAGCCCGACAAACCATCCGTCGGCTGTGCAAAAGGCCGCTCGGCATTTTCTGCGTTTTAACTCTGCCGCAGGCTCTACAATTGCTATGCTCTTGGACTGAGGCCCGTTCGTACGATCTGTCAGAGCCTTGATGGCCTGCCCGGATTGCAACAAGAGTTCGGGTTGGCCGTCTTCACTGTTGGTGCTCCTCTCCCTTTAATAGGAGTCCGAGCATTCAGGAAGAACGAATTGAAAGGGATATCTGCATGAAAAAAGTGATTGGAATGGTCCTCGCATTCTGTTCCTTGCTCTGGGCCTCACCTGCGTTTGGCCAGGCAAAGTTGACCCGCGATCAAATTCTCTTCTATACATCGGAGTGGAAGGGCGAACGCTTCCCCGATGGGCGGCCGAAGCTGCCGGACTCGCTGCTTCAGCGAGCGGTGAACATGACCATTGAGGACGTGTGGGAGTATCTGCGCGCTCAAGGATACCGTAATCAGTTCGAGTCTGGCTGGCAGGCGTTACACATCGACAAGCCGTTTGCCGGACGCGCGCTGACGGCGCAATACTTGCCCACTCGTCCGGATATGACCAGAGCAATCCGCGCTGAAGGCAAGGCGGAGGGGCGCGTTAGCGGCACCAATAGCTGGCCGATCAACGAACTTCAGAATGGTGACGTCTATGTAGCGGATGGCTTCGGCAAGGTCATTGAAGGAACACTGATTGGCTCGAATCTTGGCAATGCAGTGGCCGCGCATACCCACACCGGCTTTGTCTTCGATGGGGGCATTCGCGACCAGGAAGAAAATCGCGAGATTCCCAATTTCAACGGTTTCTATCGAGGCTATGATCCATCCGCCTGGGCGGACATGGAGTTGTCAGCAATCAATGCGCCGGTGCGCATCGGACGGGCCATCGTCCTACCGGGCGATCTGGTATTGGCCAAGCCGGAAGGAGTACTCTTCATACCCGCAATTCTGGCAGAGGATGCAATCAGTTCGGCCGAGTTCACTGGACTGACCGATGCCTACAACTTTGAACTCAATCAGGAAGGGAAAAATGGCGCGCAGTTTGAAGGTGGATGGACGCCGGAGAAATACGATGCCTTCGCCAAATGGATTGGCGCCCACCCTGAAAAGCTGAAGATGTCACGTAGTGAGTTCGACACACTGCTCGCCCAGGCAAGGCAGCACGAGCGATGATGCCTTATGGATACCGCCGCGCAATGTCATGGCCCTGTGCGAAGAGCCGGCCACTGATTTATCGCTTCCGCTCGACGTCGAGCGCGGCCTGCAGCATGGCTCTCGCGTAGGCAATATCGAACACATCGCCGGTATATCCGCCGCCGCCTGGATACCCTTTGATGGGTCCGCGCACGCGATCGTAGTCGAGCGCCCGGGGATGCTCAGGATAAATCTCGCGCGTGTAGTTGACCTTCAGCAACTCGCGCATCACGGCAAACATATTCACGTCGCCCTCATCGATGAAGCCCTCGTCATATTTCAGATAGGGCTTCATCACGTGCGGGTTGCGATAGTGCATGTGGTTGATGCGGTCGCGACTGCCAAAGTACCGGCAGATGGCCACCGGATCCTCGCCCATTTCGCGGGTTACCCCGCAGTCGAACGTAATTCCATTCGCCGGACTGTCCACGATTTCAATTAGGTGCTTCCAGCCTGCAACTGTACCCATAATCTGCTGCGATCCACGGCTCAGCGGAAAGGGCGGGTCGTTGGGATGCAGCGCCAGCCGCACATTCGCCTTCTCCGCAACAGGAATCACAGCCTTGAGAAAATAAGTGATGTTGGCCCACATTTCGTCCAGTGTATGCGCGCCCTCGGCGGGCAGCGGCTCAAGGCCATTCATGCGGTCATTGTCTACGCCCGTAAGCCCCCCACCGCCCCGGCCAGTCTGTTCAAAGTAGCCTTCCATCGCACGATGCGCATAGAAGTTGTACTCCACCACAGGTACGCCGACTTTACCGGCCGCTTCAATTGACGCGCGCACCTTCTCGATTTCTTCATCGCGCCCTTGTGCGCCATAAAGCGTATTGCGGAAGCCGCCAATCATCAAATTGCCCAGCGCGACGCCACCCGATTTGAGCTTGTCGACGATCGGCTGAAGCTGCTCGACGGTCCATGGAATCGCAGGCCCGCCAGAGAGCACATGATGCACACCCAGTTGCACTACGCTGCGAATGGCTTCATCCGTTACACCGTCGCGCAGGTCGAGGGTGGTAGCGATTTTCGGCGTGAGAGCGCTCTCTTGCGGCATGCCGTCGCCAAGCCACCAAGGCTTCTTCTCTTCCTGTGCAAAACCAGCAATTGGAGCAAGTGCAGGCGACAGAGCTGCCGTCCCCATGGCTTGGAGGATGTGGTAGATGAGCTTGCGGCGCGAGAGTAAGGAAGATGGCATGGGTGCACTCCAATGGATTCTATTGCGTGAGAAGCATCCGCGCACACGGTCGAACGTGCAGCGCGGTCGATCGCCAAAATGCTCACCCAAAGCAGCCGAGAGCAGCCATGGCTTTGCATTTTTCCACAGTGCTGCTGCGCATGTCCAAATCGGAAACGACGGCACCTGGGCAAAGGCAGCAAACCCAGGCGTATGATGGATTGCAAAGTTCCCGGCTCGGAAAGGAATCGACTAAGATGTTCAGCTCAAAAAGCTTTCATTTGAACCGCCGCACCATCCTCAAATCCTCACTCACTATACTCGCGGGCGGCGCTGTCAGCAAGGCTACAAATGCCGAGCCCGCAATCATGAATGTGAACACTGCATCGAGCCCATCGAGCCTGAAAATTACCGACATGCGCTATGCGGTCATCGTCAAGCCGGGACCAAGCCCCTGCGTGCTGATTCGCATCGATACGAATCAGGGCGTCTACGGTCTGGGCGAGGTGCGCGATGTCGCGGGCCCGCAATACGCCATGGTGCTCAAGAGCCGTCTGCTCGGCGAGAACCCGCTCCGCATCGATTATCTCTTCCAGAAGATTGCGCAGTTTGGCGGAAATGCGCGACAGGCAGGCGGAGTATGCGCCGTGGAGATGGCTCTATGGGACATTGCGGGCAAGGTCTACAATATCCCGATCTACCAGATGCTCGGCGGCAAATGGCGCGACGAGATTCGCATTTACGCCGACACAACCGAATCGATGGACCCTGCGGAATATGGCCGCCGCGCCAAAGATCGCAAGGCGATGGGGCTATCGTGGATGAAGATGGACCTCGGCATCAACGTCCTTGATGGCATTCCCGGCACTGTGATGCAGCCAGCGGGCATGAGCAAGTGGGAACTTCGTGACCAGCCCAATCTCTTCATCGCGACAGAAGTAACCGACAAGGGCATTGACCGGCTGTGCGAATATGTAGCCGCCGTACGCGACAACATCGGTTATGACATGCCGCTCTCTATGGATCACCTCGGCCACATCGGCGTAAAGTCCGTTATCCGCCTGGGCAAGGCCTATGAGAAGTTCAACCTGGAGTGGATGGAGGACGTGATTCCCTGGTATTACACCGACCTATTGAAGGAGATTACGCAGCAGAGCCCCACACCCACGCTGACTGGCGAAGATATCTACAAGATTGAAGACTTCGAGACGCTGTGCAGGGAGCACGCGGTAGACAAGATTCATCCCGACCTTGCGACCTCCGGAGGTATTCTGCAGACGCACCGCATCGGCGACATGGCCTTTCGGTACGGCGTGCCGATGGCCATGCACTTTGCCGGAACGCCCGTTAGTTGCATGGCCAACGTGCACTGCGCCGCAGCAACACGCAACTTCCTTGCGCTCGAGAATCACTCTCTCGACGTGCCCTTCTGGCAGGACCTTGTAACCGGCGTCGAAAAGCCTATCATCAATAAGGGCTACATCAAGGTTCCCGACACACCCGGCCTGGGCATCACGCTCAACGACGATGAACTCAAGCAGCACCTGAAGCCCGGCACCGGCTACTTTGAGCCAACACCAATGTGGGACGAAGTTCAGTCGTGGGACGACGCGCTCTTCAGTTGAGCCAAAGCACTACTGCTTGATTACGGTGCCATCACGCAGGCGTATCTCGCCCCAGCCGCCGTTGAGCGGGCTGGTGGTGAATGGTGCCTTCGCGGCTTCCTTTTCGTCAATCTCGATTCCCCATCCTGGCTTTTCGCTTACCCACAGATAGCCGTCGCGCCACTCTGGACAGCCCTGAAAGATCGCCTGCGCACGTTCATTGAACGGCGAATACTCCTGTATGCCGAAGTTATAGCTGACGAGATCAAGAGTTACGTTTGCCATGTGACCAACAGGAGAAACGTCGCCCGGACCGTGCCAAGCTGTTCTCACGCCAAACTGCTCGGCGAGAATGGCAATCTTGCGCGCTGGGCTGAAGCCGCCCGCCTCCGATACATGCACGCGAATGTAATCGATGAGCTGACCCGCGATCAGCGGCTGCCACTCGTGCGGGCTGTTGAAGAGTTCCCCCATCGCAATCGGCGTCGCGCAGTTTTCGCGAATCTGTCGGAAATAGCTGAGATCTTCTGGTGAAAGCGGATCTTCGAGAAAGAACATCCGATACTGCTCAGCCTCTTTGCAGAACTGCACTGCCTCGTTCGGTGTCAGCCGCTCATGCATGTCGTGCAGCAACTCCACTTCATCGCCGAGTTCGTGGCGGCATATCTCCAACAGCTTCAGTCCGCGTCGCATCTGTGCTTCGCGATCGAATAGTGGCTTATCGTGAAGCGCCTGCGGCCTGCCCCCTTCCGAGCGCCCCGATCCGTAACCCGCCATGCCGGGCAGCCCCACTTGCACGCGCACATTGCGAAAACCCTGCGCCATCGAGCGCCGCGCACTCTCAAGCACATCGGCAAACTCGGCCCCGCTCGCATGTGCATAGGTGTCTGCTGCCTCGCGGCACTTGCCGCCTGCAAGCTGATACACCGGCATGCCTGCCTGGCGTCCCTTGATGTCCCAAAGCGCTTGGTCGATGCCGCTGATTGCGTTGTTCAGCACCGGACCGTTCTTCCAATACGAGCTGTCGTAGCAGGACTGCCAAATGTCCTCGATGCGGTCGGTCGATTTACCGAGCAGAAACGGCTTGAGGTACTTCTCCACCGCAGGCTTCACGAGATCAGCGCGCTGTGTGAAGGTGGCGCATCCATAGCCATAAAGCCCGTCCTGGTCGGTCGTTATCTTCACTACCGTCAGGCGCACACCGTCTGGCTCGCACTCAATAACGCTGATGTCTTTAATCCGCGGCGCAGGCATCCCCCGCGTGGCACGTTCCGCCTGCTGTTCTGCTGCTACAACGCGAGGGGCGAGTGCTACCGCACCCACCCCTGCAAAACCCTTCAAAAATTCACGACGCTCAATCCGCAACCGCTTACCCTCCTGCCATCAGCCGTACACCATTTTACGTCATCAACTCTGTCAGTGTCGGGAAGCGATACTGCGCCTTTGCAATAGGCGTGCCCACGACCTCGATGCGGCTCAAGTCGCGCGTGCCTACACCCACATGCTCAGCCAGGCGCAAAGTACTGTCACAATTCTCAAATGGTGCGCTGCCGCGGTCGGCCATGGGATCAAAGCCCATAGTCGCCATCGCCACCGCGTCGGTGGAAACGCAGTTCATACCCGCAATCAGAAGTCCCGGATGCACCGGCTTGTGAATCCAATTCTTCGCCTGGTTCGGCAACTCGCCGCCTGTCATGGTGTAGATGCCATCGATCACGGCCAGGTGAATGGGCCGCGCCGCAACCAGGTCTGCCGTGGTGCGCGGCACGCGGAAACCAGGATCTTGGGATTCCGCCACAGGCTGCGGAGCACTCTTTGGCGGAATACGCGAGCCCGAATGAATCGGTCCGCGGTGACCGACAGGCACAATGCTGGGCTCGTCCTCGGGAGCTTCCTGACTGTAGATGGTGCAGGGTGTGATGCCGAAGCAATTCTTCATCGAGAGCGTCACGCCCGCCGTCCGGTGCTCCTTGAGCTTGGCCAGCGAGACAAACACATCGGTGTCGAGATAAGAGTGGTTCAAGTCAAAACCTGAGTACATCAGCCCGCCACCCGGCACCATGAACCGCGCGTAGGTTTTGCCGTAGCCCAAAAAGTTCGTATTCTCAAACTCAACATTCTTCGCAGCGCTCGTAAAATCTTTGGGCTGCCAGCCCCCGGCCAGCATGAAATCCTCCAACGGCTTTGTCCCAACTGGCGCGCTTTCCAGCAAGCGGACACGCTGCGCACCTGCATTGCCAAGCAGCAAAATCAGCGAACCGATCACCTGCGGATGCACCCAGTGCGTCATCTGGTTCGGCATCGAATTCAGCCTGTCGTTGCTCGAGCCGGTCATGTTCAACTTGATGGCCACAGTCTTTCCCCGCACCAGCTTCTCTACTCCCCCAAGCTGGTCGAACATCGTTGCAAGCACCTCGGTCACCTGACGGTTATATTCCTGGCACTGCCCGATGGCGACGCGGCTCGCCGGCGCCTTGAGGGCGGAAGCCAGAATAGGCCGCGCAATGTGCGCGCCGACCGCCATGCCTGCGGCGCCAAGAAACTCTCTTCGGGAAACATGGGAATTCATCGCTGACGACCTCCTCGTCTGTCATAAGTATGCTCTAAAATCGTCGCCGTTGGCTCGTAATGCTGCTTCTCTTGTCTCTATTCCCGAACAACAGCGAACCCGATCGGTTACACTCAGATTCTGTATCCTTGGATTTGTGTTTGAGCCCGGATTTCCCCATCTGATTCATAATTCTGACAGGCCAGCGAGGCAAGGTCGTCAGCGAATCGCCCGATTTGCCCCCTGGAAACTCCGCGTCGACCTCTCAAGAAGCATTAGACTGCACACAACCGGTGCAGACATATCTTTAAAAGGGAGGTTTCAACAAGATGAAAAACTGCGACTCTTGGAAGCCAAGCAAATATGTTCGCAAGAATGGTCGATTGATGGCTTCGCGTGACCCGAATGAGGTTGGAGTAGCGTCGCGCCTAATTGCGGACCGGACCGCCGAATGCTACGACGCAAATTTGAAACTCCATGCAAAGGGGCGACTCCTCGACCTTGGATGCGGCAAAGTGCCACTCTTTGATACGTACCGAAAATATGTCACGGACATCATCTGCATCGATTGGGCAAATAGCGCTCACAAGAACGATCATCTTGACTTTGAAGCTGATTTGACAAACGCGCTGCCATTTTTGGACGGTGAGTTCAATACCATTATTCTTTCCGACGTCTTGGAACATATTCCGGAACCCGACCGCCTCTGCCGAGAGATTGCGCGCGTGCTTTCTCTTAAAGGAAAGTTAATCATGAATGTGCCCTTCTATTATTGGCTTCACGAACAACCGCACGACTACTACCGTTACACCGAGTTTGCGCTTAGGCGTTTCATGGAGCGCAGCGGAATGCGAACATTACACCTCCAAGCCACTGGCGGTTCCCCTGAGATCTTGGCAGATGTTTTCGCAAAGAATGTGAAACCACTACCAATCGTCGGCACTCCGCTCGCGCGGCTCAGTCAATGGGCTGTCTCATCCTTTACTCACACCTCAGTCGGAAACAGGATATCCGCCGCTACCGCGAAAAGTTTTCCCCTCGGGTACTTTCTCGTCGCAGTAAAGCTCTACTGAAGAGCTTGTTCTATTCCATAGCTGCCCGGCCATTCGCTATACGAGATCTGGCGCCCGCAGATACACTTATCTGTAGCGGGGCAAACAAAATGGAGATCCCGGTTAGCAAGGTCAATCCACCTCCAATTTACACAAAGCCGAGCGACGACATCGCGACAATAGGTAAGGTATCCAGCAAGCGCCCGAAGATACCTTATCTAGACGGTTT
>JBARBP010000022.1:0-14087 GCA_049793195.1 Occallatibacter sp. | reverse complement strand
ATTGAGCCGCTCGTTCCAAACACGGCAGCCACCATCAACCGAAGCAGAAACAAGCTCCAGCCAGAAAAAACGGCGCGCCAGGTATTGCAAATACAGCAACCTCTTCTCCATGGTGTCCTGGAGATGTTTCCGCAAAAAGGTCGATGCAGACGGCGCTCTCTACGCAGTCTCCGGCCGGTAGACTATGCGCCCTTCGCTGACGGTCCACCTGACTTTACCGAGCATCGTCCAGCCATCGAAAGGCGTATTCTTGGACTTGGATCTCGACTCGGTCGCGCGGTAAGTCCATTCGGCTTTGGGATCGAAAATGACGACATCGGCGAAGCTGCCCAACGCAAGCGTGCCCCGGCCCTTCAGGTTCAAAAGAGCTGCCGGCTGCGCGCTCAACAGGCTTAGAACACGTCCCAAAGGCATCTTCCACTCTTTGTGCAGCCAGCGCAGCGAAAGGCCCAGCGCGGTTTCAAGCCCGGTGATGCCGTTGGGTGCCTGTTCGAACTCGACTTCCTTTTCGTGGGTGGCATGTGGCGCATGGTCGGTAGCAATTGCGTCCACCACGCCGTCGAGAATGCCTTCGATCATGGCGTCGCGATCGGCAGCCGAGCGAAGCGGCGGGTTCATCTTGGCGTGCGTGTTGTAGAGACCCACATGCTCTTCCGTGAGTAGAAAATGATGCGGAGCCACTTCACAGGTGACGCGCAATCCGCTGCGCCGGGCCTGGCGCACAGCGGCCAGAGCGGCAGCCGTAGATGTATGGGCCACGTGCAGATGCGCGCGCGCCTCGCGCAGTTCGGTCACCAGGCGAATGTCGCGCTCCACCAGGCTTGACTCGGCCTCCGGCGGCATGCCACGCAAACCCAGTCGAAACGAGACTGGACCCAGATTCATGCTCGCGCCTTGCGTCATGCGCGTGTCTTCCGCGTGCTGGATAACGCTCAAGCCCATCCGCGCGGCGGCAGCCAGTACCTCGCGCATCATGCTGTCTTTCAGGATCGGACGGCCGTCATCTGTAACTGCAACGGCGCCTGCGGACTTGAGAGCCGCGTAGTCGTTGAGCACTTCGCCTTTTGAAGCGCGAGTAGCGGCCGCGATGGGAAAGACGCGCACGGACGCGCCACGCTCCGGCGATTGCATCCAACGGGTAATCTCGGGCGAGTCATTCACCGGGGTTGTGTTGGGCATGGCGGCAACAGACGTAAAACCTCCCGCGGCAGCCGCAGCCGTGCCGGTGGCTATGGTCTCCTTGTAGCCCTGGCCCGGCTCGCGCAAGTGCACGTGGATGTCGACCAGGCCCGGCGCTACCGTGAGCCCGCTGGCATCTAAGACTTCTGTGCCTTCTGGCAGCTTCAGCTTGCCTGGGCCGGCAATCTCGGCGACGCGGCCGTCCTTGAGCAAAATATCCTTGGGAGCGTCTACGCCGGCTGATGGATCGATGAGGTGCCCACCGCGAATCGCGAGAACCGTCATGCGCGGCCTCCTTGCCGGGCAGCGATCAGTGCCCGCTCAACCACCGCCATGCGGATGGCTACGCCGTTGGTGACCTGCTCCAGAATGGTCGATTGCACACCGTCGGCCACTCCTGCAGTGATCTCAAGCCCGCGAATGATGGGACCCGGATGCATGACGATCGCAATGGGCGCCAGCGCAGCCAGTCTCTGACCGGTAAGCTGGTAGCTGGCCTTGTAGTCTTCGAGATCCAGTTGCAGGCCGGCCAGACGTTCGGCCTGAATGCGCAGCATCATAATCGCTTGCGACTCGCGCACAGCGGCCTCAAAGTCACGTTCGATGGCGATGCCCGGCCCGGCCTGAGCCGCCAGCTCCGGCAGCAATTCTTTGGGTCCGCAAAGCAGCACGCGCGCGCCCAGCCGCGGAAGCAGCAGCATGTTTGAACGTGCTACGCGGCTATGCAGGATGTCGCCGACGATGCTCACCGTCACGCCCGCCAGGGTTTCGGCGTTCACACTTTCAATACCCGGCCGCAGATGCGCAAGAATGGTCCGGAGATCGAGCAGCGCCTGGGTAGGATGTTCGTGCATGCCGTCGCCGGCGTTAATCACGGGCAGGCGCGTTTCGGCCTCCAGTAACCAGGCCGCGCCGGAAAAGCTATGACGCAGAATGATAGCCTCCGCGCCCAGCGCTCGCAGCGTCAGGCCTGTGTCTTTCAGCGACTCACCCTTCTCAATGCTCGAACTCAAACTCGAAACCAGCGTGGTGTCGGCGCCCAGGCTCTTGGCTGCCAGTTCAAAGCTGGTGCGGGTGCGCGTGGATGACTCGTAGAACAACAAAGCGATGCGGCGCTTGGCAAGGATGCGATCCCTGACCAACGGATCTTCTTTTTCGAGCGCAGCCGTGCGGGCAAGAAGCTGGCTGACCCCTTCAACGCTCAGGTCCATGACTGAAAGCAGAGAGCCTGGATTGTAAGGGAAAGGCGAAGCAGGTACTGGCGGTGGGTGAAGCTGGCGGCGAACGGAGGTTGCGGCGGAGTTCATTTCTTGGCTTCCAGCCTCTAGCTTCTGCCTCCGCGCCCTTAGCCAGCAGCTAGGGGCTGGAAGCTGGAAGCTGCTTTCTTATCCCACGCGCTCGACAAGAAGCACCTGATCGTTCTCGTCGACCTCGCGGAACTTGACTTCAATAATCTCGCGGCCGCTGGTCGGAACATGTCTGCCAACATAGGTGGCCTCGATGGGCAGTTCACGATGGCCGCGGTCTATCAGTACGGCCAGTTGTACTCGGCGGGGCCGGCCATGGTCGAAAAGGGCGTCGAGCGCGGCGCGAACGGTGCGGCCTGTATAGAGAACGTCGTCGCAGAGCACAATATCGCGACCCTCGATATCGAAGCCGATTGCCCCCGGAGTCACCAGCGGACGAACGCCCGCCGTGGACAGATCGTCTCGGTAAAACTGGATATCGAGCACGCCTGTATCGACGGGACGTTTTTCGATGCCGGAGATCAGCTTTCCCAAGCGTTCCGCAAGAGGGATGCCGCGACGCTTGATGCCGACCAGCGCGAGGTCTTCGCTTCCATTGCTTTTTTCCACGATCTCGTGGGCTAGGCGCACCAGTGTACGCTCGATCTCCGAAGCGGACATCAGCCGGCCCTTCATGCGCAGGCCGGGACTGTCATTGGATTCGCTCATGGTTGCTCTCTTGGGGGGCTAATCCTGCATGGGTTGTCTTGCGACACGTATCTCTCCCGCATGTCTCTCCGGGATCATACGAGGGGCCGGGGCTCGCGAGCAAGTTGTGGAGAAGTGGAACCCGGTACTTTCCCACCGCGCAAGGTTTCGTGGACAGCCTGCCGAAGAATCTCGAGCCTCTAAATCTCGGGCCGCCGGTTGCGGGACACCATTCGTGCTCCCAAAGCTCCACCAGCAACCGCAAAAAGAAGTAGCGCCATCGCCAGCAGCATTATGGCGGCCAGCAGCCAGCCGGCGCGGCCTTCCGGGGGCAACAGCCATGCTTTCATCTGCGTAATGGTCTGAGCGTCCACGCCCATGCTGGCCCATTGCTGACTCAGTTGCTGATTTACGAGATTCTGCCATAGATCGTCGTAGAAGCTCCCTGCGTGGAACCAGAACCGCATGGCAAACAACGTGACCCCTGTGGTGGCGGCAGCCATCCAGCCGCCCAGTACGCCGGTAACCAGCCCGATGCGTGCGCCTGCCCCGATCGTGACCCAGGCTGGCCGCTGGCTGCGCACGTAGAGCACCACGGCCCAGGCGCCCGTCGCCGCCATCAAGGGCAAACCGAGGATGCTGATCGGCGAAAGCATGTTGCACAGCAGGCCCGCTGGAACCGCCAGCATCAGGGCGGACCGCATGGCTATCTTCCAGTCCACGCTGCCCGCGTCCCGCACTGCCTCGTTCCAGCGATCAGGCTGACCCTGGCCCTGGGAACCATCCGCTGAATAGACCAGTTGCGGCAGGCCGCAAACAGGGCAATAGCAGTTCTCAGCCTGGACAGTCTGGTGGCAGCGCGTGCAGGTAATCTCCATACATCTTAAAGCCTATCTCATTTGGCTGCGGAAGAGGTGGGCAGCCCTCGGTGGGAGCAATCATCCGCGCCAGCATGCGCGTGCAACGCTGCCGGAATCACGCATGCAACGAAGTCTGATTAATCCCTGGACGCTATTGCGCCGATTGGCGCCGTGGCCGGTCCAGTGGCTTGCCGAGCTTTGCCGTTACGATGGCCACCGCCGCCTGCACGGCCTCTTCCAGAGTCATGTCTGTCGAATCCAGGATTACAGAATCGGAAGCCGCCTTGAGAGGCGAATCGGCGCGGCTCCGATCGCGTTCGTCGCGGGCGCGTAGATCGCGGATCACTTCTTCAGGGTGAATTTCAGGTTTGCAGCTGCTCCCGCCGAGTTGATCGTATCGGCGCAGCCCCCGGACCTCGGGAGCCGCGTCGAGAAAAATCTTTACCTCTGCATGGGGAAAGACAACCGTGCCGATGTCGCGGCCCTCCATAACCACCCCTCCCTTTGCTCCCAGTTCCTGCTGCAGGCGAACCATCCAGGCGCGAATGGCAGGAAACACGCTGACCCGTGAAGCTGCGTCCGTGACGATTTGATTGCGGAGCAGACCGGTGACGTCTTCGCCGTCGAGCAGGACACGGTTTTCCGCGTCCCCAGGCTCAAGGCCGATCGTGGTTTCAGCGGCAAGCCTTTCAAGGGCCGCGCTCTCATCCAGGGGAAGATCCGCGCGAAGGGCCTTCAAAGCGAAGGCTCGGTACATTGCGCCTGTTTCCAGGTTGAGCAAGCCAAAATGGCGGGCCAGACGCCGGGCAATGGTGCTTTTGCCAGCGCCCGAGGGTCCGTCAATTGCAACGATCATTGTTCGCTTGGCATCACTGGAGCGAAAGGAGTCTTCTTCTGCGGTCATCCGCGCTTCTTTGTGCTCCGCCCGGCGTTCTTTCTCGCCGGTGCGGTAAAGCCATACCGCTTTTCGTTTCCAGCTTTGGTGCCGGCCGCCAAGGCAGGCTTGCGGTTGCTGCGCGCAGAGCGCGAATCGGGCCGCCCATCCTTCCGTGCGGTGCTGCTTGTGCGAAGAAGGCCCACGCCGCGCACGGTCTTGCCAGGCTTGCCGGCCGGCTTCGCGCCATTGCGATGCCCGTTGCCGTTCCCGTTGCGCTGGCTCACTGCGGTCGTAGCTGGTTTGCCGTTCCGAACACCATTGGAAGCCTTGGACGCATGGTTGCGGGCGCCTCCGTTTCCGTTGCTGCGCGTTCCGTTCGACACACCGGTGACCGCGTGCGTGCCCGAGCGCTTGCCGTTGGTGGGTTTCGCGCCGTTCGTTCCCCAGCGCGCGCCAGACGAGGGACGAGAGCCATTGGCTGAGCGTCCTGCGGTGGGTCGCGATGAAGAACTCCGGGATTCAGAACCTGATCGACGGGCTGTGCGGCTGCTCGAGGAGCTTTGCGATGGTTTGCGATCGCGCGAGTGGGAGGCCGGGCGGCTGAAATGAGGCCGCGTCGCCGAAGGCTTTCCTGACGCCGCAGGCTTGCGAGCGGCGGGAATTCGGGGCGTGTGCGCTTCAGGCGCCTTCGCCGGAACCACGGGTACGAACGACGCTGCCACAACCGGCTGCGACACCCGCTCATAGGGTTCCTCTTCGTGCTCATGGGAATGAAGAAAATAGGCAGATGCCGGCATCGAAGAGCTGGCGTACGCCGTCGGAGGGACGGCAAACTCCGGTAGCGTTCCGGCAACGTAGAAGTGGGGCGAATGGCCGAAAGAAATTGTATGGACCTGGCGAGTGGCCACCAGCCCCCGAAGTACCTCGCGGACTTTGCTGCGCGCCGTCAGCGGGGCAAGGAACATCTCCACTTCTTCCATACCCGCGGCGATGACAGCCTGAAGGTAGATCGAGGCCAGGACTGAGATGGCGGTTACCTGCGAAGTCGACGCGCCTTCGGCAATTGCCTTCTGGAAACGTGTGCGCAGCAGTTGCCACTTGGCAGTCTCGCCTGGAGCGGAGATCACAGGAATGATGCGAAGCTGCTGCCAGAGTTCGGTGATGGCGCGCAAAACTGCGCCTTCTGTGACTTCACGGCCCAGCGAGTGCTTGAGCGACGGAATCGTGGTGTCGCCGGCCTCAAGCAGTTTGTATGTCTGAACGGCCAGTTGCGAGACCTGACGCGAACCGGTTAGCTGCGGGCTGCGGCGCCAGTCGCGGTCGCCGCGAAGTGCGTACACGTAGGGTAGAACCCAAGCCGCCACAACAAAGTCGGGCTGCTCGCCGGGCTGTCCCAGCAGGTTCAAACGAACCGCCACGCCGTCTGTCTCCAGGCGTACCAGTAGCTCCTCGGCATGTGCGATGTCTTTGGTCTCGGGGGTCGCATTCCGATGACCCGCCACGGCTTCTACAAAGGTAGGCGCAATGGAGGAGACGAACTGCCGTCGGGGCAGGAAGAGACACAAGCCGGTCTCCTCAATCCACACTCGGGCGTCTTCCAAAGTGAGAGCCCCATGTCCATTCAAGCGCATCCTTTCGGCGCGCGATGCTTCCAATTGTTCTGCTGTCAAAGAAAAACCTCGCTTCCAGGCTGGCGTTTGGGCGTTTTTCAGGAACACCGCAGGGTCACCTGAGTTCTTGTATCGTCTTGGCTTCCTGAAGGTTACGTTGGCTTGGCTCTTCGGCCATTGCCCCGGGCAGGCTGTTGAAAACGCTGCGCGCCCGGCCTCCTTGCGCCCCTGAGAGCGGCGGAGGCCACCTACCCAACCATTCTAAATGCGAATTAGATTCGATGGAAGGCCCGCAGTATCTCTTTCCACGAATAGAGCAAAGCTATTGGACGTCCGTGCGGGCAACTTGTTGGGTGCTCAGTCTTTGCAAGCTCCAGGAGTAACCACTCCATGCGCACCGGGTCCAGCGCTGTATTCACTTTGATCGCCGAATGGCAGGCAATCGAAGCCGCAATCCGTGTCCGAAGCGCCGTAAGATCCTCATTTTGCTTGACTTCGTAGGGATCGTCTCCACCGCCGGAGGATTGTTCAATGACCTCGCCGAGCGTCCGCTCCAGTTGAGATCCATCCAGCCCCACCGGAGCGGCCTTAACCGCAAGTGTATGTGGGCCAAAGGGTTCTACCTCAAAGCCATTGCGCTCCAGCTCTTCGGCGATACCGGCAAAAACCACCATCTGTTCGGGCTTGAGTTCCACCAGCAGGGGCATTAGTAACCTCTGCCGTTGCACCTTCTCTACCTGTCGGTCACGCAAAATTTTCTCAAAAAGAACCCGCTCATGGGCCACATGCTGGTCGATAATCCATAATCCGTCATCCCCAGCTGCCAGAATGAACGACTCGCGCAGTTGCGCCAGAGGCCTGAGCGAGCCCAGGTGATTCAGAGTTGCAGCCGCCTGTTCGGCCTCCACCAGGGCGGTCGCGGCTGCCGCATAGTGACCATTTTTCGAAAAACCGCCTGGCCTAGGACTGCAATTCTCTGCCCCCGGGCCGGCTCCCGGCTGAAACAAAGCGGCCGCCGCCTCGCCCCAGGCCTCTCGATCAAAATTCCCCGGGCCCATGCCACCTGCGCTAAACGGCAGACTGCCAGGAACCGGTGAAGGCTGCCGTGGGGTCAACTGGAAGGGTTCGGCATCCGTCCGTGCCGTCTTGAACGCATCGGGGTCAGAGTCCGGCTGCGGCGGAACGGAATCGGAGTTGGCTGCCCCAGGCAGAGGCGATGTAGCTGGAGGCATCAGCGACGGGCTGGCATTCGGCTGCGAGTCGAGAGCAGCTAGAAATCCGGCGGCCGGCCGGGCTTTGATCAGCGCCATCCTCAGGCTGTCACGCACAAAGTCGTGAATATGGGATTGCTGCCTGAATCTCACCTCGGTTTTAGCTGGATGTACGTTCACGTCCACTTCTTCCGGCGGCATTTCAAGAAACAGCAGCACCACGGGAAAGCTAGTGGGCGGAATCACGTTGCGATAGGCCTCGGTGATGGCGTGCATCAGTAGGCGATCGCGAATAAGGCGCTTGTTCACGAAAATGTAAATGGAGTTCCGGTTCAACTTCTGCAACTCGGGCTTGGAGAAAAAGCCGGCGAGACGGAGTGTGCCGGGATCGCGCTTCGGTTCGCCTGGATCTTTCTTCCACGGAGGCGGTTCGGGAAGACCAGCGCGCTCCAGCGGTGTTTCGGCCGCCACCGGCAACAACTGTCCCAATGTATCTTTTCCGAAGATCTGAAAGATGCGCTCGGCCGTGCGGGTGACCGTCGGCGCAGAGACGATCGTATGCGTGGCTGAGATCAGCTCGAAGTGTTTTTCCGGATGGACGAGTGCATAGTGTGTGACAAGTGCCGTGACGTGTGACAGCTCTGTGGACTCGGCACGAAGAAATTTGCGGCGCGCCGGAGTGTTGAAGAACAGATCGGCAACTGCGATGGTTGTTCCGCGCGGCAGGGCTGCATCATCGACGTGCAAGATCTTGCCGCCTGCAATCTCGATTTTCGTCCCAGCCGCTTCATCGCCGTCAGCCGTTTCCAGCGTGACTCGCGCAACGGAAGCAATCGACGGCAGCGCCTCGCCGCGAAAGCCCAGCGTCGCAATTGACAGCAGATCGTCGGCCGTGCGCAGCTTTGATGTCGCGTGCCGCTCGAAGGCCAGCAGCGCATCGTCGCGGTTCATGCCTTGGCCGTCGTCTGCAACTCGGATGAGCTTTCGCCCCCCGGCCTCAACCTCGATGCGAATCCTGGTCGCGCCTGCGTCCAGGGCGTTCTCCAACAGCTCCTTCACCACCGAAGCCGGTCTGTCCACCACTTCGCCCGCGGCGATCTGATTGGCAACCTGGTCGGGAAGTACGCGGATGCGCCCCATAAGGATTCAGGGTAAATCAGTGATCGGGAACCAGGGGTCAACCGTCAGGAAAACCGGTACGGTACTGGATGATCGCCATCTCTAATAGCGGCTATGCGTCAACAGTGGAAGGCTGCCTATTGCTTGGCTCCGGTCATCTCGTTCACGAACATTTTCTGGAACTTCGGCAGGTCGAGATCCATCTGCACGTGCACAAGCCGAACTCCCGTTGAGGGCTTCAACACCTCGTTCCAAGTCAGCGTGTCACCGTAGCTCGGGCCGTGGCTCAGGTCAACATCCATGTAGAGTTGTTCTTCTCTCGTAATCAGCGTCGGGTCGACCCATGCGCAGGCGGCCAGCTCATCCCACATGTAGTAGCGGTTCTGGCTCCAGGCAGCTATGTAGCGCGCGGCCGGCTTGTCTGATTTCGCGATTGCGTCCAGCATCTCCTCCGAGAATGGCGCCTTGAGCGACACATCGGCGGTGGTGACATCAATGCGCGGCCAGTCCGCATGAAGCACAATATGCGCGGCCTCGGGATCGAACCATAGGTTGAACTCATGACGCGGGTTGGTGGCAAACTCCGGGTCGTCGGTCTGCAGATTCAGGCTTCCTCCCATCAATGCGATTCCTTTGGTCAACGAGGCAAACCCAGGATCGATACTGATTGCCAGTGCAATGTTGGTCAGCGGTCCGGCAGCGTAGATCGTGACTTCGTGCGGATGCGCGTGCACTTGCCGGACAAGAAAGTGCGCAGCGTCTTCATCGATGGCCTTGATGGTGGGTTGCCCTTCAGGCATGGGCGGAATCTCGTACGGTCCATGCGGCCTTGGCCTTTCGGCTGTGCCCTGCGTAGCATCCGCGGGGGTTACGGCAGGTTCTTGCCGCCATGCGCCCAAATAGGTTTGCCTGCCGTTGAGTGCCTCCGCCAGTCGGGTCTCTTCCTGGGTCCGGATGAGGGGGAACACCGCGCCCCGCGCTACCGGCACATCGGTGTGCCCGGTCAGTTCGAGCATGCGCAGCGTGTGCAGTGTCTCTTCGTCGCGCCATGCGTCTCCGGTCACGATCGTGATGCCCAGGACTTGGACCTGCGGCGCCTCAAGCAGTGCCATGATCGCCATTTGATCGGAGCCGCCGGGGCCGGAGCCGTCCTGATCGATGAGCACCAGCCGCTTCTGCGCCCCGAATACGAATGGAGACACGATTGCCCCCATCACCACCGCGACAAACAGAGTTGCAGTTCTCATAAGGAAAAATTGTGGCATAGTCGCGACGCGGATCCGATGCCGTCTACCTGCGCCCGAATCCCCTTGGCTTGATCGGGGGCGCAACCGGCAAATTGGTCCTGCCCGCCGGAAACACTGCCAGAAAGCGCTCCTGGCCTTCACCGCTGCTCGCCGTCTCCACGCCTTCAATCGACTTGAAGGCGAGATGCAGCAGTCTCCGCTCGCGGCTGTTCATGGGCGGAAACGCGTAGGGAACTCCGCTCTTGATGACCTTGTCCGCGGCGATCTCGGCCTGCAATCTCAGCTCCTGGGCCCGCAGCGCCTTGAAGTTGGCGGCGTCAAAACTGACCAGGTCGTTTTCCCGATGATCCAGTCGCAGCATTTGTGCGGCGATAGTCTCCAGAGCGCGCAGCAGTTCTCCATTGTGCTGGGTCACCAGCGGGACATCCGGCCCGCCGAGTTCCACATAGATCTGCCGGGCCTCCATGCCCTCGGGGTCGCGCGCGCCATCTCCCGCTGTGATGCGGTACTTGAGGCGCAATCCCCCCAGCTTGTTCAATGAGGCAAGAAATCCAGCAATTTTTCGGGCAGCTTGTTCGAGGTCGGCAATCGGCATAACTGACTAGTATCGCAGAGCCAGCCCGTTACGGGGCAGGGAAATCCAGAGTTGTCTCTGCTCGTGACTGAAATCACGCGTGTCGCTATCTTAAGTTTTTGTCACATTCAGAAAAACTAAGGTGCCGATTGTATCCTTTTGTGTGTGAGCATGCGGAACATTCTCAGGGCGAGTAAAACCCGGTGTCTATCTAGACCTTTACTCCGCCTGACCGTTCTCATTTTCTTACTAGCCGCAGCCTCTCCGTCGATCCGTTCCCAGGCATCGGACCAAGCTACTGCTCCTTCAACCTCGACCGCGCCCACAGTCATTACCCTTGACGAGGCAATCCGCCGCGCTGAAGCGAACGAGCCAACCTATGCCGCCGCTGCCGCCCAGAGTAAGGCTTCGGCCCTTGACCTCTCGATTGCGCGCGGAGGCCTGTTGCCCAGCGTCGCGTATCACAACCAGGCTCTCTACACACAGCCCAATGGATTGCGGAACCAGGCCGGGCAAGGGGCCTCGGCTCAGCCTGCACCCAAGTTCATCGCCAATAACGCTGTTCGCGAGTATGCCAGCCAGGGCTCAATCAACGAGACGCTGGGGCTGACAGAATGGGCCGGTGTGCGCCGGGCCGATGCTGCTTCGGCAATGGCTGCAGCCGAACTCGAAGTCTCGCGGCGCGGCCTGGTCGCGGCGGTTACCGGGCTTTTCTACGGCTCGCTGGCAGCGGATCACAAACTGACCGTAGCCGAACGCGCAGGCCAGGAAGCTGCGGATTTTACGAAATTGACAAGTGAGCGAGAACAGGCGCGCGAAGCGGCGCATGCCGACATGGTGAAAGCACAACTGGCGGAGCAGCAGCGCCAGCGCGACATGGAGGATGCAAAGGTCGCGGCGGAAAAAGCGCGCCTGGAGCTGGGCGTTTTGCTGTTTCCCGATCCGCGCACTGCTTACTCGCTGCAGGCATCTGCCGACACGCCACCTCTTCCCTCGCGCGAAGATGTAGAGCAGGCCGCGGCAAAAAACAATCCCGAGTTGAAGAGCGCGCTTGCAGCGCTGAGCGTCAGCAACGCCGATGTACTGGCCGCGCGGGCGGCCTACCTGCCCGACTTGGGATTGAACGTGACCTACGGCATCGATGCTCCGCAACTGGCCGTCAACGGTCCCGACGGTGTACGCAATCTGGGTTACTCGGCGGCCATCACGCTCGATATTCCGGTTTGGGATTGGTTATCGACCCAGCACCGAGTAAAGCAAAGCGAGATTCGCCGCGACGCTGCGAACGTGGCTCTCAGTGCCACGCAGCGGCAATTGATTGCTCGGTTGGACGAAGCGTATTCCGAGACCGAAGCGGCGCGGGACCAACTCGGCTCGCTGGATTTGAGCGCTGCCACTGCCGCTGAAAGCTTGAAGCTAACCAAAATGCGCTACAACGGCGGCGAGGCAACCGTGCTGGAAGTGGTGGATGCGCAAAATGCCTACGTATTGGCCGAGAACGCGCGCGAGGATGGAAGAGTGCGCTTCGAGGTCGCGCGGGCCAATCTTCAAACACTGACTGGGACGATGTAACACGAGCGGGAAGATGAGAAGAACGATGAGCGAATTCGCACGATTGACAAGACAGGGTCGAGGCCATGACCGACTTCCCTCCATGCCACGCTGGATTCTGCTCGCCGCCACGGCACTTCCGCTGGCGCTCTTCCCGGGCTGTAAGAAGGAAGCCGCGCCGGAGACACAAGTCACGGTGCAGGCCGAGCATCCGGAACAGGGCCCAATTGCCGAACACATTACCTCCGATGCTGTGTTGACGCCGCAGGCGCAGGCCGCCATCGAACCAAAAATCAGTGCGCCGGTGCACAAGTTTTATGTGCAGCGCGGCTCGCGCGTAAAAGCCGGCGAGTTGCTGGCTACTCTGGAAAACAACGATCTGGCTGCCGCAGCGATGGACAACAAAGGCACATACCTTGCTGCGCAGGCAGCCTACGATACGGCAACCAAGGCCCAGGTGCCGGAGGATACGCTCAAGGCTGAATCCGATCTGGCACAGGCCAAGGCAAACCTCGATCTGAACTTGAGCATCGTGAAAAGCCGCAAGCAGCTCTTTGCAGAAGGTGCGATTCCCGGCCGCGATCTTGACACCGCCACCGCCGCACTGGTGCAGGCGCAGGCAGCCTACGACGCGGCGGCAAAGCATCTGGAGTCGGTGCGCAGCGTGAGCCGCGAAGCGGCGCTCAAAGCCGCGCAGGGGCAGTTGACCTCGGCCGAAGGCAAATACAAAGGCGCAGAAGCTGCGGTGAATTACTCTGAGATTCGCAGCCCCATCGACGGTGTGGTTACCGATAGACCGCTCTTTGCCGGCGAAACAGCTGCTGCCGGTGCCCCGTTAATCACGGTAATGGAGACTTCGACGCTCCTGGCCAAGACGCACATAACCCAGAGCCTTGCCCAGCAGATGAAAGTTGGCGACGACGCGTCTGTGACTGTTCCCGGCGTCGCCGATCCGGTCTCCGCGAAGGTTTCGCTCATCAGCCCCGCGCTCGATCCTGGCAGTACCACCCTCGAAGTCTGGCTCAAGATCGACAACAGAACGGGCAAGCTGAAGGTGGGCACGCCGGTCAAGGTCTCCATCACCGGCAGAACCGTTCCCAAGGCCTGGAAGATTCCTGCCGCTGCCGTGCTGACAGCGCAGGACGGGACAAAGTCCGTGATGGTTGTTGGCGACGACGGCATCGCGCATCGCAAGCCAGTGACCCTCGGCATCGAAGGCGGTGACGATGTGCAGGTGACGAGCGGCCTTGCGGCCACCGACCTCGTCATCACCGGCGGCGCCTACGGCCTGGATGAAGGCACGAGAGTGAAAGTGGGCCCAGCGGACGACAGCGCCGGCGGCAAAGCCGGAGGGGCGGACTGATGCCGATCGGAGAGCCCAGCGCTTCTTCAAAGGCGGACGACGGACAAAAGCCCTTCTGGCTGGCCCGCTCCACGCGCACCATCTTCTTCTTTGCCGCGGTGCTCACCGTGGCTGGCATCTATTTCGCGACGCAGGTCCCCATCTCGGTTTTTCCTGAAACAAATTTCCCGCGAGTAGTCATCGGCGTAGACAACGGCGTCATGCCCGTGGAGCAGATGCAGGTCACCATCACCAAGCCCATTGAAGATGCCGTCAATGCGGTGCCCGGCCTGGTCACGGTGCGCTCCAACACCAGCCGCGGACAAGCCGAGGTCAGCCTCTTCTTCGACTGGAACGTAGACATGTATCAGTCTCTCCAATTGGTCGATGCGGCGTTGAGCAAAGTCGAACAGACGCTGCCGCCGACGGCCAAAATCACCACCCATCGGCTCACCTTTGCGACGTTTCCCATCCTCGGATACAGCCTCACTTCCGACACCGTTCCCCTGACCCAGCTTTGGGAGATTGCCACCTACGACCTGAAGCCGCCTCTGAATCGCGTGGCAGGCGTCAGCACCGTGAC
>JBARBP010000021.1:0-17902 GCA_049793195.1 Occallatibacter sp. | reverse complement strand
GCTGTTCGGATTGGCGATCGCGATGATCTTCGTGCGCGGGGTGATTGCCGCGAGCAAGCGCTCGAATGGAAACTGAAGGTCGTCTGCCGCCTGAATGGCAACTACGCGCGCGTCCGTCGCCGATGCATATACCTCATACATCGTGTAGGTGGGTACGGGGAGCAGCAACTCGTCGCCTGATTCAAGAAAGGTCTCGAAGAGCACGTGAATGGCTTCGTCCACGCCATTGGTCAGGGCCAACTGCTCCGCGGCGACGCCGAGATGCGCGGCCACGACCGCCTCAACCGGCTCGCGTTCCGGGTAACGGGTGAGCGATCCGGCGGAGATGCTCGCAAGCACCTCGCGGACCTTCGGGGAGCAGGCAAGTGTGTTCTCATTGAAGTCCAGACGCAACGCATCGCGAGAGCCGAGCGGAGGGTGATACTCCTTCATCGCCTGAACGCGCACGCGCGGCGCGGGATTGAGCATAGTCACGGCTTCAGCCACGAGACCTCCTTTTGCTCATAGTTTTTCGCGGGGTCTTTCGTAGACGAGTCCGAATTGCCTCAGCATGACCCACCAGCCCTTCAGCCTCGGCCAGCAAGGCCGCCTGCGAGCCCAACGTGCGCAGCCCCTCGCCTGAATACTCCTGCACCGTGATGAGCTTGACGAAGTCGTAGACGCTCAAGCCGCCGCGCACACGGGCCATGCCGCCTGTAGGCAGCGTGTGATTGGGGCCGGAGATGTAATCGCCCATGGGCTGCGCGGACCAGCGGCCTACAAACACCGAGCCTGCATTGTTGACCCATTTGAGATCGCTGGCCGCGTCCACCGTTAAATGCTCCGGCGCCAGAAGATTTGTGATTTCTTGCGCCTCTTCGAGACTGGAGGCAACAATCACCAAACCGTTGCGATCAAGAGATATTTTTGCGATGGGGTTCTCGCGGCTGCGGAGCTTTACTTCGGCGAGCAGTTCCTGTGCGAGATCTTTGCGCGTGGTGATGAAGATTGCCAGCGCTTCAGGATCGTGCTCGGCTTGCGCAACAAGATCGGAAGCGATGCCGGCTGGGTTGCCACGCTCGCTGGTGACGACGATCTCCGTTGGTCCGGCGAGCATGTCGATGGCGCAATCGAAGGCGACAAGACGCTTGGCCGCCGTGACGTAGAGATTGCCTGGACCAACGATCTTGTCCACGCGTGCAACGGCTGTTGTTCCGTATGCAAGCGCGGCGATAGCATGCGCACCGCCGAGGCGATAAAACTCTGTAATGCCCAACAGGTGCGCGGCTGCGAGCGTTTCCGGCGCCGGCTTTGGCGAAACCGCAACAATACGCTTGACACCCGCCACTTGTGCGGGAATCGCGGTCATCAATAGAGTGGAGGGCAGTGGGTGGCGGCCGCTTGGCACATAACAGCCCACGGAGCCGAGAGGGCGGATGAGTTGTCCGGTGGTGAGGCCGGCGAGTGGAGTTGCGTTCCAGGAGGCGGGCATTTGGCGATTGGCGAAACGACGAATCTGTTTGGCCGCCGTTGTCAGAGCCTTGCGAAGCGCGGGATCGAGCGAACCCCATGCGTCGGCCATTTCTTCCGGCATCACGCGGAGTGTTTCGACGCCCACCAGGCCGTCGAATTGTGATGCATAGCGGAGCAGCGCGCGGTCTCCGCGTTTGCGTACATCGGTGACGATGCGGCGGACGGCGGGAAGGACACTATCGAGCGCCGCGCCACCGCGCCGCTCAAGTGCGGAGAGCAATTCGGCAGTCTCAGCTGCACCTCGTCCTTTGGTTCGGATCAGCTTCATCGTTCCCTCCGGGGCTAAAGCCCCTCGTTTATTCCGCGGATTTGATGTACTGGCTAGAGCCCACACTGTTCAGTGAAAATACTTTTGCGCAGCGCAGAATTAAGGTAGCGGTCGCGCACCCAACTGAAGAAGCCACTTCTGCTTTTGCTCTTTGAGCAGGTCATCAACTTCCAGCGGGTGGATGTCCTCATCGAGTTCGACGAGGATCTCATATAGAAAAGCCGACTCACCGTGCGCGGTCCATTCTTCCTGCAAAGATTTTTCCCGATGCAAGCCATTGCGGAGGGTGAACCATGATCCATTTTTGGTCGCGTTGAGGTTTTTAGATGCGCCTACCCAGACGCGTCCCGTTACTGTGCATCGTATGGCATAAGCGCCGAGAAGCGATTTGCGCTCTTTGAACTGCCTGACGGCCTCTTTTTTCGATTCTTTTGATTGCATCCCAATCTCACAATCATTTGTTTTACGTCCTGCGCGGGCTACCAACCTGGACTGCGGTAGAAGATGCGGGCGAGGAGTCCCTTGGCTTGAGCCCGCACCGTATCTACAGTACAACCTTGTTGAGCGGATACTCGACGATGCCCGTTGCCTTCGCGGCTTTCAATCGAGGGATTACGTCGCGGGCGGTGCGCTCGTCGACGATGGTATTTACCGCAACCCACTCCGAGTCGCTCAACTGCGAAACAGTTGGGGAGTTCAACGCGGGCAAGACTGCGAGCGCCGCTTCAAGGTCTACGCGCTTTACGTTTAGCATCAGCCCCACCTGCGACTGCGCATCAATGGCACCGCGCAGCATGGTGGCGATCTGATCGAGCTTCTCGCGTTTCCACGGATCGGCCAGCGTGGCCTTGCCCGCGATCAGGTGCGTCTCGCTTTCCATGACGGTGTCAATGATCTTCAGGTGATTGGCCTTCAGCGAACTGCCCGTCTCGGTAACCTCGACGATGGCATCTGCGAGCATGGGCGGCTTGACTTCAGTGGCGCCCCAACTGAACTCCACCTTGACGTTGACGCCCTTGGCGGCGAAGTAGCGTTTGCTGACTTCGACAAGTTCCGTGGCGATGATTTTGCCCTCGAGATCTTCGGCCTTTTCAAAGCCGCTTCCCTCGGGCACGGCCAGCACCCAACGCACCTTGCGGCGGCTCTGCTTGGCATAGGTGAGGGTGGTAACGCTGGCTACGTCAAGACCGCTCTCGACCACCCAGTCGATGCCGGTGAGCCCGGCGTCGAGCACGCCGTGATCCACGTAGCGCGCCATCTCCTGGGCGCGAATCAGCATGCATTCAATTTCGCTGTCGTCGATGGAGGGAAAGTAGGAGCGCCCATCCGCGTAGATGTTCCATCCTGCGCGCTTGAACAGAGCGATGGTCGCGTCCTGCAGGCTGCCTTTGGGAATGCCGAGTCTGAGCTTGTTAGCCACGCGCGGCCTCCGTTTCAGCCACGACCGGCTTGGTGAAACAGCTTACGGTGCCCTCGTGGCAAACCAGGCCGTCGCCCTCGACAACAACACGAAACAGCAGCGTGTCGTAATCGCAGTCGGTCGATGCCGATACCACACGCAGCCGATTACCGCTGGTCTCGCCCTTCATCCACAGCTTCTGGCGCGTACGGCTCCAGAAGGTTACAAATCCGCTCTCCAGCGTCTTGGCGTAGCTGACGGGATTGAGAAAACCCAGCATCAGCACTTCCCCGGTGCGCGCGTCCTGCACGACGCCCGGAACGAGGCCATCCATCTTGTCAAAATCGATCTTGGTTTCGCTGCTCATTCTTTTCCTGTTGCTGCTTTGGATTTTCTTGATTTAAAGCATGAAAAAACCCGCTGGCGTCGGTCGCCGGCGGGCTTGGGTGTCTCTTTAGATCTCTCTGGCCTTTAGTTCAGGCCATGGCAGTCCGCCGGCATGGGTTTTCCATGATGATGGTGACCGTGATGGCGGTGGCTCTGCATCTATTTCAACGCTAAAGGGGACCTCCCTGTCCTGTCAACTTAAACTTTCATTTCAAACCCAAATCAGCCGCAATTTCTCATGAAGTCGCAGCGCCGGACTGTTGTCGAGTCTCGGAGGGATTGCTGCTAACGCGCAAGAGATCGAAGAGTCGCTGATACAGAACAGTCCGAGTTTCGAATCGGTCCGATGCGCGCGTAATATAGCGCACCTGAATATTGAAGCCAGACCCCGAAGGCACAAGCGAAACCACTGGAGTCGCGCTGAATGGATTCAACTTGTCGCCATGCACGGCATGTTTCCATTCTTCAACGGCACTGTTAGCCCCTTCATGCGTCTCTTCCATCGTAGCTTTTTGAATACGCTCGACCATCGAGTGCGGATCGGCAGACTCGGGCAAGCTCACTGTGATTTCGTCCCACATCCACTGTCCAGCGGTGGAAAAGTTGAAATACTGCCCGCGAATGGCATAACTGTTGTTGAATGAAATGTGGCGTCCCGTAGGAAGCCCTTTGTCCGCCAGGTTTCCTGTTTCGAGAAGCATTGTATTGAATAGCCCGATCTCGCTGACCTCACCATTCACTCCGTTAATCTCAACGCGGTCTCCTATGCGAATGCCGTTCTTGCCGATAAGAACAAACCAGCCGAAAAACGCGATGATGAAATCCTGAAGTACGATGGTGATTCCAGCTGTGACCAGGCCGAGAATGGTCGGCATTTGCTCGGGCATTCCGAAGATAACCAGCAAGATGAACACTACGCCAATGGCTTGAATACTCAGTTCGAGGATGTTGCGGAGCGTGTGTCTTTGCTTGTGAGCCAGCGCCGGAATCATCATGAGCCGCCGCACCATTGCATCCCCAAGGGCCATGAAGATCAGGATGAGGATGATGAACGCAAAGGATTGCAAAATCAAATGGCCAACTGTGCGGTGTTGTAAAAGCACCTGAGCCGACCATTTTCCGTAAACCGTTGAAAGCTGCTGCTCTGTTTGAATGCGATCGTCATAGATGCTGAGGAGGCGGCGTTCCGCACTCCTGCTCTTCAAGTCGGCCATCCTGGTTGCATGATCGGATGCGGTGCCAACTGCTGTCGCGTTCGCATCGGCCTGTGCTTCAAGAGCATTGTGCTCGCTCGTCAGGTTGCGGATATCGTCTTGCGCCTGTCCCAGGGCCTGCATAATCAGTTGGTATCGGCTACGTTGGCTGAACCATGCCTTGACGCGTCCGGCAAGGGTTCCGTAGTGCGCAGCCGAAATCACCGCAATATCGCGGGCCGTATGCGGCTCGCTGTCGTACTTCTTCATCGACTCTTCGTGTGCCGAAAGCTCGTCTTGAATCTGACTACGGTCATCACCCGACGCCCGGTCCAGATCGTTCTGTGCATCGTCAAGCTCGTCGGAGTCGAGGCCGAGCTGCGCCTTTGCCACTTCAAGATCGTCACTATCGGCAGCCGGCTGCTCACCAGGTTTTGCGTGGATTGCCGGTGAAGGAGCCAGGCTGTCAACTTGTGCCTGGTCCTGCGCAACAAGTTGCTTTAGCTGTTCGACCTTCTGCGAAAGGACAAGTGCCGGTCCAGTGAAGGTGCCGTGCTGCGCCTTCAGGTTCGCCTGTCTCAAGGCGGACGCAAAGGCTTGATCGACTTCGTGATCGGCCAGGTGTTCGGCCTGCTGCGCGTATTCGTTCTCTTCGGCTGTAACCGCAAGAGGCGCCAGCGCCTCAGCCGTTTGCCACGGGCGCAGATCAACAAGAGTCTTGTTATTACCAGCGAGGGCGGCTGCGCTTCCTTTCCTGTTCAGGAAGGGCAGGTGCGCCATGGAATCGCGCGTTGTCCAGGAGAACGACACGCACAGAACGAATAATACCGATAACACAACAAGCGAAGTAATCCTGGCCTTGTCAAGGACCGGTTGATTCACATCGCCCTCGGGTGCGGGAACAGTTGGGGGAATTGCCATATAAAATACGATGCTCGCTTACAGGGAAGTGACTTCACGGTGCCGCAAAAACGGCATTGAATCTATTCTATTGGGCGCGAACGGTTTGCGGTTTATACGGGGTGAAGCGGAGAATGGCTCAGTGCAGATAAGGGCTCGATTCGCGGCGGTTGGTTGGATCGCGTGTGTGCTTCTGTCGAATTGCCTGTCAGGGGTAGCTCAATATCAGGATCGAGACACGCGGGGAATACCCAAAACATCGTCGTCGGCCCCGCCACCTGAGGCGCGTACTGACATCAATCATGCTACGCTCAACGAGTTGCTGAAGGTGCCCGGCATGACACCGAGTTGGGCCGGACGCATCGTGCGCTTCCGGCCATACCATACCAAGGCCGACCTGCTTGATCGCGGCATTGTTACCAGCGCGGTTTACGACCGCATCAAGGATTACGTGATCGCTCATCGCGACCAATAATGATCTGCTTTTACGCCTCGGCCGGCTCGTCCGCATTCTTGTCCCCGCGCCTCAGAAGCCTGCTCATGATGACGTAAAGGACAGGAATGAAGATCAGGTTTAGCACCGTGGAGAGCAGCATGCCGCCCACAATCGTGCTACCCACGGAGCGCCGTCCCAGCGCGCCGGCGCCGGTTGCGAAGACGAGCGGGAGTACGCCCAAAATGAATGCGAACGAGGTCATCAGAATTGGGCGCAACCGCAGCTCCGCCGCCTCGATGGCAGCCTCGACGATCGAACGGTCTTTGCGCCGCAACTGCTCGGCAAATTCGACAATCAAAATCGCGTTCTTTGCCGAAAGGCCGATCAGCATGACCAGACCGATTTGGCAATAAACATCGTTCGTTAGCCCGCGCAACGACACCAGGCCCAGCGCTCCCAGCACCGCCATGGGCACGGCCAGAAGAATGATGAAAGGCAGCGCAAAGCTCTCGTATTGCGCCGAGAGCGTCAGGTAGACCACCAGGATCCCCAGTCCGAAGATGATCAATGCCTTGCCGCTGGATTCGATTTCATCCAGCGTCAGTCCCGTCCATTGGTAGGTCATGCCGGGCATCTTCAGGTGCGAGGCCAGATCATCCATCGCCGCCATCCCCTGCCCGGAGCTGTAGCCAGGCGCGGGCGAGCCGTCGATCTCAACCGCGCGGAACAAATTGTAGTGCGTAATCACCGGCGGTCCGGAGCTCTCCTTCACCGTGACGAGGTTGTCCAGCGGAACCATCTGACCGGAGTCCGAACGCACGTAGTAACTATGCAGATCGCGGGCGGTCATGCGGAAGGGCAGGTCGGCCTGCACGAACACGCGATAGGTGCGATTGTTGTAGTCGAAGTCGTTGATATATTCCGAGCCCATGAACACGCTGAGCGTGTTGGTGATCTGCGAGAGAGGAATGTTCATCGTCTTTGCTTTCTCGCGGTCGATGGTCACCAGTTCCTGCGGATCGTTAGCTGAGAAGGTGGTCAGAAGGCCGGTAAGATCCTTGCGTGCACGGCTGGCGCCCACAATCGTGTGCGCTACCCTGTCAAGGTCGCTGAGCGTGTTGCCGCCCTGGTCCTGGAGCATGAACTGGAAGCCGCCGTAGCTGCCCACTCCCTGCACCGCCGGAGGTTGGAACATGGCAACCAGCCCCCCGTCGGGGACGAACATAAGCATCTGAAGTTTTGGTGCAATGTCCGCGATGATATCCGCCGTGGAGTGACCTTTGCCACGACGCTGATCGGCAGGTTTGGTGTTGACGAACATCATGCCGGAGTTGGATGCGCTTCCGGCAAAGCTGAAGCCCACCATGGCGAAGGCCCCGCCTACATCCGGATTCTGCGCGATGATGTACTCCGCCCGCTCGGCCAAAGTCCTCGTATACGTAAGTGAGGATCCAGGCGGCGCCTGAATGATCACCATCATGTAGCCCTGATCCTCCTGGGGAATAAACCCAGTAGGAACTCGTTGATAGATCCACGCCGTGGCACCCAGTCCGGCAAAGAATAACAGCAAAAGAACGTAACGCAACCGCAGGGCAACATGGATCAATTTGGCGTAAGAACTGGCCAACCAGGTAATCGCCGCATCTGCCCCGTGTATGAATGCTGCAAAGGCGCGCGACAACGGGCGAATGTGAAGGAAATCCAGTTGGTGAGGGCGCTGCTCTTCGCCACGCAGAAACATGGCCGAAAGCGCCGGTGAAAGCGTAAGTGCGTTGAAGGCCGAGATGGCGATGGAGAAGGCGATGGTGAGCGAAAACTGCCGGTAGAGAATGCCCGTGGTTCCGGGGAAGAATGATACCGGTACAAACACCGCGATCAGCACCAGCGAAGTGGCGATGACCGCGCTGGTTACCTCGCTCATCGCGCGCGAGGTTGCCTCGTGCGGGTCAGAGTGTTCCATCGCAATGTGCCGCTGCACGTTTTCGATGACCACAATGGCATCGTCAACCACAAGTCCGGTGGCCAAAGTAATGCCAAAGAGCGTGAGCGAGTTGATTGAGAAGCCAAATATTTTGATGAACGCAAAGGTGCCGATCAGCGATACCGGGATCGTAACCGCGGGAATGATGGTTGCGCGCCAGTCCAGCAGGAACAGGAAGATCACGGCGATGACAATGAGGATGGCTTCGGTCAGGGTGACCAGCACTTCACGGATCGAGTCACCCACTACCGTCGTTGAATCAAATGCGATGGCGTATTGGAGCCCCGGAGGAAAGCTCTTCGCCAACTCCGCGAGCGCGGCCTTGGCTGCTCTATCCACCTCCAGAGCGTTCGCGTTCGATAGTTGCTCCACACCAATGCCCTGGGCCACGTGCCCGGAGAATTCCAACGTACTGCTGTAGTCTTCGGCGCCCACTGCTGAGTGACCGATATCCTTTAGCAGCACCAGGCCGTTCGCTGAATTCTTGACAATAATATTGTCGAACTCGACCGGACTAGTGAGCCTGCCAACCACGCGCACCGGGATTTGGAAAGCCTGCTTCGAATCCGAGGGGGGCTGGCCGAGCTGGCCGGCCGGAATCTCGACGTTCTGCTCCACCAACGCATTCACCACGTCGGTTGCCGTCAATCCGCGAGCGGCCATCCGCACCGGGTCAAGCCAAACCCGCATGGCGTACTTGCGTTCGCCGAAGATCAACACATCGCCCACGCCCGGCACACGCTTGAGCGCATCCTTGACATACACATCCAGGTAGTTGGATATGAATTCGTTCGAGTAGCGGCCGTCGAGCGTATAGAAGCCGGCGCCGAAGACGAAATTGAAGTTGCTCTTGATGACGCTGATACCCGTCGAGTTCACCGCCGCCGGCAATCGCCCTTGCACACTGGCTATGCGGTTCTGCACGTCCACAGCCGCAATGTCCAGGTCGTAACCGGTCGTGAACGTAACCGCGATTTGGCTGACTCCGCTGTTGGTGCTCGATGAGCTGATGTAGCGCATCCCCTCGACGCCGTTGATAGCCTCTTCCATGGGGATCGTGACTGCCTTCTCGACAGTCTCTGCGTCGGCTCCCACGTAGCTGCTGGTCACTCTCACCACCGGAGGCGCCAGCGTCGGGTACATGGCGACTGGAAGGGTCGGGATGCAGATTGCCCCACTCAGAATGATCAGGAGGGCGCAAACAGTCGCGAAAACTGGCCTATGAATAAAGAAATCGACAAACAAGATAAGCCTTCCTTTGTTGCACCGAACAACTATCCCGCTCAACAAACAACCGGTCTGGGTCACCCACCGTCAGCGCGGTCTCATGGTGGCTGAATTGGGATGCCGCAAGACTCAACCGGCCACATTCGTTTGAAGCCGGCGCTCCTCAGCCACCCATCGGCATTACCGGCATTCCGTTTACCAGGAACTGCGTGCCCGACACGATCACGCGGTCGCCCGCGTTCAGTCCCGAAAGGATGGAATACGCGTTGCCCACCGTGTCGCCCAATGCAACAGCTTTTTGTAGAGCCATATAGTGACCGTTCTGCTGTTGCGCCACGAAAACAAAGGTCTGCCCGCCCAGGCGCGTCACCGCTAGCACCGGAACTACGGCCATCGGCTTCGTGCTCCAGATAATCCGCGCTTTGACCATCTGGGCGGTGCGCAGAATCTCTGACGTCGAATGCACGGGAGCCTTCACAAGGACTCCCTGCAGTGTGCTGTCCACCTGCGGGGAAACAAAATCGATCCTTGTCTTCTCAAGCAAGTTGCCGTTGTTGTCTGACAAATCAACGTCCAGCCCCGCGCGGACCTCGCTGGAGCGCTCCGTGGGTACGTAGATATAGGCTTCGAGATCCTTATTTTGATCCACCGTGGTCAGCAGGGGTGCGGTATTGAGCGGAGAAGCGTAGTCGCCTACGTGTACCGGAATGTCGCCCACCATGCCGTCGAATGGCGCACGGATTGTGTAGTAGTCCAGCAGTTGCTCCTGTGTCTTGCGTGACTCCACCGCCGACTCGTAATCCGCCTTTGCATTCTGGTATGCCTGCTGTGCCTGGTCGTACGTGTCGCGGCTGGTCACGCCGGCGTCGAACAACTTATGCTGCCTATCCACCTCGACTGTGTCGTAGTCGTAGAGTGCCTTTTTTTGCCGTTCTGTGGCGCGCTGCGCGTCCACCGCGGCCTGTTGCTGTCGAGGATCGATCTCCATCAGCGTCTGGCCCGCTTTTACGCGGTCGCCCGAGTGCACCGGAATCTGCGTCAGCAGCCCGCTAACTTGTGGAAAGATTGAGGCAGATCGGCGCGACTTGATGGGTGCCACGTATTCGCTGCTTTGGGCCACCGGCGCCAGGATCACGGTCGCAGTCTGCACCGGCAGCCCCTGCATCCCGGCTCCAGCTGGAGCTGCCGGTTTCTTTTGGCAGCCCGTTGCCGCCAGCCCCATCAAAATCAGGCAAGTTGTTATCTGAATGCGTCGAACTGCACTGTCTCTCACTAGCTTCTTCCTCTTGCCCTGGCCACTTAGGCCCGGCGCTCCTGGTTTTGCCGTTACGATTATGATGCCGCGCGAAAACGCGACTCCGTCTGCGGTCTTTCCCGCATTTACGGCAATGCCCGTAGCTCTGTTCCGTCCAGCTTGCGGAGGCCGCCGCCAGACCACTGAGAATGGCTTCAGTGCTATTTGATACCCAAAGCCCGATCCTGAATGATTGCCAAAAATAAGCGCCGCGCCCCATACAGGACCCTGTCCCGTTCAAGATGCGGCACTCTACGAGGATAACGCAGAGGTCTTCGTTGCTCACCACCGCTGTGAGATCTAAACAATCGTGATAACTGTCGAATCCTCCGCAGCCGGGCTTCCGCAGGACGGCGATTTGCCTCGTTGGGCTCTTTTCGTCCCTGCCGAGCCGGTCCTTTTTTGACACGGTGTCCCCGAGTTGGTAGCCTTCATGAGGGCGCATGTGGCCAATTCTGGCCGATTCTTGCTCTCCCAGAGCGTCCCCGTCGTCTAGCCCGGCCTAGGACACCGCCCTTTCACGGCGATAACACGGGTTCAAATCCCGTCGGGGACGCCAAACATAATCAATAACTTATTCAGATCCAGACCCGTTCGAATCTCACATCTGGAAACGCTTCGGTGACCTTAAGGTCCCAACTTACCCGCATCCTCGACTTCTCCCGTTCGGGTGAGGGCGAATTGTGAATGCACAGTTCGGTCATCTTAGGAGCACGGAGTCGTTGACGCGACCCTACTTATCGCGGGCTAGCTTGCCGCTCAGCGTAAGGTCGATATCCACCTCCTTGGCTACCCTGAGGATAAAGATGCTCGGATCCTTGAGTCCCCACTTGACGTAAGGAACCGTGAAGTGACCCTTCGCCGTCAGATTTGTGCCATCGATGTGGATCTGCATGGGAACGGTCAGGTCGTGCGGCGTGCCATGCAGCGTGAACATCCCTAAGACCTGAATCGCGGAATCGCCGGTTGGGGCAATGGTTCCCTGATAACTGCTGGGCTCAAACGTCACTTCCGCAAAGTGGTCGGTGTCCAGCACTTCCGTATTCATCTTCTTGTCACGGCTTGGTTCACCACTGTTGCCGCTGCCGGCCGCGACCACCACAATCCCCGAGACTTTCTGCGCTCCTGGGTCGAACTCGATCGAGCCACGCTGCACGTGGAAGGTTCCCTGTACCTGGTGCCCGGTGCCGGCCAGGCTGAACGTGACATGACATGCGTCGGGATTGACACTGAAAGTCTGATGCTGTGCGCATGCGGCGTGGGTAATCGGGAGAGCAAAGGCGAGGAAGAGGGCAAGGGCGCGGATCTTCACGATTTTCCTCCTAGGTGCAATGAGTTCTCATGTCCGTTGATTCTATTGCGCCGTTACCACCGGCAGCCAAGAACGAATGAGGGTAATGTCTGTGCCTGGCAAATAGTCGTGGCCCGGGGACGAACCTGTGACAATGCTCCTGGACGATACAGAGAGGTCTTCGGGCCGCTTACGCGGATTCGCTCGATTGGATTTCTCAGAAGACTTGCAAAAAAAGCGCGGCAAGCACAAGTAACAGTGAGTAAACGCCCAGCTTAAGGCGCGCTCCTCTGGGCCAAGTCTGTAGCTTTTTTACACCTTAGGAACACTAGACCGGCCTGTCCGGACTGTAAAATGGTCTGCCAAATGGACTAACATCCTCTCATGCGCCTCCTGCTCGTTGAGGATGAAATCGATATTCAGACCTTCCTGCGACGCTCTCTTGAGGAAGCCGGGTACCAGGTGGAAACTGCGCCTGATGGCAAAACGGCTGTGCGGCTTGCCACCGAGGGTCCATTCGACATTCTCATCGTCGACCTTGGGCTTCCCGATCAGGACGGGATCAGCCTCATCCTGAAATTGCGTCAACTCGGTGTCGTCGCCCCCGTCCTGATCCTTTCAGCGCGGCGCTCCGTCGACGACCGTGTGCGCGGACTTGAACAGGGCGGCGACGACTACCTCACCAAGCCATTCGCGCTGGCCGAGTTGCTGGCGCGGCTCCGCAACCTGCTCAAACGCAATGGCCCCGCAGCGAACGAGACAACACGCCTTCGCGTGCAGGATCTCGAATTGGACCTATTAAGGCGGCAGGCTTCGCGTGGCGGGCAGGTTCTCCAGCTTACCCAGCAGGAGTTCGTTCTCCTCGAATACCTTTGCAGGAACGCGGGCCGCGTGGTCACGCGCTCGATGATTTTAGATAAAGTCTGGGGCATGCGCATTCAACCGGACACAAACGTGGTTGACGTTCACATATATCGGTTACGCGGCAAAGTAGACGGTACGGGTCAGCAACAACTGATTCGAACCATGCGAGGTGTTGGCTATGTCCTCAAAGACCGGTAAGCCGCCGATGCGCAGCGCGGCCTGGCGCATTTCATTGTGGGCAACTCTCGCATTTGCCTGCGGAACCATGGTGGTCTTTGTCTTCCTCCATGGCTTTGTTTCGGACGATATTCAACGCCGCAGCGATGTGTGGCTCTCAGGCGAGGTTGAGACACTGGGCGATGTTGCCCAGCGTACGCCGAAAGATGCCCTCTATGACACTGTCGTCGGTGAAGTGGCGGAGTTGGCGGAAAGAGAGGTGCCGAACAAGTCGGTGACGGACAGCAACTCCGACGATTTGGTCTTCTTTCTTCAATCGGGCGGTGATGGCTCGCTGAAGCTTTGGGTCGGCGCCGGCGATGGCGACGTACACCTGAGGGCCATCCAGGCAGCGAAGATTCCCGAGGACCGCCCAACCGACGTGCGCGTCCCCGGATTCGCGGTTCCCTTTCGCGTGGCGTCTGCCCGCATCGCCGATGGCAGTCAGATCTTTCTCGGCCTCTCGGAAAGGTATGAGCTGCGAGTACTGCGGAACCTGCGCCTGCGCTTCCTGTTCTTGTGGTTGCTCATTGTTCTGTTGGGGTTCGGCATTGTTTTCCTGACTACCAGTCGTATGCTGAGTCACGTTCGCGAAATCACCGAAGCCGCCTCGCGGATCGGCCATTCCGACCTCCATGCCAGGGTCCCGACAATCAAGCGCAACGATGAAGTGAGCCAACTAGCGCTCACTCTTAATCGAATGCTCGATCGGATCGAGAGTTCGATGCACCAGTTGCACACCATCACTGACTCGCTTGCCCACGATCTTCGCAGTCCGCTAACCGCGATTCGTGGGAAGCTGGAGATGTCCCTTACAACGGCGACGGACGGCGAGCAGGCCGAACCAATTGTCTCGGCCATTGATGAATTGGATCGGCTTACAGATTTTCTCAACAAGTCGCTCGATGTTGCCGAAGCCAAGGCGGATGCGCTTCGGCTTACGCGCAGTGCGGTCGATTTGAACGAGTTGCTGAGAGCCATGATCGATCTCTACGAGCCTTCCATGTCAGACAAGGGACTCAAGGTGATCCTGCGCAGCGGCGGCCCTGTAGAGATCTTTGCCGATGCCGCGCTTCTTCATCGCATGGTGGCCAATCTGCTCGACAATGAATTGAAGCACCTGCCGCCAGACTGCACTCTCACCACCGAAGTGCGGGCCGAAGACGATACTGCATGGGTGATCCTGGAGGACGATGGGCCGGGATTCGATTCCGAAGTGCTTCTCCATTTGTTCGAACGCCGGGTAAGAGGCCGGGATTCGAACGGCCATGGACTTGGACTCGCCTTCGTTGATGCTGTTGTTCGCGCCCATAAAGGAGTTGTTACGGCGTCGAACCGTGAATCCGGCGGGGCGCGGATCGCGGTCGCGCTTCCGCTAGCCGCGGAGCAGATTGCCCACCCTCAGGTTGCTGTGACTTCCCGTTCGAATTGAGTTGCGAGAAGCCCTGGGGCAGAACGGGCAATCGCCGCCTGATTTGACGATGCCTGCAGTGAATCAGGACGATAGCGACTCCACCAGGCGCTCCATCCTCCCCTGCTGCTGCTCGATGGACTCGATCAGTTTGAACTGGGTCCGGCAACGGTCAAGATTGTGTCCATCGCGATGAACCTTGAAATAGGTGTCGCCCATCAGATAGTCCGTAAGGAAGCGAATGCCGAGTTCCAACGTAATCAATTTTCCGGAGAAAGCAAGCAGATCCTTTTCCGCGCCGGTCAGGAATCCACCCGCCGTGCTGAGATAGCCGCGCACCAGCGCCTCGAACATGGGAAACTGCATCGTTACTTTGGAGAGATCCCGCTCATCTTCCAGTGCGGGGCTTGTTGTGGTGCGCACCATATCCCCGAAATCGTACGGCGCCAGTCCGGGCATCACAGTGTCCAGGTCAATCACGCAGATGCCTTCGCCCGTAATATCGTCCAGCATTACGTTATTGAACTTGGTGTCGTTGTGTGTCACGCGCTCTGGCAGGTTGGCCTGCAGTAGCAGGCCGATGATCGGCTGACGCGCAAATGCGAATTCAATTTCGGGCTTTGCCAGGATTGCGCGACCAGCTACGTCCGCCGCGATAGCATCCTCGAGCGACTTGAAACGCTTTGGCGCGTGGTGAAAGTCTGGGATGGTATCGTGCAATCGCGGCGCAGGCAAGCCAGCCAGCAGTTGCTGGAATGTGCCAAACGCCCTGCCAGCCTGGAACGCCTGCTCAGTGGATTCAACCGCATCATACGAACGAGCCTTATCAATGAAGTGATAAGCGCGCCAATGATTGCCTTTCTCGTCGATATGCCAGGCGAGCCCGTCCCGCGCTGGAATGAGCCTGAGGACCCGTCGGCTTGAGTCAGGCTCATTGACCACCTGTTCGGCGAGGTGTGCAGTCACCCGCTCGATGTTCTCCATGAGGGCGATCGGTCTTTTGAATATCTTGTGATTAATCCGCTGCAGAATATGACTGTGCGGCGCGCCTCCCTCACGGAAGACGACCTTGTAAGTGTCGTTGATGTGACCGCTACCGTAAGGATTGGCTTCAAGAAACTCGCCACCGATCTCAAAATGGCGTGCCGCGGCGGCGACACTGCTTTCCATGCTCATGGCCAGAGACTTTCAGGATACTTGCCGTCCAGGATCAGGTGCCGGATGCTTTCAACAACGTGCGCATGGTCTTCCCGGTAGGTGACGCCAAACCATGAATCGTTGCTGCGCAGAACTTTCACCTTCGCCTGCCCAGCCACAAGCATCTCGTTTACGGTGCTGGGAATGTAGCACTCCTTCTTGAGATCCGTGCCATTCGCCTCAAGGAATTTCCTGAAGTGCTCATCGAGTCTTCCAAATACCTGCGGAGTGAATCCAAACATGTTCATGGAGACAGGTTCGTCGCCCGTAAGCATCGTTACCTCGCCATCGCTAGCCGTGTCCCTGGCATGATCGCCCTCGCGGGCTATGGCCGTCAGTTCGACAACCTGCTCAAGGTACCCATCGCTGCCCACCCGACAAACTCCGCGCGCCACCGTTCCGAATTCAGAGAGGGTGTTACGCAATACGAATCCGACCATTGCGTAATCTCCGCTGCCAGACTGCAACTGCCGCGCCATAACCTGGTAGCTCTCTGCGCCGTAGAAGTCGTCGGCATTGATTACGGCAAACGGCTCGTGAATGGCATCCGCGGCCATCATGATGGCCTGCGTGGTGCCCCATGGCTTTGTGCGGCCGGCCGGCACGCTGAACCCTGTGGGAATCTTTTCCAGCTCCTGGAATACGTATTCCACTGCGATCCGCTTTTCAAAACGCGCGCCCACAACCTCCTTGAACGGCTGCTCGATATCTTTGCGGATGATGAAAACCAGCTTGCCGAAACCGGCGCGCATGGCATCGAAGATCGAATAGTCGATAATCGTTTCGCCGCTCGGGCCAACTGCTTCAATTTGCTTTAAACCGCCATAACGGCTGCCCATACCGGCAGCCAGAACAAGTAGAGTCGGGGAGATTGTCGTTGCCATGAATTGGAATCCTCTCTCAATGGTGTTTCTTTCGAATGGTAATGCCCGAGGGGGCAGTTTTGCATGACACGAAAGGCGTAAGGCGCCGGAAAACGCCCGTTTGACCACGGAGGTCGTGGTTCACATCGTCCCTTATCACGACTCCGGCCGTGAATCGGCTCGCGGATTCGCCCCGGAAGCCGCCACTCCGGGCGTTCTCGCAAGCTGGGATAGGCAAAGCGCCCGGGAAAAGAACCCCATCCTTTATCATTGCTAAAGACGCTGCGGCCTGCACTGAACGCGTTCACTGGAAAGGATAAGTTTCCCTGATTCTTGAAAAATTTAACTTGAAGGGCAAGGCGGCGCTCGTCACTGGGTCTTCGCGCGGATTAGGTGCGGGGATCGCAGTCGCGCTGGCTGAAGCCGGAGCCGACGTCGCGGTGCATGGCTCCGTTGACGCGCCCAAAAACACCCAGAAGCTTGTCGCCGCAACCGGCGCCGGATGCATTGCGCTTGCCGGCGATGTGGGGGATGCCGCCGTCTGCGTCCGCCTGGTCGAGGAAACTATCCGGCACTTCGGCACCATCGACATTCTCGTCAACAATGCCGGCATTATCCGGCGCTCGCCTGCCGTCGATTACTCCGAGGAAGACTGGAAGGCGATTATCGACGTCGACCTCTCCAGCGTCTTTCGCCTCATGCAGCATGCCGGCCGTCACATGCTGGCCAAAGGCTCCGGCAAAATCATCAACATAGCCTCGGTGCTTACCTTCCAGGGCGGCATCATGGTGCCTTCGTATGCTGCAGCCAAGGGTGGAGTGGGACAACTGACCAAAGCCTTCGCTAACGAGTGGGCGTCCAAGGGTGTCAATGTAAACGCGATCGCCCCCGGCTACATGGCCACCGACAATACTGAGGCTTTGCAAAATAACCCAACACGGGCGCGGCAAATCCTTGATCGGATTCCAGCCAACCGTTGGGGAACCCCTGAAGATCTGGCAGGTGCTGCCGTCTTTCTCGCTTCCGCCGCAAGCGATTACGTTCACGGCCACATCCTGGTCGTCGATGGCGGCTGGCTCAATCGCTAACAAGGTCGAACGCAGGTTCAGCCCACCGGTTTGAAGGGGTACCGTTCTTAACGGCGCTGCCGCTGGAAAATCACTCAGGTCTTTATCGAGGCGAATAGCCACCCGTTCTTCGAAGTCTATCCGCAGACCGATCCTGCGCTGCCGCTGAGCTTGAGGCGCACAGACGTTAAATCCGTGCGCTGGCTTGTCGCCTCTATCCGAATGATGGGCTGGAACGTCTGAAGGGCGACTGGGACCTAATTGCGCATTGCTTGGGTTTCGATGGCCTTTTCCCGCGCAAACATCTGGGCCAGAACCTTCTCCGGGCAAATGTGATGCGCTTCCACCCGATCCAGCTCCTGTTCTGTTTCTACGCAGGAGAGGACTGTCATAAAG
>JBARBP010000020.1:0-2241 GCA_049793195.1 Occallatibacter sp. | reverse complement strand
TGCCGTTGCGGTCGAGCATCGTCACCGCCACCCGCAAGGCGCCGGGTTGGCCTTCCGCACGCACCCTCGCGCCCAGCGTATATTGCCCGGTAGTTATCTTGGCGGTAACCGGGACGTCCTGATAAATCGCATTGGCCGCGGAGCAGTCGGCTTCGCACGTGAGCGCCAGATAGCGAATGCCGGCGCCGCCGTGCTGTACATTCAGCAAATCCCTCGCCTCGGTCGAAGTCTTCATGCTCAATTGCAAGGCGCTGCCTGACCCAGTTTGCTTCCAGTTCGCGAGTCCCTGATCGAAGTGATAGTTCTGGAGCAGATTTAAATCGGGCACCGGCCACGGAGCGGCAAGCTCCGGCTTATCAAGCACCGTCACCGCCGACCAGTCGCGGCAGAAGGTCACAACAAATTTCACTCCGTGATACTCGACATCGCCGGTTCCCTTGCAGTACTTTGAGGCATGTTCTGCAAGCCACCGGTATTGGGGATTGGCCTCCACCTCATCGAGCGGCATCCAGTCCTCCCAGCGCGTCGATCCGTAGAGCTTGGTGAAGTAGAAAACCTCCAGATCTCCGTGCGCAAGAAAATCTGGGCTATCGATAAAACCATGGATGGAGCGAATCGCATCGAGCGGCTTAACTGGGTTGCTGCCGACGCCGGCAAAGGGGTCGTTAGGAATAGACTCCCAGCTCGTGAGTGGCTCCTCATAGTTCTTCGATGGGCAACTGGCACCGGGATGGCAGAGCTGCTCTCCGGGAGTCGATTGCGTAAGGGGTGCTTGAGAGGTTGATGGGCAATCGCCCGGCCAATGTTCGCCATCCTTCTCCCAATAGACGCCGGAAATCGGCATCTTCGCCTCGCCCGCCTTGATGCCTGACGGAGTGAGGTCGGCCAGGGGGAAGAAGACCCAACCGTTATATATCCTGCAGTGGGCGCCAAACCATGTGATCCCGAAGCCGCCGCTGTCTCGCGTCTCTTCGACCGACGTCCATCCGTCATCTATTCGATAGACGTCATATCCATCCAATCGCGCGTTAGACCTGTCCGGCTCAAAACCGAATGGATCGATGCTCAACACCTTGCCGTTTAATGCGCGCACGGGATAGGAATCGTGTTGCTCAAAATCGCTATCTCGGTCTATGCCGTCGTGTGGCGAATCAGGGGTATGGGGTTCAACCTGGTTGTGCTTGTGATAGGGCAGCGGTTCGCCGATTTGCAACGGGCGAAGGGTGTCGTTCTTCGGGCAAAAGTACGGATCAATGCCCAGCACAGCGCCCGTTTGACTGACACAGACCTCCTGCACCAGGTAGGGAAGCTCGGTTGACTCCTGTGCCCTCTGGGCTTTTGCCGCCCCATGGCCACACAGAAAAAGAAGCGCGGAGAGCGAACAGATTGCACTGAAAGTTAGCTTCATTTGGCCTCACTTAGCCGTGATTCGAAAAAGTTTCCTACAAGCATCGTTTGCTGGGCTGGTGGGCGCTGTGACCAACGTCACGATCCGGTCGCGGCCCCTGAAGGTACGGCGGCCTCATGTTCGGAGAAGCGCAGAGCCAAAGCCGATTGAACTTAATACATTCCATTCTAGGTCTAATACGAAGTGAAGAGATTCCCCGGCCGGGAGATACTTACCACGTGTCCTTCATAAGCCGATCGAACTGTCTTCGAATTGGCTTTCGTTGACGAGACTTTACGGGTTAATTCATCCACTCTAAACTGGGAGACATCGCCAGGCATCTGGTTTCCCTGAATTGAAGAATGCGGGCAAATCAATCGAGAACTTCCGATGCCAAATGCTCGAGGAACCGCCTGCGAGAATCATGGAAGAGCGACATAACAGGCTGGATGACTAAGGCGCCGGCGGTCCTTCCACGTTGTAGAGAAATTTGATCGTGGTATCGCCGACGTTGATGTTGGCGTGGGTGGAGACTCCATCCGGCCGGATCAGGTAAGCCATGCCCGGCTCCTGGAGCCGCAGCTGCCAGGATTCGAACGCCAGGCTTGTGCCCTCCAACTGGGTCCAGATCTCTTCCTGCCCCGGGTTGTGCGAATGGGGTTCGCCCATGGTCATCGGCATCAGCTCCACGGTGAGCACGCTACCCATGGAGGCCAGGCCGTCCCGCTTGGCGAACAGCTCGCGAACCACGTGCGCCCAGTGACCCGAAGCGCCGGGGATAATGTAGGGATTGGGGTCGTCAGCGGCTGGCGTACGAACATGCGCCTCCCGCTCATTAATCACCAGCATTTGGT
>JBARBP010000019.1:0-20242 GCA_049793195.1 Occallatibacter sp. | reverse complement strand
GCGCCGGCATGGTTGTAGTAGTAGTCGTAGAGCGAAACGCCGGTGTAGTTGCGCTGGATCAGCCGGCCGGACGGCGTGTAGTAGTGATAGGTGGTAAGCGCGAGGCCGGTGTTCTAGCTGAGGTTATAGACGGTTTGCACCAGGCCCTTGCCAAAGGTCGTCTCGCCGACGATGAGGGCGCGATCGTGATCCTGCAATGCTCCAGAGACAATTTCCGCCGCCGAAGCCGTCCCGCGATTGACCAGTACAACGATGGGGAACGTCTTTCCGTTGTTCCCGTGCGTAGCCGTGTAATTCTGGTCGGGGTAGGCGCGCCCGCGCTGCGAAACAATTGTCTGTCCCTTGGTCAGCAGATGGTCGCAAACATCGACCGCCTGGCTAAGCAGCCCGCCGGGGTTATTGCGCAGGTCGATCACCAGACCCCGCAGGTCGCCGAAGCTGTTGATGGACTCACTCATCTCGTCGCCCGTCGTCTCCTGGAACTGGGTGAGATGGATGTAGCCGATGCCGGGCCGAATCTCGTATTTCAAGTCCACGGAGGGGTGAGGAATCTCGTCGCGCACCAGGTCAAACACCAGCGGCGCCGCCTGGCCTACGCGCGTCGTCGTCACTTGCACGTGGGTTCCCTTGGGGCCCTTCAGCGCTTTGGCAACCTGGTCCGACGTCCAGCCGTCGGTGGTCTTGGCGTCGACAGCAGAAATAACATCGCCCGGGTGGATGCCAGCCCGGAACGAGGGAGTGCCCTCGTAAGGCGTAATCACATACACCTTGCTGCCCTGCTGCTGAATCACCATGCCGACGCCGTAGTAGTGGCCGCGCTGATCTTCGCGCAGCCGCGCGTAGGCTTTGGGGTCGTAAAAATTGGAGTGCGGGTCGAGCACGCGGAGCATCCCGGGAATCGCTCCGTCGTAAATGGCAGTGTCTGCCTTGTCGCCATCGATGGGCTCGGCGTAGTTCTTTTCCACCAGCGAATATACGTCGGTAAACGACTTGAGGCTGTCGCGTAGCTGGCTTTCGTCGGTCGCGGACTGCGCGCCCACTCTGCGCTGCAACAAGCTGCCAACAATGGCGCAGACGGCGAAGAACAGAACTACGGTGAAGAGTGCGCGGCGGGCGCGAGAAGTCATAAGCGGACCGAACCTCCGAACGGCGAATGCGGTTGGGACCCGTCTGCGGCTCTCCAATCGATCGAGGCTCAACCTGCCGCTTGCGGCTGGATTACTCCCCGATAAAACTTCGCCTTGCCCGAATCCGGCAAGGCTAAGGAAATTGGCACACCACATAAGGGGGCTCCGCAGAGCCATCTTGGGCTAAGTATAGCACCGTAATATTTGACTCCGGGATAACCCATTCGGGTAGCGGGCATCCATATTAGTGGGTCATTGGCGGGTCTTGGCTGGTGGGCCTTGACACCCGCAAATTGCGGGGTAAAACCTCGATATTGCTTCGAATCTGAGACATTACGAGGCCAGTCGCAGGACAGCTCGCCGTGCCACCGCTGTCTTCCCCGTCTTGAAGCCGCGAACGGGACCTAATTTCCGGCTAAATCGGCCCTTGCTCGGTTGTGGCTGGGACGTCGATTGGCCGTGGTTTGATGGCAACGTGCTCCACCGGCGCAACCTGAACCACGACCCGGAATCGCGCATCTGCTGCCCTGGCATTTACAATGACGTCTATGATTCAGGTGGTGTTTCCTTGTGCCTGGCGTGTGCTGACCTTATGACTTTAAGATTCCTTCGCATTCCCGCGGCGATCGTTTTCAGTACGGTGCTGCTCGTGACTCCCGCGCTCGCCCAATCTCTGAGCAACGCCGCGCCTCAGAGCCCATACGGGGGCGACACGGTCGAGGACATCATCGCCCGGGTAAACGACCAGATCATTACCCGCTCCGACTACGACCGCGCCATGGCCGAAGTGGACCAGGAGGCTCGCCAGCATGGAGCCACCTCGTTGCAGGAGATCTCCGAGTCTCACAAGGATCTGCTCCGCAACCTTATTGACCAGCAGCTCTGGCTCTCCAAGGGCAAGGAACTTGGGATTACGGGCGATACCGAGCTTGTCCAGCATCTGGACGAGATTCGCAAGCAATACCACCTGGATAGCATGGAAGACCTTGAGAAGGCCGCGAAGGAGCAGGGAGTTTCCTTTGAAGATTTCAAGGCCAATATTCGCAATGGGATCATCACCCAGAACGTGATGCGCGAGGAAGTTGGTTCCGAGATCCGGTTTACTCCCGGCGAGGCCGAGCGCTTCTACGAGCAGCATAAACAGGACTATGCGCAGCCTGAAAGCGTGACCCTGGACGAGATTCTTATATCGACCGGAGCGGCCGGCGCCAGCGATCCAGCCAAGGCTGATGCTGCCAAGGCCAAGGCAGAAGACGTAGAGGCCCGGCTGCACGCGGGCGGCGATTTCAGTCAGCTTGCCAAGTCGTTCAGTGACGGTCCAACCGCTGCTCAGGGCGGCGATCTCGGGCAGTATCAGAGAGGCGCGCTGCCCAAGGTGCTCGAGGACAAGACCTTTCCACTGAAAAGCGGACAGTTCACCGATCCGATTCTCACCCGCCAGGGCTACGTCATTCTCAAAGTCGTCCAGCATATTCCCGGCGGTCCGCGCCCGTACAAGGACGTGGAAGCTCAGGTTGACGACGCCTTCTACATGAGCCGGATGGAGCCGGCGGTTCGCGGGTATCTGACCAAGCTGCGCGAAGATGCCTTCATCGACATCAAACCGGGCTATATCGATTCCGGTGCAAGCCCCAACGAAACCAAGCCGGTGTATAGCGCCTATACACCACCCGCGCCCAAGAAGAAGGCCAAGGTGGAGCGCACCCGCTTCCGCGAGACTACTCACACGTTCCGCCAGAAGTCGCCTCAGGCGCAAGCAGCCGCCGCTCCCGCGCCAGCCGTGGTAAAGGTGAGCGCGGAAAAGAAGAAGCACGGCAAGAGCACTTCGCCTGCCGTCGAAAAGCCAGGCAAGAAAGAAAAGATTCGCTTTGGCCAGAAGCCGCGCGAAACCTTGCCCTCGGAGCCAAATGGTGCAGTCGAGAATGCGGGTGCACTTCCGGAGGTGGCCTCGAACGCTGCTGAGCCGGTCAATCCGCTGGAATCGAAAGCATCGGAAAAGAAGTCGCGCTTCAGCGAACGAGCCAAGGGTCCCAAGCAGCCCAAGCCCGCTGGTCTGCAGCCGGATGCGTTGTCCCCCATGGCGCCGGATGCCGCCGAAGTTGCCGACCGCGCAACGCAATCGGGCCCGCTGGGGCTGGCGGGCGATACCGCCTCCAAGAAGAAAAAGAAGTCCACAACCGAAGGCGAAAAAACGCGCCTGGCCAACAGAAAAAAGGAGCCTGATTCAGCGCAACCGCAGGCTCCGCAGTTTACGCCGGCGCCCCAGGAACCGGGAGCGCCCGCACCCGCGCGGCAAGATCAGGGAACCCCGGCTCCAACTCCTCAGCCGCAACAATAGTGCAGCCGGCTCAATAAGTGTGGCGGGCCTGGGATTCCCTCCCGGGCCCGCTTCATTTTTTGGCAATCGCGCCCTGGTGCGTTAATCTTCTCGGCAGAATGAAAGATATCTATATTGCCGATCTCGCGAACTTCGACGAAGGAAAATTCTTCGACGGGTTCTTTATCGTTCTCGCCAAACAGCAGCGCACGACCAAGACGAACAAGCCGTACCTTAACCTGATTCTCGGCGACAAGACCGGCCAGCTCGAAGGGCGTATCTGGGAGCCTGGCGACCCGCGCATCGCCAAAGATTTCGAAAAGGGCGATGTGGTGAAAGCCCGGGGCAGCGCTTCCCGCTTCGACGACCGGCTACAAATGAAGATCGACCAGCTTCGTCTCGCGCAGTCGGGTGAGGTAGACAAGAGCGACCTGCTGCCTTCCACCACTTACGACGTGGCTGTGCTGTGGAGCCAGCTTCTGGTGAGCGTTGACAGCCTGACCAATCCCGACCTCAAGCGGCTGCTCACGACCATCCTCGGAGATCCTGCCATTGCCGCAGCCTTCCGCGAAGCCCCAGCCGCGCGCCAACTCCATCACGCCTGGCTCGGCGGATTGCTGGAACACGTTGTCAGCCTGCTCACGCTTGCCGATCGCGTTGCGGCTCACTACCCGCTGCTCGATCGCGACCTGCTGCTCACTGGCGTGGTCCTCCACGATATTGGGAAGGTCCGCGAGCTCTCCTGGGAGATCGGTTTCGATTACACCATTGAAGGCACCCTGCTGGGCCACATCCAGATGGGCATCGACATGGTTGAGAAGGCGATTGCCGGCCTGCCCAACTTCCCAGACCGCCTGCGTACGCTAGTCCTGCACATGATCCTGTCGCATCATGGCAAGCTGGAGTTTGGCTCGCCCAAGCTGCCCATGATTCCCGAGGCGCTCGTCCTGAATTTTGTGGACGATCTCGATGCCAAGATGCAAGCCGTGAGCAGCGAGTTCGAAAAGTCGATGCGCGAAGGCAAGGGCCCCAACGAGCTGACGGGCAAGGTGTGGTCGCTCGACAACCGGCAGTTGCTCAATACGAAGCGGTGGCTGGGAGATGACGGGGAATAAGGGAAAGTGTCCCGGTTTTCAGCTCAGGAACCAATCCCACTGTTCTTTGGTTAGTGGCACCACGGAAAGCCTGCCGATCACCAGAAGCGGCGAACCGGCAAACCGCTTTTCGGCCTTGATGGCGGCGAGCGTCTTTGGCGTCTTCAAGCGTTTGCCTGCCTTGACGCGCACCACAGGCACCTTCGGATCGCTGGGGTCGACGCTGACCACGGTCCCTGTGCCAACCGCGGTGCGCTCCTCGCCGGTGTGGTAAAAAATCCACTTCGTTCCGCCCTTCATCTCGCGTAGATTCTTAACGGCGGTTGGGTTCGTAACGCCATCCCACACCGTTTCTTTGTCGCGCAGGAAGTCGTCGAAGGAATAAACTCCGGGCTCGGTCTTGAAAAGAAAGTAGTTCATGGGCTCCATCGTACGGGAGAAGGCCAAAGCCAGGGAATAGGGAAAAGGGAGCACCGACAGGATTTTGTTCCATAGAGAAAGCCGCCGACAACCGTATCACCTGCGTGCTACTCTTTCGCAATGATGTCGAACCCGGCGGCCGAACTTGTTGCGCGCGGCTTTGAGGCGCGCGGCGAAAAGCGGCTGGCAGATGCCAAAAATTGCTTTGCCCAGGCGGTCGATCGTTGCCGAAAGGCGAACGACCGGCTTCTGCTGGCGCAGGCACTCTCCGGGTTGGGCCAGATCGAACGCGACATGGGCAACTCCGCCCTGGCGCTTAGGCACTATAGCGATGCGGTTTCCCTTCGCCGCACCCAGGAGGATCCGCTTTTGCTGGCCCACGGCCTCCGGCACATCGCCGACATTCTGCGCGAACAAAGCAACCTGGCAAAAGCCGCGCCCTGCTACGAGGAAGCCCTTGAGATCTATCGCAGTCACGAACTGGCGCCTCCTCTCGACCTCGCGAACACCATTCGCGGGTACGCGCTCCTGAAGGCCGATGTTGGCGATCCCGAAGAAGCGACCTTCCTGTGGCACGAAGCTATGGCGCTCTATGCGGAAGCGGGCGTACAGGCAGGTGTTGAAGAGAGTCAGTCGCAGATCGCGTTTCTAATGGGGCGATAGTGACAATTCGCTCATCTCGGTGCATTGTTTTCTGACCCTGATCCCCGATTCCTGACCACTGCTTTTTCCCGGTACAATGGAATCAATATGATCCGTTTCTCCACGGCCGGCGAGTCCCACGGCGAGGCGCTGATCGCCCTCATCTCCGGGCTGCCTGCCGGCGTCTCCGTCGATCTTGATTTTGTGAACCGCGAACTGTGGCGGCGGCAGCAGGGTTATGGCCGCGGCGGGCGCATGAAGATTGAGACCGACAAGGCACACGTGCTCTCGGGAGTGCGGCATGGCAAGACGATAGGTTCGCCCGTCTCGATTGAAATCGTAAATCGCGACTGGAAGAACTGGGAAGAGAAACTGCCCGTGGCGGCCGGTGATCCGGCCAAGCACCAGGCGGTTGCCTCGCCTCGGCCTGGGCATGCCGATCTGGCCGGCGCCTTGAAGTACAACTTTCCCGATGCCCGCTATGTTTTGGAGCGCGCCTCGGCCCGCGAGTCGACCGGTCGCGTTGCCGCTGGCGCCTTCGCCAAGCTGATGCTGCGGGCGCTGGGGATTGAAGTATCTAGCCACGTAATTCGCGTAGGCCGCGTTGAACTCAATCGCACGGCAACCTGGGATGAGATTATGGCTGTCTGCGCTAAAGACGAAGTCATGCTCAGTTGCGTCGATCCCGCGACCGAAGCGCGCATGAAGGAAGAGGTCGAGGCAGTCTCGCGCACCGGCGACACCGTGGGTGGCGTCTTTGAAGTTGTAGTGCACGGCGCTCCCGCCGGCCTGGGCACCTACGCCAACTGGGATGAGCGGCTGGATGGCCTGCTCGCCTGGTCAGTAATGAGCCTGCAGGCAGTGAAGGCCGTCGAAATTGGCCGCGGCGTTACAGCTGCCGAGTCGTTTGGATCGCAGGTTCACGACCCCATTCACTACGCCGAGCAGCCTAATGGCAACCCGACGCGTTTTACCCGTCCGCACAACAACGCCGGCGGCCTTGAAGGCGGCGTCTCGAACGGTGAAGACATTGTGGTGCGCGGCTACCTGAAACCAATTTCGACTCTGCGCCGTCCATTGGAATCGGTACGCTTTGACACCCGTGAGGCAACGAGCGCAAGCTACGAGCGAAGCGATATCTGTGTGGTGCCCGCGGCGGGCGTGGCGGCAGAAGCCATGGTCGCGCTCACGATTGCGAGCCTGGCTCAGCAGAAGTTTGGCGGCGACTCGATGCTCGAAATGAAACGGAATTTTGATGGATACATCGAACAGATACGGAGCTTTTAGCAAGCCACAATGATTCTGAAGATCGTCAAATACCCCGACCCGATTCTGTCCCAGCCCGGCGAGCCGGTTACTGAATTCAACGCCGAGCTGCGCAAGCTGGTCGCGGATATGTTTGAGACCACATATGCCAACCAGGGCATTGGGCTGGCGGCCCCGCAGGTGGGTGCGTCGAAGCGCGTCACCGTGATCGACGTCAGCATGGGCAAGAACCCCAAAGATAAGCTGGTGCTCATCAATCCTGAGATCACGTTTAGCGAAGGCAAACTTTATGAGGAAGAAGGCTGCCTGAGCTTTCCCGACATTCGCGAGAAGGTGGTGCGTGCCGCCAAGGTCCGCATTCGCGCCCAGGACGAAAAGGGCAAATGGTTCGAGATGGACGGCGAAGAGTTGCTCGCGCGCGCCATGCAGCACGAGATCGACCACCTCGACGGCGTCCTGTTTCTGTTCCGCATGAGCGCGCTGAAGCGCAGCCTGAATCTGCGCAAAATACGCAAGATGCAGGCCGACGGCGAATGGTAAAGCTGTGAGACTTGTCTTTTGCGGCACACCGAGCTTCGCGGTTCCGACCTTCGAGGCACTGCTCGCAGCGGGGCATGAGGTTGCTCTCGTCGTATCGCAGCCCGACCGTCCCGTCGGCCGCACTCATCAGGTAACTGCGCCACCCGTAAAACAGGCCGCGCTAGCCGCGGGGATCTCGGTCGTGCAGCCAGAAAAGATTCGCAGCAACGCAGAGTTCCGTGCGCAGCTTGAGAGCATCGCTCCTGAGGCGATTGTTGTTGTAGCTTATGGCCGCATTATTCCGCCTTGGATGTTGGCCGTGCCTCGGTTAGGTTGCATCAACCTGCACGGTTCGCTGCTGCCCAAGTATCGCGGGGCTGCGCCTATCCAGTGGGCGGTGGCCATGGGCGATGCCTACACGGGCAGCACCACGATGCTGCTTGAGGAAGGCCTCGATACTGGGCCGATTCTGTTGCAGCAAACTATCGAGATCGCGCCCGGCCAAACCGCCGCGGACCTGTTTGACGTGCTCGCGCAGTCGGGTGCGCCGCTGGTTGTCGAGACGTTGAAGGGCCTCGCCGATGGAACCCTTAAGCCGGAGCCACAGAACCACGAAGGAGCCACCTTTGCGCCGCTGCTCGATCGCGAAGACGGGCGGATGGATTTTGCGGCTCGCACGTCGCACGAACTCTACGACCGCTGGCGCGGCTTTCAGCCCTGGCCCGGCGCTTTTACAACGCTCGATGGCAAGAAGCTCATCGTTCATCGCATGGCCGTTGCGGATTTTTCGAGCATTGCCGCACCCGGCATACCACTGCCCGGACAGATTCATATCGAGAATCATCAACTTTTCGCTGCCTGTGGCGGCGAAACCTGGCTTGAGCTGCTTGAAGTCCAGCTCGAAGGAAAGAAGCGGATGGCCGCCGCCGAGTTCCTCCGCGGAACGCCGCTCGCGGAAAACGCGCGGCTAGGCTGACCGCGATGCCGGCGACCTCACCAGCCCGCAAAGCAGCGTTTCAAATTCTCATGGCCGTCGAGCGCGGTCAGGCCCACTCCGACGATTTGCTGCGAGGCAAGGCTGTCAATGCGCTCTCGGCGCCCGATCGCAATCTGGCAACGGCGCTGGTGCTCGGTGTGCTTCGCTGGCAGATTCTGCTCGACCGCCAACTTCAGACGCTGCTGAAACGGCCCAACGCGAAACTCGATCCTGAGATTCTAATCGCGCTCCGCCTTGGAACTTTTCAGATGCTGCATCTCGATCGAATTCCCGCACGTGCCGCCATCGATGAGAGTGTCGAACTGGCCAAACGGGCCGGACACCGCTTTGCTTCGGGCATGGTGAATGCGGTTTTACGCAAGCTTAAGTTCCCGCCAGATTCTTTCACTGAAAACACGGCTTTAGAACTAGCACTGGCGCAGGCCCATCCTGCCTGGATGGTGGAACGCTGGGCCGACTTCTACGGGCTCGAAACTGCGCGCGCAATTTGTCGCCACGGACAGGCCCAACCGGCGTTGACAATCCGCATTGCCGGGCCGGAAGTCGAAGAGGAACTTGCGCGAGACGGCATTCAGCTTGCACCAGGTGAATTGTTGAATGCGGCACGAACGGTTGTCTCAGGAGACGTGACGGCGACCGCAGCGTTTCGCGATGGCTGCGTTCGTCTTCAGGATGAAGGCTCTCAACTGGTGGCGGAAATCGCTGGGCTGGGCGGCACGCGCACAACGCAATCGATCCTGGATTGCTGCTCTGCTCCCGGAGGCAAGACGCTCATTCTTGCCGTGCGGAATCCACAGGCGCGTATTGTTGCCTGCGAATCGAGTTCGCAGCGGCTGGCCCAGTTGCGCGAGCGTCTTGCCAGTTACAGCGACCGGGTCGAATGCCGACTGGCCGACGCAAGAGAACTGAAAGAGGATGGAGTCTTCGATCTCGCGCTGGCCGATGTGCCATGCAGCGGGACAGGCACTCTCGGCCGCAATCCGGAGATTCGCCATCGCTTGAAACTCGAAGATCTGCCTCGTCAGGCCGAGCGCCAGCGTGCTATTCTTGCGGCCGCACTGCGAGCCGTGCGTCCCGGCGGGCGCATCGTCTACTCGACCTGTTCGTTGGAACCGGAAGAGAACGAGCAAGTTGTCAACGCCGTGTTGGTTGAAAATGCGAATGCGCGGCTTGTCTCGCTCGGTGAGAGTTTCGAAGCACTCATTGACGGTGGAATCCTGACTTCGTCCGGCGCGATCCGGGTGCGTGATTGCCTAACGGAAGAAGGCGCGCTCCGTCTGCTGCCGGGTGTCTTCCACACCGATGGATTCTTCATCGCCTTAATGGAGAGAAATGCGTGACGGTTAATTCCATCGGGGTTACGCGGTTCGCAAAGGCCTGGGTAAGCTACTCTGCGCCGAGTTTCAGCTCCGCATAATCGCGGCCGAGGATGCGGCACAATGCTTCTATGACCAGCTCATGATCGGCGCGTTGCGGGAGTCCGGAGACGGTCACGCTGCCTACGATACCGGTGCCCTTCACTGCGAGCGGAAACGATCCGCCATGCGAGGCGAATTCGTTGACCGGCAGGCCGCGCGCCTCGAGCGAGGTGTTCCTCTGCGTCATCGTCAGACCCACGCCATACGAGCTGCGGTGGAATCGCGCTACCACGTTGCTCTTCCGATGTACCCACGAAACATTGTCCGGAGTGGTCCCTTTAAGCGCCGTATAAAAAAGCGGCTGCCCGAAGCGCCGCACGTCCACCACAATCGGCAACCCGCGCTCTTCTGCAATCGTCCGCAACTGCAAGCCGATCTCCCAAGCCATCTGTTCGTCCATTCGTGATAGCTGCAGTTCGCGTTCCTGCAGTGCCACCCGCTCCAGATCCTCGCTCAGTCCCATGTCGCCTCGTTCCTTCACATCTCCGGCCTGATCCCAGGCTCCCAATCCTTGCACTTGTCACTTCGCTACAGTCAACCTAACGGTTGTGTCTTGATCCACGCGCGCTCCGGGCGACGGAGTCTGTCCTGTCACCGAGCCCGGCCTCACTGGCAATACAGGCGGAGCGTTTCCGGTTCCAACGGATCCAATAGCCACCTCGACATAGTGGGGCGCCGCAGACTTGATGCCCACTCTGGCCAACGCACTCTGCGCGCTTACCACCGGCAGTCCAAGCAGGTCGGGCATCACAAATCCGTCCTGCGCCTCGTCGTCCGGCGCGGCCACCAACAGATTCACAGTTGGCTGTGCGATATCCTGTGCGTGAGCGGGCGGATCTTGTGCCAGCACCGTTCCCTCCGCGGCGGTTGCATAAGGCAGCTTCGCGGTCGTGCCTACCTCAAGCCCGGCGCGGCGCAATTCCAATTCCGCAACCCGTTGCTCATGCCCAACCGTATTTGGCACATCGACCATTTGCGGTCCCAGACTCTCAGAAACGCGCACCTGCCACTCCCGCCGAACCACCGTCCCGGCTGAGGGCGACTGCGTGAGAATGTGCCCCGGCGCAACGTCGGCAGAGTAGTAGCGATTGTCCACATTCAGGTTCAGCCCCAGACCCGCGGTCTCGCTGCGCGCATCGGCCACCGTCATTCCTTTCAGCGCCGGCACCTGCACCTCAGCCCCATGAATGGCGAAATGCATGGTGGTGATCGCCGCAAGCAGCGCCACTGCCACCAGCAGCAAGAGCATCGACGCTATCTGAAAGAAATTCACGATCGAACGGTTCATTCTCGCGATTCGCTCCTCTGCAACATTTTCGCGCGTTGTGCTCGCGATGTGAAGTCAAATGCGCTTCTGCGGCAGATTCCTCTTCTTGATGAGTGTATACGAAATGTGTATTCTTGAAATGAAGGGCCGCGCCGCGATGAACAGCCGGGAGATCATAAGGAAGCTCCAGTTCGACGGCTGGTTCGAAGTTGCGCAGGCCGGAAGCCACAAACAATTCAAGCATCCAATGAAGCCGGGGCGGGTCACGGTGCCGTACCCGAAGAAGGATGTTCCTAGAGGAACCCTCAAAAGTATTGAAAAGCAAGGCCGCCTGAAGCTTACGTAATGGAGGGAAAATGGAGTACATCGCGTACCTTCACAAAGACAAGAATTCGGACTACGGCGTGAGCTTTCCCGATTTCCCTGGCTGTATCACTGCCGGTTCCAGTCTTGAGGAAGCACGCAGCCAGGCCGCGCAGGCTCTTGCGTTCCATGTTGCCGGAATGCGGCAGGACGGAGAGGCAATTCCCAAACCCTCCACCCTCGACGACCTGCGAGGCGATCCAGCGATGAAGGGCGCCGTTGCTTTCCTCACCGAGCTCCGCGAGCCGGAGAGAACCGTGCGCATCAACATTACTGCCCGCAAGAGTCAGATCGCGGAGATTGATCGCCGTGCCCGCGCAAAAGGTCTCACTCGTTCCTCTTACATCGTGCAAAGCGCACTAAAACCGAAAACCGTTTCTCGCTAGCCATTTGCCGGCCTGGCAAGTCCCGTCACAAAATCATCGTAAATTGTCCGTCACCGGTTCGGGATGGATATTGACTCGCTGCACCTCTGGGCAATCGAGCTTGAAGCGATCTTCGAGCGCCGTAATCACCAGGTGCACCTGCTGCATGGGCAAATCGTCCGGCAGTGTGCAATGGCAGGAGAGATAAATGTGCTCGGAAGCGCGTCCCACCATAATTTCATGCACGTCCACAATCTCAGGAAACAGGCGGGCCGCCATCCGCAGCGCATGTTCAATCTTCCGGTCTTCCTCGACCATCTCTTCCGGCTGCTCAATGGTGGCGGGCTCGCTCTCAATATGGGTCAGCACGGAGTCGATCTCCGGCGCTTCACGCAGAATTTCTGCCTCCAGTGTGCTGACAAAGCCATGCGCCACGCGCAAAGACATCTTTTCGTCGAGTTCCACATGCTGCTCGACGCGCAGCCGTCCATGATGCGACTGCACGCTCAGTTCGTGGACGCTGACGTTGTTGCGCGCAGCCACGGCTCGCACGCGGTCGAAGACGCTTTCCGCCCGGGCCTCGCGCGGAACTGTGTGGATGACAACATCGGCTTTGGGCAGCGCGCGATGCACAGCATCGGTAGCCGACTGCACCAACTCCCCCGTGTGTTCAAATGTGAACCGCCGCGGGAGCGCCAGCGTGAGGTCGGCAAAGTATCCTGCACCGGCGCGGCGCACACGCGCTTGCTCCACCGCCAGTACGCCGTCCACCTGTTCCACTTCCTGCACCAGCCGCCGCCGCGTCTCTGCCGGGATTTCGTCCATCAAAACAGCCACAGTCTCGCGGCCGAGCTTCAGCGTGAGGCGCAGAATCATGATCGAAACCACAACTGCGGCAAACGGGTCAGCATATTTGAGCCAGCCGATTCCGAAATGTGCACCTGCCCAAGTGGCGCCCAACCCAGCCAGCACCGCGAGTGTGGCCCAGATGTCGCTGGCAAAGTGAAATGCGTCGGTGGCCAGGGCTGGAGAGCCGGTGCGGAGAGCCACGGCGCGCAATTGCCGAGAACGCCAGTAGTCCACGCAGATTGAAGTGAGCAGCACCAGCACTGGCCAAATGGAGTGGTGCAATTCCATGGAGTGATGAGCGATGCGATTGAGCGCTTCCCAGATAATCCACCCGCAGGAGATAGCCATCAGGATGGCTTCGCAAAATGCGGACAGGTTTTCAACTTTGCCGTGGCCGTAGGTGTGATCCTCGTCCGCCGGCTTGTCGCTAACTTGGACTGAAAAGAAAGTGAGCGCTGCGCCCACCATGTCGAGACCGGAGTGCGCCGCGTCCGACAGCACGCCTAGCGACCCGGACAGCAGACCGGCGCCGAGCTTCAGCAGCGTCATCGCCGCCGCGGCGAGCATCGAACGCCGCGCAACACGCCGCTTTGCCGCGGAAGACTCAGCGATGGTCATCGCGGGCTCATTCACAACGGGCGAACTGGGAGCGGCGCTAGTCATTCGTCTTTTAGACTACAAGCGGTCGCTTGGCCGTGTACAACCCTGCGATTCCGAACGTGTAGGGTTGCCACGTGCATTCCTGGTAGCCGGCGGACTGCATCAACGCCAGCATCTCTTTCGGAGACGGAAAATTGCCGACCGATGTGGGCAGATAGTTGTATGGACCGTCATTACCGCAGATGAGGCGACCGATGGCGGGCAGCACATGCCGGAAATAGACAGCATAGGCTTTGCCCATCAGGCCTCCAGGCTCGCTGAACTCGAGAATGCCCAGTTGGCCGCCGGGCTTGAGCACGCGATTGAACTCGCGCAGTCCGGCTTCGTAGTTGGCCAGATTCCTGAATCCAAATGCTGTCACGATTAGGTCGAGCGATTCAGATTTAAGCGGCAGATGCAGCGCATCGGCCTCCATCGGTATCGCGTACGGAGCGCCCGTCTTTTGCGCACCCACACCCGGTCCGCCGAACTTGAGGGCTCCGCGGCTCAGCATCCCGCGCGCAAAATCCGCCGCAAGAATCGGCCGGGCACCCTGGGGCCTGTGCTTGAGCAGCGCCATGGTCATGTCGCCGGTGCCGCAACAGATGTCGAGAACCGCCGCGTCGGGATTGGCGAGGATAGGTTGGAATCTCCGCGCCGTGCGCCGCCACCAGAGCCTGTCTACATTGGCCGAGAGCACATGATTCAGCAGGTCGTACCGGGGCGCAATCGAGTCGAACATCTGGCGCACAGCCTGCGCCGCGTTCGCTTCGTCCGTCGCGCCTAGTGGTCTTGCTCCTGTCGCCGGCATTGTCTCGCATACCTCGTGAATTTCCGGCTAATACCGGCGAATTGAGGACCCCCACTGCAGCAGCGTCGGTTCGTCGTCTTTCAGTTCTTCCGACGGAATGCTCATTGCCGCGGCAACCTTATGTTCTGCTCAGCAGCTCGCAGCCTCTTAACATCGAGCAGATCCTGTTCGCGTCCACTTGCGAGCTTGTTTCGGATCAGATCGTCTCTCGAAATTACCAGCGCCGGGGTGTTCTCGTCGATGAACCCTTCCAAACGGTGGCCCCAGGCACTGTCAAAATCCAGACCAGAGACTTGCTGAAGGATGTCAATGCGTTCCGGTGACTGGCCCATTTGAAAGATCGTTCCGTCCATGAAATCGTCCGGTGTCATTCCATCTACCGGAGCACCGAACTCAGCCAGCGCCTGAAACACCGCCTTTGCGTTCTCCTTGTCTGTGCGAATCCAAAGGTCGATATCTTTCGTGGTGCGCGGTTCCAAGTGCACACCGAAGGCGTAGCCCCCGATAACCAGGTATTTAACTTTGTGGGCGTTGAATGCGCGCAGGATGTCCTGAAAATCCTTGCTCATCATGGGCTGGCACTCCTTTGAAGACGGCTGCGAATGCGTAAGCGTCCTGGCTCAATTCCGAAATGGCAATCAAGCGCGCGCCGATTGACTGGCTTTGCCAATATCGATAAGACTCGGCCTGTTGCTCATCAAGATCGGTCACTCGGCGAAGTGTCTTGTCCATGCACATGCTCTCTATTGCAACAGCGTAGGCTCGTCGTCCTTCAGTTCTTCGGGCGGGATGATAACTGCTGCGGCGACCTTGTCTTCCGGTTCAAGGTTCAGGATGCGGACGCCTTGCGTGGCGCGGCCTGCGGCGCGGATGGTCTTGGTGTCGCAACGGATGATTTTGCCGAACTGGCTAATGACCATCAGTTCGCTGGTGTCGTCGACCAGTTGAATAGTGTTCACGCGGCCAATGCGCGGCGTGACAGCCATGTTCTTGACACCCTTGCCGCCGCGCGTCTGCAGGCGGTATTGCTCCACATCGGTGCGCTTGCCAAAGCCGTTTTCCGTGACGGAAAGAATGCGATAGGCGCCAGGATCGTGCTCTTTTGGAGTGATTGCGGTGCCGACGACGAAATCGTTCTTGGCCAGCGCAATGCCGCGCACGCCGTAGGCAGGACGGCCCATGGAGCGGACATCGCACTCGTCGAAGCGGATGGCCATGCCGAGATGCGTGGCCAGGAAGACCAGTTGCGAGCCGTCGGTGATACGGGCCGCCACCAGCTCATCGTCCTTGTCGATGCCGATGGCGATGATGCCCCGCGCCATCACGTTCGAAAAGTCCTTGAGCGGCGTCTTCTTGACTGTTCCCTTTTGCGTGGCAAAGAAAATGTATTTGCCTTCTTCTTCAAGATCGCGCACCGGCAGAATAGCGCGGACATTCTCGCCCGGCTGCAGGTCGAGCAGACTTTGCATTGATTTGCCCTTGCCCGCCGCGCCCACGTCCGGAACTTCGTACACTTTGAGCCAGTACACGCGGCCGCTGTTGGTAAAGCAGAGCAAGTAAGCGTGCGTGGAGTCGATAATGAGCTGCGAGACAAAATCTTCTTCGCGCGTCTTCATGCCCATGCGGCCGGTTCCACCGCGCCGCTGCGAGCGATAGATACTGATGGGCGTCCGCTTTAAATAGCCCTGGTGGCTCACCGTCACGGCCACCTGTTCGTCGGCAATCAGGTCTTCAAGCTGCAGCTCGGCGGTTTCGTCCAGAATCTGCGTGCGCCGCGCGTCACCATACTTGTCGCGAACCTCTTCAAGCTCCTTTACAATCACGCCGCGAAGCTTGGCATCGCTGGCCAGGATCGATTCGTACTCGGCAATCCGCTCCCGCACCTGCTTCAGTTCGGTGAGCAGCTCGTCGATGGAGAGTTGCGTCAGCCGATAGAGTTGCAATTCGAGGATCGCGTCGATCTGCCTGAGCGTCAGGCCTTTTTCCTCGTGCGGCAACCGCGTGCGCTCGAGCGTAATGACGATCTCGCTCCCCTTGCCCCACGCGTACAAATTCTCGCGAGCTTCTGCCCTCGAACCCGATGCGCGAATGATCTTGATGACCGTGTCGAGGTTGTCGAGCGCAATTTTCAGGCCTTCTAAAATGTGCTCGCGTTCCCGAGCCTTGCGCAGAAGAAAGACCGTTCGCCGCTGCACTACGTCAACGCGATGATCGATGAAAGCCTGGATTGCCTGATCCAGGCCCAACTCGCGCGGCTGCCCATTCAGCACCGCAAGAAAGATCATGGAGAAGCTTTCCTGCATCTGCGTGTGCTTGTAGAGTTGGTTGAGCACAATTTCCGGCTGCGCACCGCGCTTGAGCTCAATCACGATCCGCATTCCGTCGCGGTCGCTCTCGTCGCGTACGTCGCCGATGTCGTCTACGATTTTTTCGTTCACCAGCTCGGCGATGCGCTCAATCAGCTTCGACTTGTTCACCTGGTAAGGAATCTCGGTGACGATAATCGCCTGGCGTTCCTTGGTCAGGTTTTCAAGCGCAGTCCGGGCCCGCATCAGGAAGCGGCCGCGGCCACTCTTGTAGGCCGCGGGAATCCCGCTCTTGCCATAAAGAAATCCGCCTGTCGGGAAGTCCGGCCCTTGCACATGCTTGAGAACTTCCGCCAGGCCGCCGTTGGGATTCTTCACCAGCGCGATGGCCGCGTTGACCACCTCGGTCAAATTGTGCGGCGGAATGTTGGTGGCCATGCCCACGGCAATGCCGTTTGACCCGTTGACGATCAAGGTCGGAATCCGCGTAGGAAGCACCGTCGGTTCATCGGTCGTCTCATCGAAGTTGGGCGTCATATCGACGGTTTCCATCTCGATGTCGGCCATCATCTCCTCGGCGATGCGCTCCATGCGGCACTCGGTATATCGATACGCCGCTGGCGGATCGCCATCCACCGAGCCGAAGTTTCCCTGCCCATCCACCAGCGGATAGCGCAACGACCACGGCTGCGCCATGCGTACCAGCGCGTCGTAAACAGACGAGTCGCCATGCGGGTGGTACTTTTTCAAGCACTCGCCCACCACGCCGGCGCACTTGGAATATCTCTTGTTGTGCTGCAGGCCTTCGCGGTCCATCGCGGTAAGGATGCGCCGATGCACGGGCTTCAACCCGTCGCGCGCATCGGGCAGCGCGCGCCCAACGATCACCGACATCGAATAGGCGAGATAAGAACGCCGCATCTCCTCCTCGATGTTCATGGGGAGAAAGTTGGTGCCGCTGTTGGGCGGCGTGCCACCGTCAAGAGGGAGCTGGGGGTTCTGATCGTCTGCCATAGGGTTTTTCTTGAGCTCTGCGGAGGGCGGCAAAAAGGTCCGGTGAAGGCAGGGCCGGGTCCGTAAGCTATGCTTTCATTTTACGCGTCGAAGGGGCGGTTTAGCAAGGTGGATATGTTTAAATAAGTCTTTATTTTACTTCGACTTATAAGGTTCTTTTCAGAGCGTTTCGGGAGCCTCAAGAAACGCGGGCAATGCGGTCCACTTTTGCACCGAATTTGACTCCTGTCTCAATGGTCTTTTGGATATATTTTCCGCCGATTTGGAGTCCGAAAATCCTGAGCTTGTACCTGGTCAATCGGCTTTTACAAGAAGCCTGCCAGATTCAGCACGCAAAAGACCACCTGCAGCAGAACGATTGACGCACCCGCGCCGAGCGCCAGCCTTCCCCGTGGGCTTTCATACGCGTCGGCAAACACTCCGCCGACAAATGTGAACAGAAACGGCAGCGACCACAGCCAGGGGCTTCCTGGAGTTCCCGTCATGACCAGCAGAATCAAAACCAGAAAACAAAGTAGCGGTGTTGTGTTTCCAAAGTAGCGTGAGCGTTTGAGTCCCAAATAGAGCGCCAGCGCGGCGCATGCAGCCACTGTGATTCCGGCATGGCCCAGTGTGCTGAAGAACCGCCGCGCCGGCTCCAGGGAGAACCACAGGAATCCTGCCGCCGAACGGAAGACATAGCTGAATGCATCCGGCGAAAAGCCATAGCAGATAAACAGCAGCACTAAGGCGCCGGCCGTCGCCATCAGCACCACAGGCAGCGCCTGGCTCCTGTGCCCTTCCGCCACCCACAGCATTAGCATCAGACCCAGCAGTGCCACTACCGGCAGGGCGGCAATGTGCGACGCGGCCGCCACGCCGAAGAGCAAAGTCAGCAGAACCATGCGCGGCCGCCATTTGCGCCGCGGCCCTTGCATGGCGTGGGCCACACCAATGCATGTGTAGACGCCGCCATAAACGCCCAGCGCCGCAAGGATCTCCGGATTCGGCGTCACACACGCCTTCAGCACTGCGGGAGAAAAGCAATAGAGCGCGAGCGCCGTGTAGCCGCCCAGATCGCCGTAGAGTCGGCGAGTGACCCACCAGATGCACCCGCCCAGCAGGCATCCCGCGAACAAAAACGGAAGCCGCAACAGCAGCAGGATATGCGTCATCTGATGGCGCAATTCCCATATGCTGATTTCGCCGCCCGTCTGAACTACGCGGTCCTCGGGCTTGCGGAAATGGTCAAATCCGCGTTCGACCAGAAGATTCAGCGTGAGCGGCAGCCCCGCCAACCGGTAGGCCAGAATTCCGTCGTGAATATTGCCGCAGCTCGTGTAATAGCCAGCCAGCGCCGAGGGCCGCTCCCACGTCTCACGCCCGCACCGCGCATATTGGTAGTCCTGGTCGGTCAGTGTTTGGCGTCCGGTCAGCCATAGCCCTTGAATTAGGAAAAGCGCCAGCAACCCGGCCGCAATGCGCTGCGGCCGATTGAAGCGAAAGCGGCGAAGGATTCCGAACCGGTGGGTCATCGTGTCAGCAGGACAGGTTCCAGTCTAAACCGCTCAGGGGCGCTATTCTCTGCTTCTCCTCGCCCCCGACGGCAACCTGCTCGCATTTGGTCACGCGATCGACAAGCGCTACACGCCCACTGGCGACTCCCGCGTGTAAGCGATTCGCCCGCTGGAGCGCTTCATGGATTTCGTCCGCAAATCAGCGCAACTCATCCGCTACTTTGCCCAGGCCGCCGCTAACCGCTACACTCTTTCCAGCATGGCCATCGCCCGCGACAACACCCCGGAACGTCTCGTCAGCGCCGCCCGCGCCGACGAAGAGCAGGGCTTTGAACTCAAACTGCGCCCCCGCTGGCTGGGGGAGTTCATTGGCCAAACCAAGGCCAAAGAGCAGCTTGCCATCGCGCTTGAAGCTGCAAAATCGCGCGGCGACGCCCTCGATCACGTCCTCCTCTTCGGTCCTCCCGGCCTGGGGAAAACCACCCTCGCCACCATCATCGCCAACGAGCTCGATGTGGGTTTCCAACAAACCTCCGGGCCGGCTCTGCAAATTCAGGGCGACCTGACGGCCATCCTCACCAACCTGCGCGAGCGTCAGGTGCTATTCCTCGACGAGATCCACCGCATGCAACCCGTGCTGGAGGAAAAACTCTACACCGCCCTCGAGGACTACAAGCTCGACATCATCATCGGCCAGGGGCCCGCCGCACGCACGCATGTGATGGAGATTCGTCCTTTCACTTTCATTGGCGCAACCACACGGCCCGGCCTGCTCTCTTCGCCACTGCGGTCTCGCTTCGGTATTCTGCTGCGCCTCGAGTTCTATACAGAAGAGGAACTTCGCATTATCGTCACTCGCTCTGCCGAGGTGATGCAGATTCCTATCGATCAGGATGGTGCTGCCGAAATCGCCCTGCGGTCCCGCGGCACTCCGCGCATCGCCAACCGGCTGCTGCGCCGCGTTCGAGACTACGCGCAGGTTCGCGGTTCCGGTACCATCGATCTTCCTACAGCCAACGCCGCCCTCACCATGCTTGAAGTTGACGCGCACGGCTTCGACGAGATCGATCGACGCCTGATGCTCACCATCATTCAAAAATACGATGGCGGCCCCGTCGGTCTGGGAACGCTGGCCGCAACCCTCGCCGAAGAGGAAGACGCCCTCGAAGAAGTCTACGAACCATTCCTCATCCAGATCGGTTTTCTCGACCGCACGCCGCGAGGGCGTGTGGCCACTCGCCTTGCCTATGAACACTTCGGCATTGCAGTACCTGGCCGCCAGGCTCCACTGTTCTAGAAAAAGCAAGATTTTCGGGTGCCCAAGGTCTCGTC
>JBARBP010000018.1:0-9130 GCA_049793195.1 Occallatibacter sp. | reverse complement strand
CCCGGCGCAACTCGGCCAGGCGTCGAATCTTGTCCAGCGAAAACGGGATAAACTCCTGCCCTCCGAACCCGGGATTCACGCTCATGATCAGCACATGGTGGACCATCGGCAAGATATCGATAAGCAGATCAACCCGCGTGGCCGGGTTCAGCACCACGCCCGGCTTCATCCCATGGTGCGCAATCAGTTCCAGTGACCGGTGCAGGTGAGTGCAAGCTTCGTAGTGGACGCTCAGCCAGTTGGCCCCCGCCTCCCCAAAATCGGCGATGTATTCATTGGGGTTCTCGATCATCAGGTGGCAGTCCAGGGGCAAACTGGTCACCTTGCGGAGGCTCTTTACAACCGGTGGCCCCACGGTAATGTTTGGAACAAAATGGCCGTCCATCACATCCACATGGATCACCGTTCCGCCGCCTCGCTGGGCCGCGGCAACCTGATCCGCCAAATGGGCGAAATCGGCCGACAGGATGGATGGAACCAGCTCAACCATAGGGCTCTTGTGGCGCAGGATTTTGGCGTAACTCCTTGCCCCGTCAGTGTATCAGCCACAAGCATCGTTGGGCGCTGGTTTCCGGGATCGTCCCGCGCGCGCTTCGGGGGCTTCAAACCTGCGCAACAGTATCCGCCCCCGGGCTCGTTGCGCCGGCGTTCCCGACCGGGACAAAATGCGCAGAATATCCAGCACCTCGGGCAGCAAAGAAGGGTCCCGGCGCGTAAGATCCGCAAGGCCCTGCATCGCAAGGGTCTTCACAATCGAACTCCGGTCTTCAAGGTAAGTCCGCGAGATTGCCGCTGCCCTCCGGCATTCCGGAACCGTCAGTTCGAGTCGCGGCACAATCAGCGCCAGATTCCATCGCAGCTTGTTGTGCTCTGCCTCTGCCAACAGGCCCAGCAGTGATTTCTTCCACGCGACAGCTAGCGCGGGCTTGTGATATGAGGCTCTCTCCAGAGCATCGGCAGCGCGATTTGCCACACCCGGATCATCATCCCAAAGACAGTCAATCAACCGCGAAGCCTTCCTCGGCTGCGCCAGAACAAGTGCGGCCACTTCGCGGACCCGGCCTATCGAAAGAGGCCGTCCTCCCGTCAGCATTGCTCGAATGGATTCTCGCTTGGCCATCGGCGGCCTTTCGGGGCATCTGTCCTGGGTACTGCAACACCATGTCCCAGCCAATCCGGGTTCCTCTCCGGAAGGGGCAGGAACTTCAGAATTCCAAGCCAATGCCTGCCGCCTCATCCCGCAGGAACCGGCGTCTTCAGCCCGGCAGCCGCCACACGATCCACCCCGCGCAGGATGGCTTTGACCGGCCAGCGACCCTCCGCATCCGGAAAGAAAATCTCTCCCGTCCGCCGCGCCTCTGGTCTGTAGTACCACCGCTTCAACAGAGCCAGATGCGCTTGCCGGACAGTCGCCGACGGCGCACCCGTGCCTTCAGTCAGCGATTCCAGCACCGCCTCCATCCGCCCCTCAAGCATCCCCCGCGCAACCTTCACTCGCGCAGCTCCCGCGCCCGATCCTTCAGCCGAACCCACCTCCGCTGAGGAAGCAATCTCCGTTCCAGGGGCGTCCCTGTTCCCTGATCCCTGTTCCCTATTCCCTGCCTTTTCGTTCCCTTGTTCTCTTGTTCCCTGTTCTTCCACCACCGCCTCAATCGTCAATGGCTGCGCAAACAGCGACGTCGACCCCGACTGCTCGTTCTGAATCCTCATGCCGAGCGTCGAAAAAACGGCCGGCCCTCGCAGCCGCCCATTTTCAAACAGAAAGATGGCCACTTCGTCTGGATTCGCCGAGCCTTGCAGGATCACTGCCCGCAACTGGCTGAGCGGCCGCACCAGTTCGCTCGCCAGCGCTCGCACCGATTCCACCCGTTGCACCTGCGCATGGAACGCGGCCGCCGTCTCGAATTCCAGATTCGCCGACGCCTGATCGCGATCCGTTCGCAGAATCACCAGCCGGCTCTCGCCGCGCGTGGCCATAAAGCTCTCTACAGCCGCCGCCTCCTCGCCGTAGCGCTCATCCGTGCAGCCCTGGTAGCACGGCGCAAGGCACATCTTCATCTCCGAGTAGACGCACCCAGGGTGGCTGGGATTTGGGTCGAGATCGTCCGTGCAGCGCCGCAACAAAAACAGTTTCAGCGCCTCGTCCACATAACGCTCGGCGGCAGCACGCGAAGCGAAGGGCCCATAGGCCCACTCGGCCTCGCGCTGGCTGGGCCGGTTGGTTACCACGATTCGTGGATAAGGATTGCTCCCCAGATACCGCACAAACGCCGGCGCTCGCAAATGCATCCTCTCCAAAGCCTTCGCGCCGTAAATCTCCTCCAAAAGGAAAAACTGCGTGAGCAGAGACTCGAATTCCGATCCCGTAAGCCGCCAAACGATCCGCCGCACTCGCCCCGCCAGTTGCAGCCGCCGCGGATGTTTGGCCGAGGGCTGCAGCAGCCGTTCCAGCCGTGCCTTCAGGTTTGGCGTTCTGCCAATGTAGGGCTCTGCATGCGCCTCCGCGCCATAAAGCGAGAACACCGCCGCCTTTTGCGGTAGTCGCCTTAGCGCAGCCTTCGGATCTGCCGGGTCAAAGGCAATCTCCTCCATCGCCCCCACGGTTGGGTGCCTTGACTCCGCCCTTCCCCCCTGGCCAGTCTCCGTCATGGACTAAAACTCCGCTAACCGAAGCAGGCCGCCGCTGACTTGCTAACACCGGCCTAGCCCGGCTGCCTTGCTAACTCTGCCAACCCCGCAGCCCCACTGAAAACGAACCGTACTCATACCTCGTCGCAAATATAAGCCTGCTTTTGCGCTCAGACGACGGCTTATATCCCGTCATTCTTCGCAAATCGTCGGCATCTACATAGTCATTTTCGAGAAGATTTCCTTAATCCTCCAAAACCTCCGCTTGAAGGCTGCCAGAATTTGCGCAAAATCTCCGTTTCATGACGGAGTTTTCACCCAAGACGCATAATCCGTCCGGAATAGGGAACGATGGCCAGCCGGAAGCTAGTAACTAAATGCTGCGTCACTCAAGCCCCCGCCACCGTCATCCCGTCAATGCGCAGCGTCGGCGAAGCAACTGAGCCGCGGAACTCGAGATCGTTGCCGATGGACGTCACGTTCATCAGCATATCTGCGAGGTTCCCGGCGATCGTCACTTCTTCCACGGCGTGCGTCAACTTGCCGTTCTCGATCCACAAACCGGTCGCGCCACGGGAGTAATCGCCGGTCACAATGTTGGTGCCGAAACCCATCAGGCTCGTGACGTAAAGTCCGGCCACAATATCCCTGATGATCGCGTCCGCCGAAAGAGTTCCCGGCTCAAGGTAAAGATTGCCGCACCCGATGCCCGGTGTGCCTGCCAGCCCGCGCGATGCATTGTGAGTAGACTTCATCCCCAGCTTCCGCGCCGTGTAGCTATTCAGCAGATAGCTGCGCAGCACCCCCTCTTCCACGACAACCGTCCGCTGCGAGGGCAGGCCTTCGCCATCGAAGGGCGACGTTCCATACCCTCCTGCGCCTGTGGGCAGCATCATGGTGTTGTCGTCGACTATGGTCAGATTGGCCGCGGCAATCTTGCTGTCCAGGCGTCCTGCCAGAAACGACGCTCCACGCCAGATCGCATCTCCAGAAGCAGCTTCAAATACGCTCCCGATCAGCGAGCGCGCAACCTCCGGCGCAAAGACAATCGGCACTCTTTGCGTAGGCACGCGCCGCGCTCCCAATCTGCGCAGTGTCCGTCGCGCCGCCTCCCGCCCAACCGCTTCTGGAGTGTCGAGATGCGCGAAACTCCGCGCGCTGCTCCACCAGCCGTCGCGCTGCATCTGGCCGTTCGCGTCCTTGGCCAGGGGAGCCGCTGAAACGCTTGCATAGCTGGTCCGGTAACCGCCCTTGAACCCCCTCGAGTTAGCCAGCACCATGCGCCCGGTCGCCGCGTCAAAACTCCCGCCATCGGAGTTGGTAATCCGCGGGTCGGCCCCCAGCGCAGCCGCCTCCGCGCGCCGCGCCCACTCGATGCGCTCCGGCCCTTCGAGCGAGTAAACGTCGTCGTAATAGAGGTGAAGGTCGCCGCTCAGTGAACCGAACTCCGTCGCCTCCGGCAGTCCGGTAAATGGATCCTCCTCTGTGACTTTAGCCAGCGCCATCGCCCCGTCCACAAGCTGGCGAATCCCGTCCGCCGTCAAATCGCTTGTTGACGCGGAAGCCGACCGTTTGCCGCGAAACACCCGTAGCCCCAGCCCCCGCGAACCGGATTCCTTGAGGGTTTCCACCTCTCCCATGCGCACATTTACGCTGAATTCATCGCCCTCGCGCATCACGGCCTCAGCGTCGCTGGCCCCAGCCTTCATGGCCAGACCCACCACGTCCGCGGTCAGGGATTCAAGGTCGAGTGCAGTTTCAGTCGTTGGAATAGCAGCTTGGGACATGGCTCAACAGTAACAAAACTGCTCATGGTTCGGCACTGGGCGGAGTTACCCCAGACTTGGAATTATGCCAACGCTGATAGAAAGGTTGCCATGGTTATCTTAATATGATAACCTTTCTTGGGAATGCAAAAGCGCGATCCAACTCTCGACGCGCTACTTGGCCTTGACGGCCTCAATTTAGTGGTTGATCCGGATGGCGGCCACTGGGTCAAGTTCGTCGTTACGCAGGTTCCGCACACAGCAGAGAAACCGCATGGACTTGATTATTCGCTCTCGCTCCATGGAATGGACGGCGAAAGGTTAGTTGGATTCGATAATGCCCATCGTGTTGGCAGACAAAAATGCGGCGGTCCACAAGACCATCGCCATCGCATGCGAACGGTAAAGCCCTATGACTACAGCGACGCCGCTCGCCGATTTCTGGGCGGAAGTGGACGCAGTACTGAAGGAGAGAGGAGCACAGCCATGACCACACTCAAGGTAGGAATTGCAAGCTACGACGAGATGAAAGCCATGACCCTTGCCATTGCGCATGGCCAGCGCAAGCTCGCACCGCAGGATCCGCGCGTCTGGTTTCCTTCAACGGAGTCCTTCGCCAAAGTACTCTCCGCAGGCAACCGCGATCTTCTGCGGGTTATCGCGGAAAGAACGCCTGGGTCGCTTGAAGAATTGGCAGCGATGACAGGCCGGAAGAAGTCGAATCTCTCCCGCACGCTCAAGACCATGGCCAATTACGGTCTGGTACACCTGGAGCGCGGGCCGCGCGGACGGATCGCGGCGAGGATGATTCATGACCGCATTGAGTTGGAACTGCCACTGGTAAGCAGGGATTGCGCGGCGTAAAGAAGCAAATCTCAACCAACCGGGGAAACTACCTTCTTTTTAACTCTTACGTGGGGTATTCGAGCCATCGTTCACTCCCGGTCTACCGGCCCGTTCCTCCCACCGTCATTTTGTCCAGCTTGATCGTAGGCATGCCGACGCCAACGGGAACGGACTGTCCGTCCTTGCCGCAGGTGCCAATCCCCTCGTCCAGCTTCAGATCGTGCCCTACCATCGACACGTATTTGAGCGCCTCAGGGCCATTGCCGATCAGCGTAGCGTCGCGCACAGGAGAAGTGATCTTGCCGTCTTCAATCAGGTAGGCCTCCGACGCCGAGAAAACGAATTTCCCGTTAGTAATATCCACTTGTCCGCCGCCGAAGTTGACCGCGTAGAGCCCCCGCTTTACTGAGCGCAGGATGTCTTCAGGCGCGTCGTCGCCGGCCAGCATGTAGGTATTAGTCATGCGCGGCATGGGGATCGACTGGTAGCTCTCCCGCCGTCCTGACCCGGTATTGGCGCAACCCATCAGGCGTGAGGAAAGCTTGTCGGAGAGATAGCCCTTCAGGATGCCGCCTTCGATCAGCACCGTCTCCTGAGTCGGCGATCCCTCGTCGTCTACATTGAGCGAACCGCGCCGCCCTGCCATGGTTCCGTTGTCCACCACCGTGACTTTTGAGCTCGCGACCGATTGCCCGATCAACCCCGTGAATGCCGAGGTTTTCTTTCGGTTGAAGTCGGCTTCGAGGCCATGCCCCACGGCTTCGTGCAGCAGAATTCCCGGCCACCCCGGCCCCAGGACCACTTCCATCTCGCCGGCTGGCGCCGGAACCGCGCCGAGTTGCAAAATCGCTCCCCGAGCAGCCTCGCGCGCCAGGCCTTCCGGGCTTTTTGAACCCACAAACTGGTCCAGTCCCGCCCGGCCGCCGCCGCCCGCCCCACCTTTCGTAGTGACGGCGCCATCCTTGGCGATCACAAAGACATTGAGCCGGCAAAGCGGCTGAGTGTCGCTGGCGAAGGCGCCATCGGAAGCGGCAATCAGGATCCGCCGCAGCTCCTCCGAGTAGCTCGCCCTCACCTGCACCACGCGGTTGTCAAAGGCGCGTGCAGCCCGGTCGGCGCGAAGAATCAGCTCCAGCCGCGCTGCCAGGTCCAGGTCGTACCCACCCAGCGGAACCGGATAGAGATCGGCGCCAGATGTCTCGGTAAAACCCTGCACCAACTGCTTTGCCGGCCCTGAAGCGATAAGCGCCGCCGTTTTGGCGGCATGCAGTAGGCGTTCCGGGCTCAAATTGTCGGTGTATGCATAGCCAGTTCGCTCCCCCGCAAGCACCCGAATCCCGCACCCCGCACTACTCCCCTGGCTGGCCGATTTCACAATCTGCTCGTCGACCCCCAGTGCCGTTGCCGTAACCGATTCAAAGTAAAGGTCGGCATAGTCGCCACCGGCAGAGAGAGCTTCACCCAGGCAGCGCTCAAGCAACCGCTCAGTGATGCCGAATTTCTCAAAGAAGTAGCGCTTATGACCGGGAACTGGGGAAGGAGCCGGTGTCATCATCGTATCTTCAGTTTACGCTTTTTGGCGTTTCGGCGGGAGCAGCCGGAGTTCGTTCCCAGTTTGGTGCGGTGCTTCCTCCTCAGTTTCCCAAATCGCCGAACCCGTGTTACATTGCACTCATGAAAATCATCTGCGCGGCAGCCTTGTTCTTGATCGTGTTTGCCAGCCCGGCGATCGCTGCCGCGATGCAACACCATCACCATCACCATCATCACCACCATCGTCCCGCCTGAAGCGTGCCGATGCATCGATCCCGCAAATGCGCCCGGCGGGGCGAGTAGTTTCTGTCTTGGTGCGGAGACATTTGGCGTCTGTCAGAGGTGCATTCCGCATGCTAGATTTGTCGCATGAATAAGTTGTTTGCCGCAGCGCTGTTTCTGGTGCTGTCTACCGGCCCGGCATTCGCCGGTGTAAAGCACCATCGTCCGCCGAAACCACTGCACAAAAACGCGCCGCACCAATATACAAAGCACGAGGCAACGAAGCATCCTGCAGCGGTCCATCCCCAGCGCAAGACTTAGCGCGCGTTCTTCAAACCAAGGGATCTGTAAATTAGACGCTTTCGTGCAGCCGGCCGTGCTCTCTTGTGGTGAATAGCACAGTACGTTGTCGGTTCGCATGGTAATGTTTTGCCATGGCAGAACTAAGCGAATTAGATGACTTGCGTTATCCGATTGGCCGTTTCAAAGCCCCCGCCGGCGATCCGCGAGCACTGCGCCCATCGCAAATTCAGGCTCTGCGCCTCCTCGCGGAGGAATTGCGCGCTGCGGTCAGCGGGCTGAGCGAGACCCAGCTCGATACGCCCTACCGCGACGGCGGCTGGACGGTGCGGCAGGTGGTCCATCACCTGGCTGACAGCCATGCCAATTCCTTCGTTCGCTTCAAGCTGGCACTGACCGAAGATTGGCCGACGATCAAGCCCTATGACGAAGCGGCTTGGGCCAATCTGGCAGACAGCAGGATACCCGTCGAAAGCTCGCTAATGTTTATTGACGCGCTTCACCAGCGCTGGGTGGCGCTTCTTGAATCCATGACTGACGCGGACTTCGAGAAGGGCTATTTCCACCCTGAAAATGGCCGCCAGAACCTGGAGCGCGTGCTGGCAATTTACGCGTGGCATTGCCACCACCACACCGCGCACATCACCGGCCTGCGCGCGCGCAAGGGCTGGTAGGCAGCGCATGCCTGCGGGAGACGCTGTCGCGTCGGCTAGCCGGCTGGCTCAATCCATTGAAAACTATCTGGCGGACCACCCGGCGGCGGCGCTGCTGGAAGATGGCCGCGCTGTCTTCGACATGCGCATTTCTCACTATGCGGTGAGCGAGCAGCACGGCCGGTGCTTGCTTCAAATCTGGAGCGAAGAACGCAATTGGTTGCGGACCGTTGTCGAGGTCCAGGAGCGCGCGCAGTGCCTGCGCATGATGACTCGCCGAATGGGCGCCGCCAAACCGCAGGCCGTTGAGCTTGTGCCCGCCAGCGACCGCCGCACGCCCACGGCACGCGATGCCAGTCGCCGCAACTACCAAAAACTGTTGGAGCGAGTGCTGACGCGGAGATTCCACGACGCAAAGGTTGACGGTTTGCGCTCAGCGATGGATCTGGAACATAGTTTTGGCCCCGCTTATGTGCGTGGGCGATTGCTGCGCGGCACCGCTGCGGACGCGGTCATCGGCGTAAGCGAGGCAGAGTCCGCCGCCATGGTTGACGGCATCCTAACGCTGGGAATTCTGTGGCTCGATTACTGCCGCCAGCACGGGGATGGACGGCGGCACTTCGGCGGGCTCAAAGTGATTGTGCCTGACGGTGCATGGCGGACAACCGCCGAACGAATGGCCTGGCTTAATCACACTGTCGCCGACTTTCAGTTATTCAGTCTCGATGAACGCAGCGAAGAGCTTGTGCAAGTGGATTTTCGTGACACGGGCAACCTTGAGTCGCGGCTGGTTCATTCGTTTTCGTCGGCCGCAGCAATTGAGCGATGTGAACATGGAATTGCCAGGCTGATGGCTCTGGTTCCCGCAGCGGCCCGGGAGCGGGTTGAGATGCGCGCCAGCTCGCCCACCGAGGTGGGCCTGCTGCTGCACGGCTTGGAATTTGCATGCGTGCGCCACGGTGTATCGGTCCACTCCTTTGCCAGAGAGAATGAGGTAACGTTTGGCGCAGGTGTTAACGAAACTCCTCTCACCGAGGAGAATGAAGACCTATGCAGGGAACTGCTCGCAAGACTTTTTCGAAGCCGACACCCCGATGGCGCCCACACCGACTCGCTATTTCGCATGCAGCCGGAGCACTGGCTTGAGTCTTGCTTGAGACGTGGAATCGCCGATCTGCTTCC
>JBARBP010000017.1:0-6125 GCA_049793195.1 Occallatibacter sp. | reverse complement strand
GAAGCAGGGGCCGCCCTTTTATTTCCATGTGGAACGGGCCAGTTGAAAGTTCTATTTGAGCGCTTTCTGCGCCGCCCGGTGCCGCTTTGCCGTCGGCTGCGTCTATAGCCATGGAACAATTCCATTTGCCGGCAGCCGCACGGTTTCCGCCATGACCCGGTCGGGGCATTTACAATGCTGAGAGCGGGGCCCGGATCCAACCGGCGCGCCGGACCACTGCCCGAGGACCGGCAAGCATGTTGCCAAGCCGGACGGAGTGCGCAGTTGTGAGGTTCAGGACCGAATGAAGAAGATCGCCTTAATAGCATTCCTGCTGGCCGTGAGTGTGGCCGCAGGCCGCGCTCAGGAGAGCCGTCAAGACATCAGCCTTAGTGGAACGGCACTTATTGAGCCGTTCATGGCCTCGTCCACCACAGTTCAGGTGAGCGCGAACCGCGCCTTTGGCGGGTTGTTGAGCTATCGATTTATGTTGACCCCCACCGCCGCGATAGAGGCCAATTATTCGGTCACCTACGAGAACAGCATCCACTTTTACGCCAATCCGAACAACTACCACGTGAACACCCGCACCCAGGAAATTTCGGGCGCCTTTGTTAAATCTTTTGTCTTCAAGAATTTGAACCCTTTTGTGGAAGCTGGACCAGGCGGCTTCATCTTCCTGCCCATCCGCAACTCCGGTACCACGTCGCTGGACGTGAAACAGCAAACGGAAGTCGGCGGCATCTACGGAGCCGGTTTTGCTTATGAGATCAGTCCCAGCTTCGACATTCGCGCCGAGTACCGCGGCTGGGTGACCAAGGTGCCTACATTCGGCGATGCCCAGTTGGACACCAAGCGCTGGTACAACATCTCTGTCCCTAGTGTCGGCGTAGCTTATCACTTCTAGATCAAGAGATCAGAGATCACAAATCTGGAATACTCGATGCGGGGACGGGCTTTGGCTCGTCCCCGTTTGTTTTTGTCCAGAGCCTGTTATGAATTTTCCCGCGGGCGCAGAAGGCCGGTGCTACCGGGACGCATCTTTATAGCGGCCCAGCTCCTTGACCATTGCGCAATGCGCACCGAGCGCTTCGAGCGCCCGCGAGCCTTCGCCGGAAGAGCGGATTTGGCAGTCCACATAAAAGATGTATTCCCATGGCTTGCCGTGCACGGGGCGCGACTCGATCTTGGTAAGGTTGGTGCCCAGGGCTGCTAGCTCGTTAAGCACAGCCACCAGCGAACCGGGGCGGTTTTCGACGGAAAACGCGAGGCTAAGCTTGTTCGATTCAGGATCGGCTACGGACTCGGACGCGCGGCGCACCAGAAAGAAGCGGGTGAAATTCTCCGGATTGTCCTCGATTCCAGCTTGCAGGATTTCTGCGCCGTAGTACTGAGCGGCTGCTTCGCTGGCGATGGCTGCCGCATGGCGGTCGCGGAGCTCGACCAGCTGCTTGACGCTGCCGGCGGTGTCGTAGGAGGCGAAGGCTTCCATCCTGGGGTGGGCGGCCAGGAAGCGCCGGCACTGCGCCAGAGCTACGGGATGCGAAAAAACGCGGTCAATCTCGCTGATCACGGCGCCTGGAATTGCGATCAGGTTGTGGTGGATACGCAGCAGCGTCTCCTGCTCCACTTTTACGTCGTGGGTAAGCAGGAGATCGAAATGCTCCGATACGGAGCCGGCCAGGCTGTTCTCGATGGGAATGACCGCGGCATCGACTCTCCCATCGGTGAGCGCCGCAAAGACTTCAGCGGAGAGCATGCAGGGAACAATGATGGCGCCGGGGACCAGCTTCAGTGCGGCCTCGTGGCTGAAGGAGCCGGGCTCTCCTTGGATTGCAATGTTCATGCGGACGCGCGGTGCTCCTAACTGGCGAAGATCGATGGGTTGATAGAATCGCTCTCTCGAACCATGGTACAAGGGCCGGCGGCTTTAGAACCGTATCCAATGGTCTGCGGCAACGAAAGCTAGATACACCATGGCGATGACGCCGTTCATGGTGAAGAAGGCGGCGTTGAGGCGGCGGAGATCGCGTGGGGAGACGATGGAGTGCTCGTAGGCGAGCAGGAGCGCGACCGCGGCGATGCCGACCCAGCCGACGATCTGAAAATTAAACAGCAGACCAAACCAGATGAGCAATCCGAGCATGGCCAGATGCATTGTGCGCGCGGCCCAAAAGGCTTTGGGGATTCCTATTGCGCGGGGCAGACTGTAGAGTCCTGCCTCGCGGTCGTGCTCGTAGTCCTGGCAGGCGTAGAGTACGTCGAAGCCGCCCACCCACAGTGTGACCGCCGCAGTTAGCACTAGGATGCGAATGTCGAGGCTGCCGCGCACCGCGATCCACGCAGCAGAAGGAGCGAGACCGAGCGCGAGACCGAGCACCAGGTGCGACCAGCGGGTGATGCGCTTCATATAGCTGTAGCCGAGAAGCACCAACAGCACCAGCGGCGAAAGATAGAGAGCGAGTCGATTCAGTTGCGATGCGGCGGCCACAAAGACCAGCGCCATCAAAACCGTAAAGCCGAGCACAAACTGGCGGGAAAGCAATCCTGCTGGAATGGCACGGTTGCTGGTGCGGGGATTGGCGCCGTCCAAATCGGCGTCTGCCCAGCGGTTGAAGGCCATGGCACAGGAACGCGCGCAGACCATGGCGACGAGAATCCAGACTAAGGTGCGCCAGGAGGGAAGACCATTGGCGGCCAGCAACACAGCCGTGAGCGCGAATGGCAGCGCGAAGATCGAGTGCTCCCACTTGATCATTTCCAGAGTGGTGCGCGTTTTGGAGAGAATGCCGGACATGGTGGTCTATCTAGAAGTGTAATTGAGTACAGCTGCAGCGAGCGGCTCTTATCGAGCGGCAAGCAGCCATTGCGCGAGTGCGAACAGGCCGCCGGCGACGAAGAGGAATCCGAAGATTGTTTTGTTGTGACGGGCTAGCCAGTTGGGCAGGTAGATGTCGAAGTTGGCGGAATTGTCTGCTGCTTCTGGAGTGAAGCGGGCTGCGAGATCGCTGAGCGGACAGCGACATTGATTCAATGCAAGAACGAAGCACTCGAGCAGGACGAGGGCGGAGAAAAGCGCGCTAAGGCAAAACCTGTGCACACCTGCGGCGACCGGAACAGCAAAGATGCATGCAACAAAGAAAAGCCACACCAGCGTGTGCAGGAGTTTGATGGCCACACGATTGGCGCCGCCTTTGATCCGGGGAGCATCGGAAAGGCTATTTTAGAGCCTGGCTGGTGTGGGGAGGCGTGTGGTATCGCGGGTCTAGATTTCTAGACCCGCGACGCCGGGTTCCGAAACAGATCCGGTTATTGTTTTTCGGTGGCCTGGTTGGCTACCTGGAGATAGTTCTTCACGCTGAAGATGCCGGGGACAGCATTGGCGCGCAGGAAAGCCATATCCTTGTCTGCCTGCGAGTCCACCACTCCATAGAGTTCCACGTTGCCGTTCTGCACGGAAATGCGGATCGGTTTGGCGGGGTCGATGGCGTACTTGTTCAGCGCGGGAAATCCGTAGACTGCGCGCTCAACGGCGAGGCGCGCTTGCCAGTCCATGGGCGAGGCGGGATCGATCTGGACTTCGTCCACCACTTCTTTTACGCCAGGGTATGTAGAAACGAGGGCCAAAGCAGAATCCCGATCGGGGTAGTCCTTGGCATGGCCGCCTAAAGTCACGACACCATTCTGGACGCTGAGGGAGATGGCGTCGAAGACGTTGCCGTAGCCGACGCGATCGTATGTCAACTTCTCGAGCAATTTGGTGTAAAGTTCCCGGTCGGGGACATTGGGACCCGCAACCTGGATTTCATTGCGGACCGCGGTTACGCCCTTCACTTTGTGGACACGTTTGTCGGCGTCGGCCTTGTACTCATAGAGATCGACCGTTCCAGAAAGCGTGGCAATGCCGTTGTCGACGGCGACTCTGACGTTCTTGTACTTGGAATCGCCTAGTTTGGACTGGACACTGGCGGCGGTGCTGGAATCGTCCGCAGCAGCAGAAATTCTGGGGAAGGATACTAGCGTGGCACCAAGCAACGTTGCCAATAGAGCAGCTTTGAGATTGAGCTTTGTAATTCTCATTGTCGAACACCTCACTTTGGTTGATCGCGCGGATTGCCGGGTTTGGCCCGGCATCGCGCCTAACACCCTAATAGACACAGATTGCGGAAAGAGGTTTCGGGGTTGTTCAGGATGATCGGTAATCGGCCCGAAAAGAGCCGGCATTTAGCAAGGAATCTCTGGGTAATCCTGCGCCGAGCGAAAAAGGGGGGAAATGATCGCGCACACCTGAAGAAAAGCACAACTCTGCGTCTAACGCGGAAAGCGTCTTTGGGTTAGATGCGTGAATTCGCTAGCGGAAGCGGCGGGTGGCTTTTACGACCATGGAAAAGACGCCGGATTCGTCACGGGCTACGAGGAGGGAGACGTGACGGTTGATAGCGATTTCCGCCTGAAGCAGTTGCTGGCCAGTGGTGTTGACATCGGTGGCGTAGGTGAGCGTGAGCTTGCGGCCTAACTGCTCCTCGACAATGATGCGGGAGGTGGAGTTGCCGAAGGGGCCGAGGTAGTTGGGGTCGACCTTGACGGAACCGGCGCCGAAGAGCTTCTGAATGCGGCTGCTGACAGTGGCGTTGAGCGCTCCGCCGAGCAGGGCGTCGGTGGTGGGGTTGGAGAGCGCCTGCTCCTGCTGCTGGGTGTAGATGCGCTGCTGATTCTCGGTGCGGCCAAGGGCGAGAAGCGCGACGACATCGGACTCGGGCAGCGGAGGATCGCTTCGATAGGTGACGGAGGGTTTGCTAGGGGTTCCGTGGATGCTCAGCGTGATGTCGTAATCTTCGACGCGGGCGGTGGCACTGAGGTCGATGACAGGTTCGATGCGCACGGGGTTGGTGAAAGAGATGTCGCCGCGCTCAAGATCGTAGCGAGTGCCGGCGATGATGGCGCTGCCTTCGGTGATGGACACGCGCCCCTGGAGCGAGGGGGTGGCGACGGTACCGCGCAGGCGAAGGTCTACGTCGCCGGCCAGCTTTGCAAAGGCATTTTGAAAATTCAATTGCGGGGAAGAGAGGATGTGGACATCGAGCCGAATGTGATTCGATGGGGCATCGGGCGAGGTAATAGTTGGCCCCGAGTTGGCCTGCGCGGCGAGGGCCGCAAAGTCGAGGTCGGGACTGATGGTGAAGCGGGTGATGAGCACATTGCCGGAGAGCTGCAGGTTGTTCTGCGAGCCTTGCAGATGAAGCGTCGCGTCTGCAAGAGAGCTGACCCCTTGCGGATAGCGGATGCGGACGCCCTGGCCGGTAACCGACAGGTCGGCATAGATACCGTGCTGGTAGGCAAGATAACCGCCTACGCTCAAGGGGCCTCCGCCGCTCATGGCGGTGAGGGACCTGACCTCGAGGCGATCCTGGCTGAACTCGAGCGTGCCGTGCAACTGGCTTAGGCCGTTGGGAAGGTCTTCGAAGGAGAGAGCGCCATTCTGGAAATCGACTCGACCCTGAAGTCCGGGATTCTTGAGCGGACCATGGGCCTGCACCTGGAAGGTCGTTGTCCCGGCGGCAGTGAGATCGGGATCGAGGGTCTCGGCCAGCTTGAGGTTGATGGAGCCGCTGGCGGCCATGTCCAGTTGCCGCGCGCCGGTGAGGGCCAGGCTGCCCTGTGCGCGCAGGTCAGTGTCTTCGCCGGTAACATGCAACGGGTCAAGGCGGACGCGCTCGTTGGCCAGGGTGGCGTGGACGCCCCCCTGGCTCTTGAGGTGAACGCCGGCAATGGTTGCGTCGAGCTCCTGCAAGCTGGCTTCGCCACGAAGTTCCTCGGGGTGGGTGAGTGGACCTTCTACGGTGACAGTACCGGCCAGCGCGGATTCGCCGCTGAGGGCTTTGACGTGAGCGAGTTTGAGGAGCGAATCGATGTTGAAGCGCGAAAACTCGAGGCGGGCCTGGGTTCTGAAGTCTTCGCTCAATGCCGTCTGCCCATGGACGGCGAGTTCGGTACTGTTGAGTCGAGTGGTGATGTCGTAGTTAAGCGAGTGGTTGGCAGTGTGCGCCACAAGTTCGAGAGCTCCGACGGGTTCCCCTCCCAGGGCCAGCGTGGAGAGCGTCGCGTTGCCTTGCAATTGCGGGTCAGAGAAGGTGCCTGAGCCCTGG
>JBARBP010000016.1:0-34018 GCA_049793195.1 Occallatibacter sp. | reverse complement strand
CGAAGCAGCCGGACAAGGAGCTCTACGACAAAGCAATGCTCGCACTGAAGAAGGGCCGCTTTGACGTGGCCAGGCTCGATCTGCAGACTTTGCTGAATACCTATCCCGACTCGGAATACCGGATGCGGGCCAAGCTTTCGGTGGGCGACAGCTGGTTCAAGGAAGGCGGCACGGCGGCCCTGACCCAGGCCGAGGCCGAGTACAACGACTTCATCACGTTCTTTCCCGATGCACCCGAAGCAGCCGAAGCAAAGATGAAGGTAGGCGACATCTACTACCAGCAAATGGAGAAGCCCGACCGCGACTATACGAACGCACAGGAAGCGGAAAAGGCTTACCGGGACATGATCAATATGTTTCCGGACTCGGCGCTGATTCCGCGAGCCAAGCAAAAACTGCGCGATGTGCAGGAGGTTCTGGCCGAGCGTGAGACGGGAATCGGCCTCTATTATGAGAGCCGCGAAGACTATTCCGCTTCGATCGCGCGGCTCAGCACGGTAGTCGACACGTACCCACTTTATTCGAAGAGCGACGAGGCACTGCTGGCAATTGGCGACGCCTATGCGGGAGAAGCGCAAAAATTTCGGCTTGCATCTGGGCTGCCTGGCGCCATCCGTGAACGGTTGACCACGATCTACCAGGACCGGGCTGCTGCCGCCTATGGCAAAGTGATCACTCGCTATCCCATGGCTCCGCACGTTGAAGATGCACGCGACCGGCTAGTGGCTATGAACCGTCCCGTGCCGGAGCCCACACAGGCCGCGATCGCAGAGAGCGATGCCGAAGAGCGCAGCCGCCAGGCCTTGCATTTTACGGACAAAACGCTGGGCCTGATCAAGCGCGGACCTACGGTGGTTGAGGCAGTCCACGTGGGCGAACCAAGTCTGGACGACCCCAAACGCACTTTCGCGCCCGATGTGACCAAGGAAAACCTGGCGATGTACAGCGACGCCATCAATGCCGGAAGACCTGTCGCCCCAGCGGCCAATGCTACACCGACCGGCGTGAACGAGCCGCCGAGGACCGACCAGCCATCGAACGCGCCACTGCAAATGGAGGCCCCGGCGGGAGGTACAGGCGTGGGCGCCGAGATCATAAGCGCACCCTCCGGGACAGGCGCGGCTGACCCTAATGCGCTGGTCAAGGCGGTTGGTCCAACCAGCGCGGCGTTGCCTGCGGTTGAAAAGCCGGCTGAGGCTCCGCTGCAGGTAAACGAGATCAAGCCGGGCACGGCGCCTACGCAGCCCACAGAGGCAGCTGGCGCCAAGCACAAAAAGCCGAAGACGGATTTGAGCGAGGATTCTTCGAGCAAGAAGAAGAAAAAGAAAGGGTTGGCGAAGATTAACCCGTTCTAAGGAACAATCAAGAGTGGGCTGGGCCGCATCGGTGATCGGTGCGGCCTTTTGCTTTGTCGGCGAGCCTTCGACGTTCCGACGCCTAAATCTAGATAGGCCTCAATCTGGTAAAGTGAGGGGTGGTCCCCTTGCTCGAAACCCCTTTTCAAAAGGGTCAAACTCATGGGGATACGCCTGAAAACCCCCATGCCTCACGACCTGCCCAAAGCGTACGACCCCACCGCCATTGAAGACCGCTGGGCCGAGTACTGGGTGCGCGAGAAGCTATTTGCGCAGCCGACTCCGGCGTCAAATGTTTCCGGTGAGAAAAAATCCGGCCAGGACGGCTCCCCCTTTACGATTCTTCTGCCTCCGCCCAACGTGACGGGTCGCCTGCATATGGGGCACATGCTGAACCAGACGGAGATGGATATTCTTACCCGCTGGCGGCGCATGACGGGGCGGCGCGCGCTTTGGCTGCCCGGAACTGACCACGCAGGCATTGCGACGCAGATGATGGTGGAGCGGCAGTTGACCACTGAAGGCACGAGCCGACAGCAGCTTGGCCGCGAGGCTTTTGTGGAGCGCGTGTGGGAGTGGAAGCGCCACTACGGCGGAGCGATTCTGGACCAGATGAAGCGGCTGGGGGCGTCGGTCGACTGGCAGCGCGAATACTTCACGATGGACGAACGGCTCTCGGTTGCGGTGCGTGAGGCGTTCGTGCGGCTTTACGAGCAGGGACTTATCTATCGCGGCGCTTACATCGTGAACTGGTGCCCGAGGTGCCAGACGGCGATCAGCGACCTCGAAGTGGTTTACGACGAGCACAAGGGACACCTATGGGAGATTTGGTATCCGGTATTGGGCGCGGACGGGAAGGATACTGGAGAGTTTCTGACGGTGGCGACGACGCGGCCGGAGACCATGCTCGGCGATGTGGCTGTGGCCATTCATCCTGAGGACGAGCGCTATTTGCATCTGCACGGGAAGAAACTGCGGCTACCGCTGATGAATCGCGAGATCCCGGTGATTCTCGACGAGTGGGTGAGCCGCGACTTTGGCACGGGCGCTGTAAAGGTGACGCCGGCGCACGACCCTAACGATTTCGCCATTGGCGAGCGGCACCATCTGCCTTCCATCAACGTGATGGACGATACGGCGCACATCAACGCCGAAGGCGGGGCTTACGCGGGGCTCGACCGCTACGTTGCGCGCAAGAGAATTGTTGCCGACCTTGATGAACAGGGACTGCTGGGGGCGGTGAAGGACTACACAAACAATGTAGGCCACTGCGACCGCTGCAAGACGGTTGTGGAGCCGCGGCTTTCGACACAGTGGTTCATCGCCGTCAACAAAAAGCCGGATGGTGGCAGCGCATCGCTGGCCGAGAAGGCGATTGCGGCGGTCAAGCCGGGAGCGGACGGCAAAAAGGCGATCCGCTTTACGCCCGAACAATACGAGAAGACATATCTGAACTGGATGGAGAACATCCACGACTGGTGCATCTCGCGGCAGCTTTGGTGGGGTCATCGGATTCCGGCTTGGCACTGCGGAGTTTGCCACAAGATTACTGTGGCGCGGGAAGACCCGACCAAATGCGCGCACTGCGGGTCCGCGCAGATTACGCAGGAGACCGATGTGCTGGACACGTGGTTTTCGTCGGGGCTGCTGCCGGTGTCGGTGTTTGGCTGGCCGAATATTACCGCGGAGAATCGCGGGGATTTCGATGCGTTCTATCCGACGAGCCTGTTGGTCACCGGGTTCGACATTCTTTTCTTCTGGGTTGCGCGCATGATCATGCTCGGCTGCTGGTTTGCGGGTGACATTCCCCTTCCCGATGGGTCAGTCCGAGAGTTGAAGGACGGAGTCCCCTTCCGTGAGGTCTATATTCATGCGCTGGTGCGCGATGCGAACCGCGAGAAGATGTCGAAGACCAAGGGGAACGTGGTCGACCCGATCGAGATTGTGAAGCAGTTTGGGACCGATGCGGTGAGGTTCACGCTGGCCTCGATGGCTTCGCCGGGGACGGACATCGCCTTCAACGTGGCTCGGACCGAGGGATACCGTGCGTTCGCCAATAAGATTTGGAACGCGGCGCGGTTCCTGTTTATGAATGTGGACCGGGCGGCGGAGATTGGGATTGCGGTTGATCCTTCTGCGCTGGGTGCGATGCCCACGGTTGCTGCGGATGCGCCGCTTGAGGAGCGCTGGATTGTTGCAGAACTGAACTCGACGGCGGCAAAGGTGAATCAGTCGCTTGAGAATTACCGGTACGACGACGCAGCCAATCTCATCTACCAGTTTTTCTGGGGCAGCTTCTGCGACTGGTACCTGGAGATTGTGAAGCTGCGGTTGGATTTTTCGGAGACAGCGGACAAGGCGGCGACGAAGGCCGCGCTCACTACGCTGGTCTCTGTGTTTGAGGCGGCATTGCGGCTGCTCTCGCCGTTCATGCCGTTCCTCACGGAAGAAATCTGGCATGCACTATACGATGGCAATCCACCAGCGAAGTCGATTGCGCTGACGCGGTATCCGCAGGGCGGCGACACCATCGACAACGATGCGCTCAACACCATGGAGCTTGTGCAGAGACTTATTGTCGAAATCCGTGCAGTGCGCAAAGAGATTGGCGTCGAAGAGAAGGCCATTACACCAATCGAGGTTCGGACTGATGTGATTTACCAGGGGCTTTTCGAGAAATCGAGCGCCATCGTCGAGCGCCTTGCCCGCGTTAGCAAAATTCGCCTTGTGGCTGAGATCACGGCAGGCTTGGCAAAGCATTCCACGCCGGCTTTCGACGTTGCGGTAACCTACGAGCGCACTGTGGACGTTTTCGCGGAACGGGAACGCTTGACAAGAGATATCGCCAAGTATGAAAAAGGGTTGGCCGCCGCGGAGCGGCAGTTGGGGAATGAGAGCTTTTTGGCGAAGGCGCCGGCGCAGGTTGTGGAGGGGTTGAAGAAGCAGGAATCCGAGACGCGGATGTTGCTGGAGAAGGCGCGTTCCGCGCTCTGGGCCTTGCCAACTGGATGAGGAATCGAACGAAAAGCAACCGCAAATCCTTCATGAAAGGTCGTTTCATCCAGGACCATGAAAAGACAACTGCGGATCCCTCGTCGCTATGCTCTGTCGGGATGACAATGTTGTGGATGTGGAAAGAGGTCGGCAGCCTATGTATTTTCAGGCCAGATCCTTCGATTCGCCGCGCCGACCTTCGCACAGGATGGCAGCCTCAATGGAAAGCTCAGGATGACAGCTTAATTGGAGTGGTTGAGAGAACCGTTTTATGGATTGGAAGAGCAGCCGCATTGACGTATTGCTGGAGCAGGCCCTAGTGGAAGATCGGGCTGTGTCCGACTCCACGACCAACCTGACTATCGATCCGGAGCTGCGCGCTTCGGCGGCCATCGTCGCCCGGCAGGAACTGGTGGTGGCCGGGTTGGGCTCGGTGCCGCATTTCTTTGAGATCTTTGCGCGACTCGATCCGCGTCCGCCTGCTCAGACTCGATTTGAGGTTGTCAGTCACCCAGAGATTTTTGACGGGGTCCGGGCTCGCTCCGGCCAGGTGCTGGCGGTCATCCGGCATAACGCCCGCGCGCTGCTGAGCTGTGAGCGCGTGATCCTTAATCTGTTGCAGCACCTGAGCGGCATTGCGACGCTGACGCGCACATACGTTGACGCTATTCATGGAACTCATGCCCGTGTGCTCGATACGCGCAAGACGGTTCCTGGCTTGAGGGTCCTGGAGAAATACGCGGTGCAGTGCGGCGGTGGCACCAATCATCGCATCGATCTTGCTTCCGGAATTCTGATCAAGAACAACCATATTTCACTTGGCGGCGGCCTGACCGCTGCCCTGACCCGCGCCCTGGAAAAGCGAAGAATGGGCCAGCGTGTGCAAGTGGAAGTGCGGACGCCGACGGAGTTGGAAGAAGCGCTCGCGCATGGAGCCGAGGCAATACTGCTGGACAACATGACGGTGAAAGAGGTGCAAAAGGCCGTCGAGCGCATCCACAAGGAGACCGAGGGCCAGACGGAAAGATGGATTCCCACGGAGGCCAGCGGCGGGATTGTACTCGAAAACATTCGCGCTTACGCAGAAACGGGCGTGGACTTTATCAGCGTGGGCGCGCTGACCCACTCGGCCAAGGCCGCCGACATCTCCATGACCATCACGGCGGAGTGAGCCCGACAATGTTCGATCTGGCGGCTCTTGAATCCGCAGTTACGGGAACCATCTTTGCCGGCAAGCTGCATTTTTTTGCGGTCACGGACTCAACCAACAACGATGCCCTTGAGGCTGCCCGCAACGCCGCGCCGCACGGCTCCGTCTACTTTGCCGATGAGCAGCTAGCGGGACGCGGGCGCGGCGATCATGCGTGGCACTCCGTCGCGGGCGAGGGGCTCTACATGAGTGTCTTGCTGCGCCCGCAGGTTCCTGCGGCCCGCCTGCCGCTGCTGCCGCTTGCGGCTGGGCTTGCGGCGGGCGAGGCTATTTCCGCGGTCACGGGACTCGTGGTCGATTTGCGCTGGCCTAACGATCTGCTGATCGGCCCGAGAAAAGCAGGAGGCATCCTGGTGGAAGCACGGACCGAGGACAGCGCCGTTGAGTTTGCTGTTGTGGGCGTCGGCATCAACGTGCATCAACGCCGCTTCGATCCAGGGCTCAGCACGCCGGGAACGTCGCTGGACCTCGAAGCGGGGCGAAGGATTCCGCGCCAGGGCCTGCTTGTCGCCCTGCTAGAATCGCTGGAGCGAGAGGCGCTTGCGCTTGCAGATGCGGTGGCAACCGAGACAATTCCCGCGCGCGTCGCGGCTGACTCATCCTGGGTTCAAGGCCGAAGCGTGGAAGTACATGGGCCACAGGCATGCCGCGGCGTGACGGCGGGATTGGATGGAAACGGATTTCTGCGGGTGCAGACGAACGCTGGAATCGTAACAGTGCAAACGGGCGGCATCCGCGCCGCCGAAATGGATCGTTGATTACGGACTGAGAAGACGATGCTGCTTGCTCTCGATGTCGGCAATACGAATACGGTGCTGGGCCTCTACCGGCTGGATGGCGAAAAGCCGGAGCTTGCTGCGCACTGGCGCGTGACCACGCACCGTACGCAAACCGTGGACGAATACGGCGTTTTCTTTGTGAATCTCTTCGAAATGCATGGGATGGCGCCGAAGCAGGTAACACACATCATCATCGCATCCGTGGTACCGCCGGTTGACTCCACTCTGCGCCAGATGTGCGAAAGCTATTTTCACATTGAGCCGATGTTTGTTGAGCCGGGAATCAAGACCGGTATGCCGATGTTGATCGACAATCCGACGGAACTGGGCGCGGACCGGCTGGCTGATTCCGTCGCGGCGTTCGAACGGTTCGGCGGTCCGTGCATCGTTGTGGACTTTGGCACGGCCACGAAGTTTGAAGTGATTTCAGCGCGCGGCGAGTACATGGGCGGCGCAATCGCTCCCGGCCTGGGATTGAGCGCCGACGCGCTGTTCAACCGCGCGGCGCGGCTGAGCCGTGTAGACATCAAGCGGCCCGCCAAGGTGATCGGCACAAACACCGTGGGGCATTTGCAAAGCGGACTCTACTTTGGGTACATCGGGCTGGTGGATGGAATTCTGGAGCGAATTCTTGCAGAGCTGAAGAAGGCTGACCCTGAAGCAAAACCGCGCGTGATTGCGACCGGCGGACTGGCGCGCATGATCGCGGAGGACTCCCGCTTCATCGAGGAAATTGACGAATGGCTCACCATCGACGGCCTGCGGATTCTGTTTGAGCGCAATCGCGCGGCCCGCCAGCGCAACCGGCCCCGCTGAGGCGCCCGTGCTGAACTACTTCAACTACTTTACGGAAATCGAAGAGCGTTTTCAGAAGCGACGCGGATCGCTGCTGTTGCTCTCGACGTTGGACTGGGCGCTGATTGAGACTTGGCGCGAGGCAGGGATTCCGCTGGAGGCGGCTCTGCGCGGCATTGAAGCGGCCTTTGACAAGTACGAGGCGCGGCAGAAGCGCGGACGCATGAGGCGCATCAACGGGCTGGCATGGTGCGCGCAGGCGGTGATGGAAGCCGCCGTAGAGTTGAATGAGGCCTCGGCAGGGACGACTGGAACAACTGCTGCGATGAGCGAGTCGGGCTTTGAACACGAGCGCATTGCGGCGCACCTTGAGGCTGCGGCTGCGGCTTTGGATGCCAGCACGGTCGCACCTGAGCCTTGCGCTGCAACCGCTGTTCGCCTGCGCGAGTTGGCTGGCGAGGTACGTGGTGTAACAGCGAATGGCTTGGAGCATGTGGATTTGGAAGTGCTGGAGCGTTCGCTCACTGTGCTTGAAGAGAAGCTGTTTGCGGCTCTCACCGCGGCGGCTTCCGAGGAGTTACTGGTCGGACTGAAAGAACATGCGGCGCGTGAACTCGCACCTTATCGCAGCCGGATGGGGGCGGTGCAACTGCGGCAAGTGGAACGGCAGTTTGTGCAGAAGCAGTTGCTGGTGCACTATAGTCTGCCGCGCCTGAGCCTGTTCTACATGAGCCAGCAATGACGAAACGCCGAGGCAAGTCCGTGCCGCACAATCATTCCGAGGGAAGATTGGGACGGAACCGACCTGCGCCGGTTGAGCCTGGCGAACAAGAGAAACTCGTCCAGATTGAGAAGCCTATTTACGGCGGCGCTTTTCTATCCCATATGGAAGGCAAGGCGGTTTTTGTGCCGCTCACGTTGCCGGGCGAAGAAGTGCGCGTACGTATCTCGGAGCACAAACGAGGCTATGCAACTGCTGAAGTGGAAGAGATTGTGGCGGCGGCTCCAGGGCGCGTGACGCCCGCTTGCCGGCATTTCGGCGCTTGCGGGGGCTGCCACTATCAGTACGCGGGCTATGAGACGCAGATCGCCTTCAAACAGGCTATCCTGCGGGAAACGCTGGAGCGCGGCGGAGTGCGGGCGCCGCAGGAAATCTCTTTGCTGCGTGCGGAGACCGAGTCGCAGTCCTGGGGCTACCGAAATCGCATACGGCTGGCTTTGGACGATGGCGGGAATCCTGGTTACCGAGGTCGGCGGTCTCATGCGGTGGTCCCGATTGCGGAGTGCCCGATTGCCGCGCCCTTGCTGGTAGAGGCTGCAAAAGATTTCGCTGAAGTTGTGCGGCCGTTTTCTCGCTTGCTGCGTCCTACGGAGATTTCACTGTTCTGCGATGGCGGCGAGAACTCACTGCTTGCCAGTGTCTTCACGGCAGGCCCGGTAAAGGACCGCGCCGCACAGGAAGGCTTTGGAGAATTTTCGCGCGCGTTTGCCGAGCGGGTTGGCGCGGCGAAGGGCCTGGAGCTTATTGAGGAAGGACGCGCAGGCGAGAGAGGGTCAACTCAACCTCCGCGCACGGTTGCGCAATGGGGCGAGCCGTTCCTCGCTTATCGCGCCGCGGGGTTCGACTATCGCGTGGACCACGGCGCTTTCTTCCAGGTAAATCGATGGCTGGTGGATGGGCTGGTGGATGCAGTGACTGCCGGGAAAAAGGGCGCGGTCGCGTGGGACCTGTTCGCAGGGGTCGGGCTGTTTGCGCGAAGGCTGACGGAAAGCTTTGCGCGCGTGATTGCAGTTGAGTCTGCTCCCCCGGCAGTGGCGGCTCTCAAGGAGAACCTGCGCGGGACGACGGGGACCGCTGTGAGTGCCGCGGCTCTCGACTTTCTGAACAGGAACAGGAGCAGCAAGGGCGAGCGACCTGACCTCATCGTTGTCGATCCGCCACGCACTGGCCTTGGGGCGGAGATCACGAGTCTGCTGGCGGAGGTTGGCGCATCGGAACTGACTTACGTCTCCTGCGATCCTGCAACACTGGCTCGCGATCTGCGCGCATTGCTCGCTTCGGGATACGAGATCCAATCCGCTACACTCGCCGACCTGTTTCCCCAGACCTTCCATCTGGAGACGGTGGTCCACTTGCGCCGATCCTGATAGGCTTGAGCCCATAGATCCTTTTAAATTCTGGGCCCAATGCAAGTTGATCCCCCCACCACCGGAGTGCCTGTTGCCGGCCTGAGCGCCGTGCCTCTATTTCATGCTGCATGGCTCTTTGCAGTTGGAATTGCCGTTGCCCATTGGCTGTGGATGCGGCCGAGCCTGGTGCTGATTGCGCTGGCCCTCGTGGCTATCCTGTGCGGTGTGGCAGCCCTGCGCGCACCACGGATTGTCTGGCTTCCGTTGGCGATCCTCTGGTGCATGCTGGGTACCTGGTGCGCACTGATGGAACCGCATCCAGCGCCGGCGACTACGCTGGCTTCGCTATCAGACGGTTTGCTTCGCACTGTGGAAGGCACAGTGGTGGATGCGAGTACGGTGCGCGCGGAGACGGAGCAAAGCCTGAATGACGATACTCCGGTTGTCGAGCCTTCTGCGCCGGAGTTGATGCAACGAGTCGATCTGCGTGTGTCGAGCCTCGAAACGGTCACGGATTCGGAGGATGCGCAGTCACCAGTTACAGGTGGTGTGAGGCTGACAGTGCGGTGGCCGGAAGGGACGGCGACTCAGGCCGAAGCAGCTGCCTTTCAATGCGGAGAGCGTGTCCGTGCGATTGTGCGACTGTTGCCGCCAGAGACCTATCACGACCCGGGCGCCTGGAGCAGGGAGGATTTTCTTGTCGGCCAAGGAATTACCTCAACTGCCGGCGTTGACCTCGACCGCATAGAACGCCTCGGGCAGACGGGGAGCGCCGGTACGTTTCTGGCCTGCCGTCTCAGCGGCATGCAGCACACCACTACAAGCCGTTTGCTGGCGCTGCCCGCGGCGATGCGCTGGCTACCCGCGCCCTTGAGGCTCACCAAAAACGACGCCATTATGCTGAGCGCCATGGTCGCCGGCGACCGCACCTACCTGACCCATTCTCTGCGCGTGGGGTTTGAGCGCACTGGCTCTTTTCACATGCTGGTGGTTTCGGGGTTCCATCTCGCCATTTTGGCCGGATGCATTTTCTGGGTTACGCGGCGGATGCGGCTGCCGCGCGTGCCGGCTACGTTTCTCACGATTTTTATTTCATTCGCGTACGCGCTTTTTACGGGGTTTGCGACGCCGGTGCAGCGTTCGCTTTGGATGGTCACGCTCTACCTGCTGGGCCGGCTCGTGTACCGCGAACGCAGTCCAATGAATGTTATTGGTTCTGCTTCGTTGTGCCTGCTCGCCGCGAGTCCCCGCAGTTTATTCGACTCAAGTCTGCAAATGACATTGCTTGCGGTGATCGCAATTGCCGGCGTCGCGGCTCCTCTTCTGCGGGGCACGGTGCATCCTTACCTGAATGCGACGCGCGATCTTCGGCTGACGGCGATCGACGCCAAGCTGGGACCGCGCCTGGCGCAGTTTCGCAGTTTGCTGCGGATGATAGCCACGCAATTGCAGGAGATTGGGCACCGCAGACTTGCTTGGGATATCTTCCCCTGGACGGTGCGTTTTTTACTTCGCCTTATCGAGTTGCTGGCCGTGTCTCTTGTGGTTGAGTTGGCGATGACGTTGCCGATGGCGATCTATTTTCATCGCATTACCCTATTTGCGCTGCCGGTAAATCTCTTCATTCTGCCGCTGCTTACGGTGTTAATGCCGGCGGCGCTACTCACTTTGGTGTTGCTTTTCATCTGGCCTTCGTTAGCTGTGGTTCCAGCGATGGTTGTTGCGCTGGTGCTGCATCTCGGAGTGGGGTTGGTGCATGTGTTCGGGTCATTGGCTTATGGAGATCTCCGCGTTTCCGATCGGCTGCTGTGGCAATCGGCGACCTTCTGCGTTCTGCTTGCCATGGCTATTGTGCTGGCCCACTGGAGTGTTGCGAGCGAACGGCATTGGCAGCGGCGCCTTGCCTGGGTGGCACTCGCGCTGGCTGCGGTGGCTGCGGTCGAGCCGCGCCCAATAGAGCATGCTCGCAATGCGCTGCTTGTGGAGGCAATCGATGTTGGACAGGGAGATTCGCTGCTGCTGATCACTCCCGACGGGAAGACCTTGCTGGTGGATGGAGGGGGCTTTGGCGGAGGGCCTCGCCAGGCAGCACAGGACTTCGATATCGGCGAAGAAGTTGTTTCTCCGGCTCTGTGGGCACGCGGAATTCGGCATTTGGATGCGGTCGCATTGAGTCATGCCCACTCCGATCACATGGGCGGCCTGCCCGCGGTTTTGCGCAACTTCCATCCCGATGAGCTTTGGGTCGGAAACAATCCACACGTCGAGGCTTACAACTCGCTTCTCGACGAAGCAGCGAGGCTGCACGTGCGCGTGAGGACCTTCCGGGCGGGAGATGCGTTTTCATTCGGCAGAACCGATGTGAATGTGTTGGCGCCGTTTCGAGGTTACGAACCGGGCGCGGAGCCGGCAAACAACGATTCGCTGGTTCTGCGTTTGGCCTACGGCGGCACTTCAGCGCTTTTGGAGGGCGATGCGGAATCGCCTGTGGAAGAGGCGATGCTGGGCGAAGCGGGTTTACAAAGCACGCTGCTGAAGGTGGGACATCACGGGAGTTTGACGTCGACAAGGCCCGCGTTTCTGGCGCAGGTGGCGCCGCAGTGGGCGGTGATTTCGTGCGGTCTGCGAAATCGGTACGGGCATCCGCGCGAGGAGGTGCTGGAAGAGCTCGAGGAGGCGCGCGTGCGGACATTTCGGACCGATACGGGCGGGGCTGAGTGCTTCCTTCTGGATGGAAAGACCGCGAAGCCGGACTTTGAATGCCGCCGGTAACAACACCTGAAAGACGCTCGCTCGGATCGATGGTCTACGGTTCCGCTGCTGCCTTGTGAATTGCCAGCAGGGATTTAAGCAGCGGCTTGAGCAGCTTGAGATCAAGGGCGTTGGCACCGTCGGACTTGGCATTCGCAGGGTCGTCGTGAACTTCGAGAAAGAGCCCGTCGACGCCTGCGGCGACCGCGGCGCGCGCCAGTAGCGGAATGAACTCCGGCTGGCCGCCACTGACACCGTTGGCCGCTGAAGGCTGCTGCACGGAATGGGTACCGTCAAAGACTACGGGCGCGAGCGCGCGCATGATGTCTAACCCGCGGAAATCCACGACCAGATTGTTGTAGCCAAAGCTGGAGCCGCGCTCGGTGAGAAAGATCCGCTCATTGCCAGTGGAGCGGACCTTCTCGACGGTGTGGACCATGTCCCAGGGCGCGACGAATTGACCTTTCTTGATGTTGATGGCGCGTCCGGTTTTGCCCGCAGCCACCAGCAGGTCGGTCTGACGGCACAGGAACGCGGGGATCTGGAGAACGTCTACTGCCTCGGCAGCGACTTCGCAATGGGCGGGCTCGTGCACGTCGGTGAGGATGGGAAGGCTGGTCTCGCGGGCCAGGCGTCCGAGGATACGCGTGCCCTCAAGAAGGCCGGGGCCGCGAAAACTTTTGACGCTGGTGCGGTTGGCCTTGTCGTAGCTGGCCTTGAAGATGAGGGGAACGCCGAGATCGGCAGCGATGCGCTGCAGGGCGTCGGCCATGGTGCGGACATGGGTTTCGCTCTCGATGATGCACGGGCCGGCAATAAGAAATAGCCGGCCCGCGCCTACTTGCACCGGGCCGATTTCAAACGAGTTGCTCACGAAGGCGATTCTACCTCGCCGGACATGGGCAATGCTGTGCCGGCGTTAGTGCGCGGCCAGCTCCTCGGCATGGGTCCGCGACCACTCCCAAAGCGCACGCTCGAGAGCGTGGAGCGCTGTGGGGGCGGGAAGACCGCCCTGGGGCCGGACTACCTCGCACTCCGCCAGGTGCCTGAGCGTGGCGTTGTATTCGGTGTAGAAGCGGACATCGTGGCGCGCGTGACCGAGTGCCTCGAGGGCACGATAGTCGAGAACGGCATAGCGGTCGGGGTAGAGGGCCGACATGATCGCCGAGGCGATGCCGATGTCCACGCCGCGCAGTTCGACGAGTGCGTTGACTGCCTTTTCGGCGGAGGAGTCGGGCGCCGCGGCGACTGCCAGGGCGCTGCGAATAGCCTCGCTGCTGTTGCCGATGAGGTAATGGACCATTCGCTCGGATTTCCAGCGAACGATAGTTTCGATGTTGGACAGTGTGTGTTCGCCGTTGCGAATTGCTTCTCCGGCTTCATAGGCGGCGGCTTCAAGTTGCCGTTCGCGCACGCCTGCTTCCTGCCAATACTGCTCCGCGAGCTGCTGGAGATCGAACTCGGCAGGTTGTAACTGAAAATACGCCATGTTGTAGAGTCCTCGTTCACAAAACGATCAAACAATAATCCGGGTAGATGGGGCTGTCAAGTGCGGAAGATGCACCTTGTCTACCACTTTGCGGGAGGGGCTATTTCTAGGAATTTCTTCCAACCCGATCTGCTGAAAGGGGAACCGATTTCATGAGGCCAAAGCACGCAAGCGGCAGTGAAATTGTGGGCAACACCCGGAATTACCCACGGGAAAATGATGCTCAAAAGAACTCGAAAATAGGCCAGAGGTGCGGGCCTCAGTGTATCGGCGAGGAATGATCTTGTTTTAGCAAGTATTTCATTTTAATATATTTATTCTGGAGGGCGTCCTCAAGGATATACCCCGTTCCGGTTCAGGATACGCCCCCTTTCCCCGGGTTTTGGGAGGAGGGGCTGGGCGTGAATCTGCCTGGAAGGGCGGAAAGGAGATTGGGGTTGGATATCCAGATTCTGCGCCTGGGGGGCTTTATTCTCGGCATGTCGGGGATTCCCGAATTGAGTGAATGTGAGCGTTGCTGGGTGAGGTTTTTGCGGTCTCACCCTTCCGCAACAAAAATGCGGAGGAAACGGACGCCGATCTTCGGTGTGAGGCATTGGATCCCAGGTCTCAAGAACGAGACCTGTGGGACCTGCGGATTGACTGGACCGGGGGATCAAAAGCTGCTCAGGAGAAATTCGCGCGCGGTGGCCAGGATCTTCTCTCGCATCGCGGGCTCCGGGATCATGCGAGCGATTTCCATTGCGCCAATCATGGTTGAAAAAATTGAAAAGAAGGCGCGCTCCTTATCGGCTGTCCGCCGGCCAGGCATAAATGGAAGCATTCGATTCCTGTATTGCGCGATTTCCGCCGCAATCCGTGGTTTGGTTGCTTTATCAACTCGGGCCAATTCGGGCGCGAGTGCGGCCACCGGGCAGCCGCACTCGACATGGTCGCAGTGCTCGGGGTTCAAGTAGGCCCTCACAATCTCCTTCCAAGCGGTCTGGGGCAGGGAGGACTTTTCCGCGGCTCTTGTCAATCGGTCCGCGGTCTCACGAAAGGCATCGCTCAGCGCCTCCATGAGCAAGTCGTCCTTGCTGCCGAAGTGCCTGTAAAAGCCCCCATGCGTGAGGCCCGCGTCGCGCATAACGGCTGAAACGGCGGCGCCAGCGATGCCTTCAGAGCGAACACGGCGGGAGGCGTCTTTCACAATCTTGCGATGTGTCTCGGCTTTATGTTCCGGCTGGTAACGCATGGCTCATTATAGGATGCCGGCGATCATCTCTAGATGCATTGTCCAGCCTGGCGGAAGCGAAGAAATTCTGAATCGATAGGATGATATGTGTAATCTTATGCAGACAGGAGGTTCTATGTCCCCACAAACTCTGTTCCAAATCCATCTTGTTTCAGGTTATGTCGCTTGGCTGCTTTGCTTCTCCGCCTACATACTACCCAAGCTCCGATCCATGAGCCGTATCAATGCGCATCGCGCCATCGCGACGCTGCACAGCTTTCGTTTCTTCGGGTTGGTGTTCCTTCTTCCCGGCGTTGTCGGCCCAAACTTACCGGCCAGCTTCTCCACCTTTGCCGCTTACGCCGATTTTGCGACCGGAGTGCTGGCCATGCTGGCATTGCTCACGGTGGGCATGCGGCCGCTGTTCTGGCTGTTCATCGCGGGATTCAATCTGGTGGGGATCTCGGACCTTCTGCTGAACTATTACCACGCCATTCGGGCGGGCCTTCCGGCTGTGGCAGGCCAACTGGGCGCTGCTTACGCGGTTCCGATCCTTTACGTGCCTCTGCTGATGATTACGCACGTTGTTAGTATCTATTGGCTGGTGCGACCTGAATCCAAGACGGGTGGGGCGCTGGTCTCCGATAGCGCAGCCGCTTAGAACAAGCCAGACAGTCGCCAGGCGTTGCTGTGGCCCCGGAGACCTACAGGACAGCCGACTTGGAGGTCGGCGCTACCAATTTGCGGATAGGCTCTTATCGCGCCTCAGCCTGGGTGGGTCTTTGGCCTATCTCCGCAGGCGCCTCTGCGCCGAAGATGACCGTGCGGTTTTTGCCATCGCGCTTGGCGCGGTAGACCGCGGCGTCGGCGTCGCGGAGGATGTCGGCGGCCTGTTCATGTTCGTGCCGGCCTAGGGCGATGCCAATACTCAGGGCTACCGTCACTTCGCGCTGCTTGATAAGAAACGGCTCTTGCATTGCATTTTTGATGCGCTCGGCAACGAGGATCGCATCGCGCTGACTGGTATTTCCCACGAGAATCAAGACAAACTCGTCTCCGCCTAGCCTGCCAGCTGTATCGACCGCGCGGATTGCCGCGGCGAGCCGGAGACTGACGCCGATGAGCAGGTGATCGCCGGCCTCGTGCCCCAGGCTGTCATTGACGACTTTAAAATCGTCGATATCGACAAAAAGCAGCGCAAACTTGAAATCAGGGTCACGCTTGGCCAGCTCGATGCATTGATCGACGCGAGTTATGAGGAATTGGCGATTGACCAATCCGGTCAAGCGGTCATGCGAGACATCGTACAGGAGACGCTCCTCTACTGCGTGCCGACGCTCGATCTCTTCCTCAAGCTGGCTGTTGATGCGCAGCAGTTCGAGCGTATTTTCCTGTATCAAGGCCTCCCCTTGTTTACGCCTGGTGATATTTTGAATGATCACGACCACCTGGTCATCTAGAAATGGCACCAGGCGGGCTTCAAAAAATCTCTCCTTCCCTTTAACGTTGAGCCCATACTCGATCTGGCGCATTGAAGCGTTCAACATCAACTGATTCAACGAGTCCTGAAAGACGGTGGCGGTCTGTCTGTCCGGGATGTTTTGGATCTTCTTTCCAATCAGATTGCGCGGAGTGAGAAGAAGATCGGCCTCTGACCCGGCTTTGAGTTCCAGGATTGTGCCATCCAGCTTGAGCCGAAACAAGAGGTCGGGAATTACCTGAAAGATGGCTCGCATTTCGGCGTTCGCACGATGCAACTCCTCGGAACTCAGGACCAGAGAACGCTCGAGCATCTCACGGCTCGAATCGGCGCTCTGGTAGGCGTCATCGACGGCTTCGAGGAAGTTGCGCAAGGGGCGCGTGGATGGCGCATCTGCCCCAAGGTGGCGCTTCAGTTGCCGTTCTAACAGCCGGTGCATGCAATGCCACCTCTCCGCTCAAACTTCGCCGAAGGACGTGACCGTCATGGTCTCATTGTGCAATTCAGTATGGCGATCGAGAGATGGTGGAGCAATCTCGCCGTATGAATAGAAACCGGTCATCGCCGTCAACGGGCCTAACGCCTCATGGACGGCCTCCACTTCTTCCTCGACGCGCTGTTTGAGGACAAAACGCCGCCCATTGCAGCTCACGAGCAAAGAAAGCTGGGCACTCGTGTTGGTTAACGGGGCAATGCTGCTGCGCGCTGCCTCCAGAGTCCCCTCGATCAGATCGTCTCTGTGTCCCACCATGAACCGCGCATAGGCGCCCTCGGGAATGTTTCCGGCATAGGTGATGCTCTGTTCGACTTCGTCGATGCCAATCAGGGCGCGCAGAACGCGATTCCGTTCGATCACTATCTCCAAAGGGAACATGAGTCCCGTGGCGGGAAGTCCATCTGCGAACTTGTCCAAATACTGCTTGTAGAGGGGCAGGACAGGATTGTTGTCGACCTCGAAAAGAACGTTGTGGCGCGACTTCGTGATCAACCGATCGGGGCCGAATGGTTTCCACCCGCCGATGGCCGAGACGCCTACCTGGAGCCGCTGGCCGTAGAGACCGATTGCGGTGGCCATGCGCGTCTGCGGTTCGCAATCGCACCACACTTGCGTGGACTGGAGACGGTTGCCGTCTCCCGCGAATCCGCCCGACACCGTCACCCCGACGGGCAGAACAGAATTGATGCCGCTGACAAGGTCGCTGGCGTTGGCGTGAATACCTTCCGAGAAGACAATGACATGGCGGAGACCATTGAGATCGAGGCTCCGAGCCAGTTCCTCGCCGGCCTTAAAGCTGTGCGCTGGGCCTTCCACCATGACTGAGTTGCAAGTCACATGGGTGTGCTCGAACGAGACGGCCGTGACGGCGACTGTATCGTCGCGCACTGTGACCTTATGAATTTCACCGGCAGTGCTGCATCCAGCAAAATGGGCTCGTGGATATGTCTCGCGGATAGCGCCCAGGCATCCGGATTGCTTTAACAGCTCCGGCTGTCCGAAAACGAAGACTAGCTGCACGGATTCCGCCAGCGTCCCGGTCATTAGACCGGGTCGCCAACCCTCATGAAGAGACCACTGGAACTGCTCGGTCTTTATCAATTCAGTCACCAAACCTTCCTGCGCACTCCTGGGACCATGGCAAATGGCCAGGGGTGCCCATGGAGAATATCGGCATTAACGCGGATTTCTCTATCGTCCCTGGGTGGCGGCGAGAGGGTCCGTTTTACGAGGATCTGGCGAGGAAGGTGACCGCGGGGATGTTACTTGGGTTGGACAGCAGCTAGCTTTGTGCAACGTAAAGTGATTTTTCGTCCAACCTTAACCCAAAGACGGGGGCCAATCGGGAACCGGTCAGATAAATCCCGGATCTCCAGGGCGAGACCGGGGGCACTGATCTTCACTGAGCCTACTGGATCACTTGCTCCGCGAGCGACGTATCCAGCTGTGGGTGGAGTTGGCGGTTTTTGTAACTGGCGATGATGAACTCGCGGAATAAGGGATGGGGCTCCAGGGGCTTGGATTTGAATTCGGGGTGGAACTGACAGCCGAGGAAGTAGGGGTGGCCGGGAATTTCTACGATTTCGACATACGTCTGGTCGGGGGTGGTGCCGCTTAGGCGCAGGCCGCCGCCGGTGAGGAGGGCTTCGTATTCGCGGTTGAACTCGTAACGGTGGCGGTGGCGCTCGCTGATTTCAGTTGCGCCGCCGTAGGCTTTGGCGGCCAGCGAGTCTTCCTGAAGAATGCAGGTCCAGGCGCCGAGACGCATGGTACCGCCCATCTCTTCAACGCCGAGCAATTCGCGCAGTTTGTAGATGATGCGGTGCTGGCTGGCGGGGTCGAATTCGCTGGAGTTGGCGTCTTTGAGGCCGCAGACGTTGCGGGCAAACTCGATGCACGCGGTTTGCATGCCGAGACAGATGCCGAAGTAAGGTACCTGCTTTTCGCGGGCGTAACGGATGGCGTTCAACATGCCTTCGATGCCGCGCTTGCCGAAGCCGCCGGGGACGAGAATGCCGTCGAAGCCTTCAAGCTGTGATTCATAACTGATGTCGTCGGGAGTTTTGGACTCCAGGCCTTCGGCTTCGATCCAGGTGACCTTGAGCTTGAGGTTTTGGGAGATGGCTCCATGAGTCAGGGCTTCTTTGAGGGATTTGTAACTGTCTTCGTACTCGACATACTTGCCGACGATGGCGATGTGGACTTCGTCTTTGGGGTGGTAGCAGCGATCGACAAGGTCTCTCCACCTGCTGAGATCGGCCTCCGGTGCATCGATGTGCAGGTATTTGAGAATGAGCACGTCCAGGGCCTCATCGGCAAAGCGGAGCGGAACTTCGTAGATGGAGGGGACAGTGGTGGCTCCAATGACGGCACGCTCTTCAACGTTGCAGAAGGCGGCAATCTTCTGCTTCATGTCACGGGGCAGAGGACGGTCGGAGCGGCAGAGCAGAATGTCAGCCTGGATGCCGATTGAAAGCAACTCCTTGACGGAGTGCTGCGTGGGCTTGGTTTTGAGCTCCTGCGCGGCGTGTATGTAGGGGACTAGGGTGAGGTGGACGAACAGCGTGTTCTCGCGGCCGAGTTCCTGGCGCATCTGGCGGATCGCCTCGAGGAATGGCAGCGATTCGATGTCGCCGACGGTGCCGCCGATTTCGACGATGGTGACGTCGGCTCCGTTGGCAGAGACCTTGCGCATGGCGTTTTTGATTTCGTTGGTGACGTGAGGGATGACCTGGACGGTCTTGCCGAGGTAGTCGCCGCGGCGCTCTTTGAGGATGATTTGCTCGTAGATTCGGCCGGTGGTGAGGTTGTTGTCGCGGGAGAGAGGCGCGTGAGTGAAGCGCTCGTAATGGCCCAGGTCGAGGTCGGTCTCGGCGCCGTCGTCGGTGACAAAGACCTCGCCGTGCTGGAAGGGCGACATGGTTCCCGGATCGACGTTGAGATAGGGGTCAAACTTCATGATGTTGACGCGCAAGCCGCGGCTCTCAAGCAGGCAACCGATGGAAGCTGCCGCGAGGCCCTTACCTAAACTGGACACAACTCCGCCCGTCACAAAGACATACTTTGCCGACATGGGTGCAACCTCATTTTTGGATTGTTGTGATTGGACGTACCTGGTGGGCACAGTCAAGTATGGCAGGAATGGGGATCGGAAGAAAGTGGAAAAAGGGGCAGGGGTTGAGGTCTTGGAGTCGGAATGTGCGGTAAGTTATTTTGAATGAGATTGTTGAGTCGGGTGCAAAGAGGGTTGTTCGTGTTCCATTCTCGACAACGAGATAATTCGGAGCGGGTTGGCGGTTGGAATCGATTCAACAAGTAAGCGGAGTGCCCCAGCTCTCGTCTGCTAGGACTGACGAGATCTGGGGTACTTGGCTGGAGTCCGGCTCTACACGGTATCGGGCTAGAAGTTGAAGGTTAGCTTGGCGGTAAGGGCGCGTGGGGTTACGTAGTGCGTCCCGCTGAACGTGGAGAGGAAGTTGTAGAGGGCGTACTTGTTGGTGACGTTGATGGCGGTAAGGTCCAAATTGACCTTGTAGTGCTCCGTTTTGAAGAGGTTGTTCTTGCCGACCGTGACGTCGAAGAGGTTGCGGGGGGCGATGCGGGGCGGGTTTTTGTCGTCGTTCTCGGTGCCGGGGGCGGGAATCTGAACCAGCTTCGAGGTGTATCCCGCTGCATCGCACGACGTAAAGCCTCCATTGGCAACCGTGGCGGCTACGCCGTCGCAGGTGAGACCAGCCTCGAACTGCTGGTCGGCAGTGAGGCCGCTCAGGTCGACTCCCGGGACGCCTCCAGGGAGCGTGATGGAAGCGCCGCCGTTGACCGGATTGCATAGGCTGTTGGGGTCGGTGACGTTATAGCATGGCACCGAACCGGCAACGAGGCCTGAATCATAGCGCCAGTTGAAGCCTCCCCACAGGCCATTGGTCCAACTGCCATCGTGAGCGAGCGTGTATTGAAAATGCGTGGTCTGGTTGAACTTTTCGTCGTGATCGATACGGAAGGCGTAGCCACCCTGTCCCGGGGCTGCTCCGGCGCCAGCCGACTGCGGTGGGAAGAAGCGGGCAGCGACCGATGACATGACAGTGTAGGCGCTGAAGCCGTGTAGATTGGGGACCTCGACGTGAAGGGCGTAGCCCGGGATCTTCGAGTTGTGCCAGTCGATGGGGAAGGTGATGGGGGTATTGCCGAGGATGCTGAAGTCAAAGGCGTTGTGGGTGTACTTCCAGATGTACTCGCCGCCGAAGACGGCATATTTGCCCAGGGCCTGCTGCAAGCTGGCATGAAACTCGTTGCGGAAGCCAGGGGCGAGGGTTCCGGAGACGCCGGGACTGCACGCCAGCAGCGGATTCAGCACCGCATCGGAACAGCCGCTGCTGGAAAGAACGAGGTTTTCGTTGAAGGGGGTCTCGAGGGTGCGTGCGTAGGAGACTGCCATCACGGTTCTTGATGGCTTGATGTTGTAGGCGACACCGACGCGCGGCTCCGCCTGGTTGGCGTCGGTCAAGCCATTGTAGAGATCTTCGCGGAGGCCGAGATTGAAGTCCCAGTTGCCTGCTTTGATCTCGTCTTCGACGAAGAGGGCCAGCTCTTTGACGTCGGTGTGGCCAAAGTAGCCATAGAAGGTACCGCCCCTGGTGAGGTCATAGGGTAGGAGGAGCGAATTAAACGTGCCGCCATCGGATGGGTCATTGGAAAAGAAACCGGCCGAGGCGCATTGCGATGGATCGGTAAGTCCGGGCACGGGAGCGCCGGTCGAGTCGACGCAAGGCGAGTTATAGGTGGAATCGACGACGCCCAGATGATCGTTTTCGCGCAGGAAGGTGTGTTGGTATTGCACGCCGATTTTGAGGTTGTTGACCCCCTTGACGTAGGAGTAGTCCGCATGGGCCCCGGCATTTGTGAGTGTGCGGTATTGGGAGATGGATGAGGTTTGCAGGTTCGATGGCCCGAGATCGGCGAGGGGATTGCCGCTGGGATAGTAGCCGTACCCGTCTCTGCGCAGGAATGCGCCGAAATTGAAGACGGAGTCGTTGCTGACGATGTGGGTATAGGTAGGTGAGAAGTTGTAGGTATTGATCTTGGAGGCCTGGTCGGTGTTGCCCACGTTGACGAAAGTTGGGTTGGCGCTGGAACCGCTGTTCGGTCCGCTGGTCTCAACGTTCATCACGTTGAGGTTGTCGTAGGTGTTGGGAGTCTGGAACCAGGAGCGGCTGTAGTTGAGATCGAAGTGGATGGAGTCGGCAGGCGTGAAGGAATAGTCGATGCGGTCGAAGATATTCTGTTCGTTGCCCTTGTCGTGGAAGACGGCGAACTCGGGCGGGTCGAGAAAACGGCCGGTATTGAGGCCGTCGGCTTCGATGAAATTACCCCAGTTCTTGTTTCCATAGGAGAGATCGAAGCCGCCACTTGCTGAGCCGAAGGTGCCGTAGGAGGCGAATATATCGCCCCTAGGTTTGGTAACGCCCTGTCCGGAGCGGGTGGTGGCGACGATGACGAGGCTGGTCTTGCCGCCGTACTCGGCTGGAGGCGCACCGGAGATGACCTCGATGGATTGAATGGAATCGGAGGGAAGCTGGTTGGAGAAGACCTTGCTCTGCTGGTCAGTGATGGCCTGGCCGTCGATGGAGAATGAGTTGGAAGCGTGATCGCCGAGGCCGTGGAAGAGGCCGTTGGAGTCGGCTGCAACGCCGGGAGTGGTTAGGGTCACAAGTGAGCTAAGCGTAGAGGATGCGCTTTCCAGCGGCACCTTGTTAAAGAGATCGCGGTCGACATCTACGTGGAAGGTTGGGTCGTCCTCGACGAGGTCGCCAGAGGACTCGACGGTGATGGTTTGTGTGGCCCCGGAAACCTGCAAGACTAGCTTGACATTGACTCCCACGGACGAGCGAATCTCGACACCTTGGTTCAAGGTGGCAAATCCTTTGGCGGAAACAGTGATCCGGTAGGGGTTAAAAGGCACGTTGGGGAACGAGAATTGGCCCGCTGCGTCTGTGGAAGTGGTTTGGTCGAATTCGCTAACGGCGTTGGTGAGGTGCACGGTGGCGTTCGGGATGACAGCGCCGGAAGGGTCGGTAACAGCGCCGCGGACGGCACCCGCGTTGCCGCTTTGGGCGGGCAGGGAGAGCGCAGTAACGATCAAAGCGAGAAGGGGAAGAATGCGAAGAATCGTGCCGCGAATATTCGGCATGGGAGGACCTCCTTATGATGGCTGAAAGATGCGGAAGGTGGGCCGACGCTTACGGCGCAGCGGCTTCTTCAGTGCAAGGGGAGCACTCTCCGCATTTCCATTTGGCCTGGATGCTTGACGCCGCGTCAGCATCGTCCACCCTTACTTGGGGTGAGATGTCACGCAGACGAAGCCAAATTGGAAGATCGGAAAGGTGCTCTAGCAGCCTATGGGAGGGGGGCGTGTGAAGAGCTTGGGATTCCAGTGGCGGACGATGGTGTGTTTCTCAAAAACTGGTGTCGGAGCGCCTACCGGAACCAGCACAACTTCGGCGGGGGTGACGGCGACCGGAGCCGCGGAGTGCATGGAGATGCAGAGCGGGCAATGGTCAGCGGCAGCTTCAGTTTGATGGAAGTGCGCTACCTGAACCGCCGTAAATATCGCCAGGAGGACAAGACACAACACAGCCACGACCGGCAAAGTGCCTGACCTTGCGCGACTGTCCCTACGGAATCTGGGCTTGAATCCTGTCAATCTACCGATCCTGACTTTAAGCCTACACGAAATTGGACGCGGCGGCGCCGGAGATGGTTGCGACCTATCCCCTGATTTTCCGTACGGACGGGCCGCAAACATGGGCCGCGCTGATTCGTCTAAACTGTGTGCGATGAGCCAATTTACCGAGTTTCGCCGCGTGTTGAACGCTTTGCTGGCTGTGGTGCTGCTGGTTGCGGTCGCTGCCGGGGCGCAGACGACAGCAAAGGATCAGACTCCGCTGGTTTTGAAGCCGGACGCGCCCGGACTGACAAAAAACCACCGACTGATCCTGAAGGACGGCTCCTACCAGTTGGTGCGCCAGTACACAATCGCCGGTGACCGGGTCCGCTATCTATCGCTGGAACGGGGCGACTGGGAGGAGATGCCCACCGATCTGGTGGATTGGGACGCTACGCGCAAGTGGGAGCGGGACCATGCCACCCCGACCGGAGAGGAGCCCTCGCCAGCAATGAAAGAGGCTGCTGACATCGATAAAGAAGAGTCCGACGAGCGCAATCTGCAGAAGGCGCGGATGCCCGAGGTGGCGACGGGGCTGGAGCTTCCCGATGAAGATGGCGCTTTTGCGCTCGACACCTTTCAGGGAACGCCGGAGCTTGTGGAACTGACACCCGCGGATCTGGATTGGAGTGCGAAGAACCGGCACGGCGTGAGCACGCTGAATCCGCTGGCTGCTTCAAAAGCGAACCTGGAACTGGCGGGAGAGCATGCCAAGGTTCATCTGCATGTGAACGATCCGGCAATTTATCTCTCGCTGAATGTGACCGACGATAAGGAACCGGTGCTGGCGCGTGCGGTCACAGTGGATACAAGCAAGGCAAAGGCGGTGAACGATGGCAAACATGGGGCGCACTCCGATAAATCGGGCTTTGCGATTGTGCGGGTGGACGAGCGCAGGGCGGTGCGAATTGTGGGGGCGATCCGGGTGGGTCCGACCGGCAAGGTGAGTCAGGATGAGGATGTGATTCCCACCAGAGTCGAGGTTGTGGCCGGCAAGCACTGGCTGCGCATCCAGCCGGAGGAGAACTTGGGCATCGGCGAATATGCGTTGGTGGAGATTCTTTCTGCCTCGGACATCAACCAGTCGGTTTGGGATTTCCGAGTGGATCCGGCTACGGGGGATAATCCGGGCTCGCTGGGGCCGATTCTAAAGCAGGCGGATGAGCGGTGAGCTGGCCGCACTTCGCGGACGAAGCGACGCCGATGGGATGAATCTTCCCGGTGCTACAATTCCGGTCAGTCGGTGCGAAGGCGCAGGTAGATTGCATGCACACTGGCCGGAGGATCTATGGCGGCATCGGGGGCTCTCGCTGGTCTTGGATTGTTTTTGCTGCGGGTTCTTGTGGGCTGGGTCTTTCTCTCCGAGGGAATTCAGAAATTTCTGTTTCCAGAGGCGCTGGGCGTGGGGCGGTTCGCGAAGATCGGAATTCCTTATCCGCATTTCTCGGGGCCATTTGTCGGGGTGGTGGAGATTGTATGCGGCGGGATGCTTATTCTTGGCGTCGCGACGATGTATGCGGTGGTTCCGCTGCTGATTGATATTGGGGTGGCGATTGCGACGACCAAGATACCGATGGTGCACAAGCAGGGATTCTGGGCGGCGATGCATGAGGGGCGGACGGACTTCTGCATGCTGATGGGGCTGATTGCGATTGCTTGCCTGGGTGCGGGTGGGTGGTCGTTCGATCGGCGACGGCGAGACGCGGGGGCTTCCCGCTCATCACGATGAAACTGCGATGAACGGAGCACACAGTCCGTATTTTGTTAAGACCCTGTGGACATTAATCGGGAGGCTGGGCGTGGGCGAAGCGCTGACGGCGCTGTTCCCACTCCTGGGATGAGAAGAACCTGGGGCCAACTTCGATGAGGCGGGGAATCATTTTGAAGACGGCGATCCGGCTCCAGGGGTGGCCGTCGCGCTGGCGGAGGCCTTTCTCGTTGAGGCTGCTGACGATGACGGAGTAGGAGAAGTCCTGGGCTAGAAGCTCCATGATCTCCATTAGGACCTGGTGCTCGACGGGATCGGCTTCGAGGCGCTTGCAGTCGTCGGAGATGCGCAGGCCGTAGGGGATGTCCTCGTCGAATGCGCCCTCAGCGGGGGCTTCGCCATCGGGCAGCTCGCGACGCCACTCGATGGAGACCATCTGCCATCCGACGGAGGTGCGCTGGCGGATGATTTCAGGGCTGAAAGGTGAGGAGACCATATCCTTAATGCGCTCGAAGTACGCCATGTCTTGCCTCCTGGCTTGGTTCTTGCGAGTGAATTAGAAGCAATTTTACGGCCAAAAAGAGATGGGTCCGCAGGTTGGCAAGTCGCTTGGTGGCATGGCGATAGTGACGAAGCCGGTTGTGCGCGGGGCCGAAATTCTGTTCGATTCCGTGAGGGCGCGTTCGCTTTCGGACAGTTGTTCGTCGCCCACCCCACTCATAGCGGAAGGACCGCGATGAAAGGGACCTCCGGGACCCTGATTGAAAATTGAGTCCTTCAATCGCTATTCGCGGACGCTGATACCGAGGGCTTTCATTTTGCGGTAGAGGTGGCTGCGCTCGAGGCCGAGGAGTTCGGCGGCGTGGCTTATGTTGTTGCGGGCTTCTTCGATTTTCTTGAGGATGTATTCGCGCTCGTAGGCGTCGCGCGCTTGCTGAAGACTGGAAAACTCTTCCGTGGAGCGGGTGCCGGCTTTGTGAGTGAGCGGAGGCAGGTGCTTGCGCTCGATGCGGAGGACCCGCGGATTGAGGATCATGACGCGCTCGATAACATTCTTGAGTTCGCGCACGTTGCCAGGCCAGTGGTAGAGGGCGAGTGTGGACAGCGCCTCTTCGCCGATCTCCATGCGCGGCCTGCCGTACTGGCGGCCAAACTCGGCGAGAAACTCGCGGGCCAGGAGCGGAATATCCTGCTTGCGCTCGCGGAGAGGCGGCACAAAGAAGGGCACTACATTGAGGCGGTAAAAGAGATCTTCGCGGAAGTTGCCCTTGGCGATCTCTTCTTCCAGGTCCTTGTTGGTGGAGGCGATGAGGCGTACGTCGACACGGAGCGGCTGCGAGCCGCCGACCGGCGTAAATAACTGGTCGTCGAGAGCGCTGAGCACCTTGGCCTGCGTTTTTAGGCTCATGTCTCCCACTTCGTCGAGAAAGAGCGTACCTCCGTCGGCGCGCTCGAGAGTGCCGCGCTGCTCGGGAGGGCCTCCGAGTTGAACGCCGTGACGATAACCGAACAACTCGGCCTCGATGTGGTCCTCGGGAATGGCCGCGCAGTTCAGTTCCACAAAGACGCGCTCGCGGCGCAGGCTTTCGGCGTGGATGGAACGGGCAATCAGTTCCTTGCCTGTGCCCGACTCGCCGTAGATGAGCACGCGGCCGTTGGTGGGCGCCATGAGTCTGATTTGTTGGCGCAGGGCTTTAAGCGGCACACTTTCGCCGGTGAGAACAGACGCAACGCTGAACTGACGCTTGAACTCCTGGTTCTCGGCACGCAGGCGGCGCGCTTCCACAGCGTTCTTGACTACGATCAGTGTGCGTTCGAGGGACAGGGGCTTCTCAAGGAAGTCGTACGCTCCCAGCTTGGTGGCTTTGACGGCGGTTTCAATGGTGCCGTGGCCGCTGATGATGACCACCTCGGGCCTGGTTTCAGAAGCCTGTTCGCGAATGTCGGAGAGAACCTCCAAGCCGTCGCGGTCGGGGAGCCAGATATCGAGCAGGACCACGTCGTAGGGTGCGTCCTGTAGCAGGATGAGCGCTTCTGCGGCAGTGGCTGCGCCGGCGACGCCGTAGCCCTCTTCCCGCAAAATTTCCTCGAGCGAGGTGCGAATCTCTGCCTCGTCGTCCACGACGAGAATGTGGTTCATGAAGGCAGTCCCTTCAGCTCAGTCTCGGTGCTACCCTCAAGCACGGCGGGGGCTTGCGTGCCCGGCTCCATGAGCGGCAAGCGGAGCAGGAAGCGCGCGCCCTTGGGGCTATTGGCTTCGGCGCGGATTGAGCCACCATGCTCCTGGACGATTTTGGCTGCAATCGAAAGGCCAAGTCCGGTGCCTCGATGCTTAGTCGAATAGAAGGGCAGAAAGAGGCGCTCGCGAATTTCGTCGGTCAAGCCGTGGCCGGTGTCGGCGACGGTGACCTCGACTGCCCCGCCATCTTCGCTGAGCGCAGTTTGAATGCCGAGCATCCGCAACAGGCTGCCCTGCATTGCCTCGGCGGCATTGTCTATGAGGTTGGCCAGAGCGCGGCGCAGTGCGTCGGGGTCGGCGAGTACCTGTGGCAAACCCGGCTCCAGATCCCGCTGCACAGTAATGCCATCCAGACGGCCGGCGAAGAGTGCGAGCGCTTCGTCCACAACTCTGTTCATGTCGCAGGCTCGCGGCTGGGGCGCGGGGAATTGCGCGAGCGCCGAGAACTGGTCGACCAGGGAGCGCAGTGTTCCTACGCAGGTGAGAATGACTTCGGCGCATTTTCTTATCACGTTGGGCGAGTCCGGCTGCCCCCGTTCCAGATGCCTGCCGATTCGCTCGGCGGAAAGCGCGATGGGGGTAAGCGGATTCTTGATTTCGTGCGCCACCCGCTGCGCTACTTCTTTCCATGCCAACTGCCGCTGCGCGCGCAGGAGCTCTGTGGTGTCTTCAACCACCAGCACGTTGCCTGTTTCGCCGCGCATCAGCTCAAGGCGGGCGCTGGTGATGGCCAGATGGATGGTCCGGCCGCGGGCGTGAAATTCGATTTCGGTTGACGCCGCTCCCATACGGTGGCCGCGGCGGATGAGGCCAGCCAGATCTTCGACGAGTTCCGGCGGCATGAAGGTTTCTATTCTCCCTCCTGCGAGCGACACGTCTTCGCGGAGCCCCATGAGCGCGGCAAAGGCGCGGTTGGATTGCAGCACAACGCCCGAGCCATCGAGCGTGACCACGCCGCTGGGAATGGTCTCGACGATGGTCTCCAACTCGCGGCGCCGCTCCTCAATGGATTGGTTGGCCGCGGTAAGTTGCGCCGAGGAGCTCTCTGCCAATTGACGGCTGGCCTCGAGATCGGCGGCCATGTGATTGAAGGCGCGCACCAGGTCGCCCATCTCGCCGGTCGCAATCGCGGCCACGCGGTGGTCGTATTTGCCGGCGGCGATCTCGTCCATGGCCACGCCCAGCGCCTCAACGGGCCGGGTAATTTGCTTGGAAAGGAACATGGCCAGCCACAGGCTGGAGAAGAAGATGAACACCGTAATCAGCAACTGCATGAGGAAGAAGACGGTGCGGATGCTGTTACGGGCGCGGAAGAGCTGCCAGTAAGCAGCAGCGCCAGTGCGGATGCGCGACGTGGTTTGACTTAGGCCTTGCGGCATGGGCAGGGCTGTGACCACGATCATGCCCGAGGCGGTTGCCGCCATACCTACCGCGTATTCCTGGCCGGCGACTTTCACCACCGGCACATCGCTGCGCTGCGCCGCTGACAGAAGGATTGACGAGAGAGGTCCACGAATCGCAACAGTTCCGGAATCTCCTTCGTCCTGCCATGGGGCCACACTGGCCTGGCTTGACTCCGGCGGCGCCCAGAAATTTGCCGTCTCTTGCCGATTGCGGTTGTAGACGACTACGAAGCCGCCATCGAGCGTAACGCGATGTGCGGCCAAGACGTTGAGCAGCGTATTCAAGTCGCGATCGGGCGCTCCGGTGGCGGCGATCGACTCCGCCTCTCCACGGGCATTGCTCGTGACGTATTCCGCCAGTTCCTGCACAACCCGCGTCGAGTCTTCGCGCAGCTCAGTGGTGGGCTGCGAAAACCAGCGGTCGATGGAGCGATTCATGAGCAGGAAGCTGAACAGGAACATGAAGACCGCGGGGGTGAGAGCAATCAGCGTGGCGCCCAGAACCATGCGGGTGCGGAGGCGCGCTCCCAGCGCGCTGCTGCTTTGGTCCGCATAGAGCTTGAGGATGTTCCTGAGCAGGAGCATCAGGAGAACCATCAGCAACAAAAAAACCACAACGATAAGGCTTGTGAAGAGGAGCGTCTCGCCAGCGGTAACAGGATTGAGGATGCGGATATTGAATGCCTGGAGCGTGCCCAGCAAGGCGAAAAACAGAAGCACCCCGAGACCGAGCATGAGCACGGAACGCTTTCGTGGATCGCTGAGGAACTGCATGCGGCGATTATAGAGCGTGCAGGGATAAGTGGACAGTAGACAGTCGCTCGATCGGGATGGGCATATCTCGATTTTGGGATCTGGAATTGCACCGGATTCCAGCATGAATGCTCAGGCCGCGCAGCTAGATTTGCGAAAAGGCGAGAGGGCTCAACGTCAGGTTTGAGATATTGCTGACGATCGAGTCGAAGGCAAAGCGGGGGCTGGCAGCGAGCTTCTTCCAATCCGGATCGCTGCGAAAGATATCCCACTTGGCTTCCAGTTCGGCGGTGTTCTCAAAGCTCAGCATGTAAGTGAGGCTGGGCATCCGCGAGCCGAAGAGGGTGTCGCTGAAGAAAACAGGCCGGCAGCCAGATTTGACGAAGATCTCGAACTCGCCAGAGTGGAACATTTCTACCTTGCGGACATGTTCGCCGTTACTGGGGCTCTCGTAGGTGCGGAGTTGGAAGATGCGTTTGGCTTTTGTGGCCGACGCTGGGGGCGAGGTCAGCTTTGGCCATCCTTCAAAGGCCTGTAGCAAGGAAATCTCGACGCGCTGAAAGGCGGGCGCTGTCGCAGTGGCATTCCAGAAAGCCGTGGCGGTCTTGAGGAATTCCTCATCGGCGCCAAGGTGGAGCTCAAGCGTCGCAAGTACATCGACCGATGGACTGGGAATGAGGACGTAAAACATTGGAGTTTGCTGCCCATATTCGAGCCTGAATGCTCCAACGGGGCCAATTCCCATGCGGCCAAGCGCTGGAATCAGGGCATTGGCGAGATAGTCCTGGGTAAGCTGCAATTGGGGCCCACTCACGAGGTCGTAGCGGCGCAATTGATAGAACTCGCGTGTGGCGGGCGCAGGAGCCTGGGCGGATGCATTGCCGGCAAGGGCGGCGGCAGATGTAGCGATTGAAGCGGCAAGAAATTGGCGGCGTTCCATGGCGGCCTCCGAAGCGAAGGATCATTCTACGTCAGAGGGTGGACCAGGGGTCAGGGATTGGAAATAGCGACGCCGTTGTGCGTTTTGGTGTTTTGCGGTTTGGGGTGGGGGCGTAAATTGGGGTCCGGATGCTCAGTTGTTTCGTCCAACAGTCATGAGGGGAACCGATGAGCAAGATTCTTGTCGCTATTCTGATGTTTGCGCCTTTAACAGCTTTGGCCCAGAAGTCAGGGTCCAGTGCTTCTGACTACACGATTGCTGTTCACGTGCAGTCTTCACAACTGGTGAATGTATGTGGATCGGATAACAAGGGGTCGAGTTGCGGGTTGACACAGAAGCTGAACGTAACGATCGATGGAAAGAAATATGAGTTGGAGGATCAGAGGCCGCGCTTGGACTTGCTGCGAACCGGCGACTATAAGGCAAAGATACTCAAAGACGAAACTTCGCGGTCCTACGAATACGATCGCACCTACGAGTTTCATTTTGCAGACGGGAAGACGCGGAGATACGTTGTCGTTGGGGAGTTCGAGTAAAGACGTAATACATTCTTGAATTTGACGAGAAAGACAAAAGGCCGCAGCCAGCGAGAAGTGCTGATTGCGGCCCATTGTTCACTGGCTACTCCGGATTTGCAAGTAATTCAGCCGCGGGAGTCGAGGGCCGGTTCTGGCTCTCTGCAACGCCACGGCAGGTCAAGACTCCCATCCACGTATTGAGTCCCTCGGCGAGTCCGGCGTCCTGTTTGAGGGCTTCGCGCGCGCCGAGGTTGGCGATGCGGAGCACGTAAGGAAATGTCGAATTGGTGAGCGCGAGCGTGGAAGTATGCGGTACGGCACCGGGCATGTTGGTGACGCAGTAGTGGACTACGCCGTCGACTACATAGCTGGGATTGGAATGCGAAGTGGGTCGCGCGGTTTCGACACAGCCGCCCTGATCGATGGCCACGTCGACGATAACGGCGCCCTTCTTCATCCGGGAGACCATGGGGCGGGTGACGAGTTTGGGCGCGGTTGCGCCGGGGATCAGCACTCCGCCGATGACGAGGTCTGCTTCCCTAGTGGCATGGGCCAGGTTGTAGCTGTTGGAGGCCAACGTGTAGAGGCGGCCTCCGAAGATGTCGTCGAGTTCGCGGAGGCGATTCAGGTTTACGTCAACCAATGTGACCTTGGCGCCGAAGCCGAGGGCAATTTTGGCAGCGTTGGTGCCCACTACGCCGCCGCCGATGATGCAGACATGCGCTGGGGGAACGCCGGGGACGCCGCCGAGTAGGATGCCGCGGCCGCCGCGCTCCTTTTCAAGGTAAGTCGCGCCTACCTGGACACTCATCCGGCCGGCTACTTCGCTCATTGGGGTGAGCAGAGGCAAAGTGCCCTGGCGGTCGCGAACCGTCTCGTAGGCAATGCCGATAATCTTCGACTCGAGGAGCTTGTCAGTGAGAACAGGCAATGGGGCCAGGTGCAGATAGGTGAAGAGAACCAGCCCTTCGCGAAAGAAGACGTACTCGGACTCTATGGGTTCCTTGACCTTGACCACCATCTCCGAATTACCCCAGACATGGCCGGCCTCTCCAACCATCTCGGCGCCGGCATTCTGGTAGTCCTCGTCGGGAAAGCCGGACATGGCGCCTGCCTGGGTCTCAACCAAGACCTTGTGGCCAGCTTCGGTGAGAGCCTTGACGCCGGCTGGGGTGATGCCGACCCGCGCTTCGTTGTCCTTGATCTCTCTGGGGACGCCGATGATCATATGTCTCTCCTCTACCGAACCGGCCCGTTGGGTTTGACGCCAGCGAAGAGAATTCTGCCATGCAATGCCCGGCGTCTTTGATGCAGTTCGGAGGACCGCAGGACGCCGGGATTTGCATTCGTGTAACTGGCAAGAATCGTACGGCACGGGGCTCTTTCAATGTGTGCAAACTTCGTGGTAAAAGTACTATATGGGAACGAAACGTGAAAGAAAAGACGCATCTGTGCATGAATCAACCGCGAGGGGGTTGGATGAGGACACGGAAGCCGCAGCGGGTGGGCTCGACGAGCTCGATGTGGCGATTCTGCACTACCTGGAACAGAACGGCCGGGCCACAAACTACGAGGTGGGCGAGGCGGTGGGTCTATCTGCTTCGGCGGCCTCGCGGCGAATCCAGGACCTAGAAGCTTCGGGAGCGATTCGCGGCTACCGGGCACTGGTGGACGACCGGCTACTCGGCAAGCGAAGGACCGTATATATCCGCGTGACTCTGGAACGGGAATCGGCGGATGTGCTGGGGGCGTTTGAAGCAGCCATTCGCCGGATCAAAGGGATTGTGAGCTGCCATCTAATGGCCGGCAGTTACGATTACATGCTGGTGGCGCGGGTTGCCGGTATTGACGATTATGGAAGGCTGCATCAGAACGAGTTATCGCGGCTGCCGGGAGTTACGCGGCTGGAGACCAGCTTTGCGCTTAGGGATGTGCTGGAAAAAAGGAATTAGTGTGGAGAACCCCATCGCCATTGCATGAGTCTGTCGACGTTTTGGGGCACAGACGCGACTCAGCAAACAGGCGGCGTCATTGCAAGCCAACAGGCCTGATTACGCCATCTTCTCTCGCGCGTTCTTCCAGAGATCGAGGTTGCCGTCCTGGGCATAGCTATCGATCTGCTTGAGCTCGGCACCGGTAAAATCGAGTTTCTTTGCTGCATCAAGGGAGTCGTCGAGTTGTTCCACATTGCGCGCACCGATCAGCGCCGTCGTTACGCGCTTGTCGCGGAGAACCCAGGCGATCGCCATCTGCGCAAGGGACTGGCCGCGGCCAGCGGCAATGTCGTTAAGCGCTCGCACGCGCTTCAGGTTTTCGTCGCTTAGTAATTCCCTGGAGAACGATCCCGCGACGCCGGCCCGCGAGTTTTCCGGGATTCCCTTCAGATACTTGCTGGTCAGTAAGCCCTGGGCGAGGGGAGAAAACGCGATGCAACCGACGCCAAGTTCGTCGAGGGTAGCCAGCAGCCCATTCTCAACCCAGCGGTTCAGCATGGAATACGAAGGCTGATGAATAAATAAAGGGACACCCATGCTTTTCAGGATGGCTGCCGCTTCGCGGGTGCGCTCGGGGCTGTAACTGGAGATGCCCACATAGAGGGCTTTGCCCTGGTGGACGGCGGAGACGAGGGCGCCCATGGTCTCTTCGAGGGGGCAATCCAACCAAGGGCGATGCGCATAGAAGATGTCGACATAATCGAGGTCCATGCGCGTGAGGCTTTCATCAAGGGAGGCAAGAAGATATTTGCGCGAGGCGCCGATGCCATAGGGCCCGGGCCACATATCCCAGCCGGCCTTGGTGGAGATGATGAGCTCATTGCGCAGGCTGCCGAAATCTTTACGCAGAATCTGGCCGAAGTTCTCCTCGGCCGAGCCATAGGGGGGACCGTAGTTATTGGCGAGGTCGAAATGGGTGACACCGCGGTCGAATGCCCGCCGGATGACGGCACGGCCAGTTTCAAAGATGTCAGCGCCGCCGAAATTTTGCCAGAGTCCTACCGATACCGGCGGCAGAACGATACCCGACTGTCCGCAGCGGCGAAACAG
>JBARBP010000015.1:0-24249 GCA_049793195.1 Occallatibacter sp. | reverse complement strand
TCGCGGGCTTGAAGCTGGTCGCACCCGCTCATGGAAAGCACCATGCCGGCAAGGGTAACCGCTAACGCCGTAATACGTGCGGGTCCATTCATGTTCGTATCCTTCTCCTTCAGGCGAGAGCCTATCGGTTTACGCCTGGATTCTTTTTACAACTGGCTGCGGGCGGGAGCAACCGAAACCAGGATTGAAAAATTGTACTCCTGTTTCCGTCCGGCCTTACTGCCTCCGGACGTGGCTGGCGAATTGCCAGAGAATCAGGAAAACTCGGTCCATCCCCTTTTCTCATTCGTCCAGCCTGAATCTTTGGGGCCCTCAAACTCTTTAAACTCTCTGTACGGCGCGGTCGGCGCCAGCCGCATGGCCAAAGTCGACTACCTCCGCGACTCCCCCTTGATGGGGAACCCCGGTGGCGCCCAGCTATTGGCCTTCCTGAATCTTCGGAGTCATCAACCCGATGTGATCCACGTTGGCCGCCCGGCCAATATCGATCACTTCGGCAATGTACGCGAAGTTCAGATCGTCGTCACCCTTGACGAACATGACGCGCTCGGCGCGGTTGGCGTAGATATCCGTCAGCCTGGGCAGCAAATCGGTCTTGGCCACATCCGTCTCGTTGATCTTGTATGCCGGGGGCGCGCCGGGGCGATACAGAACCTGAACGACGATGGTGCGGTCATTGGGCTGCTGCTGCTTCTGAGGATCCTTGGGCGGCTGGGGTACCAGCGCATCCAGACCCTTCGGAGTCACCGGCACGATGACCATGAAGATGATCAACAGCACCAGCAGAACGTCGATCATGGGCGTAACATTGATGTCGGACGAGTAACCTCCCCCGCCTCCCATTGACATTGCCATGGCTTAAAACTCCTCGTTTACTGCAAATTCGTTAAGGGGACTGCACAACCGCAGGCTTATTGGCCGCCTGAGAGGTTGCTTTCCTTCTTCTGGGTCAGCAAGCCCACTTCATCCACGCCGGCAGTTCGCACGTCGTCGATGGCGTCTTCGACCGCCTTGTATTGCGCCCGCGCATCGGCGCGAACATAGATTGTCTTGCCAGGCTTGTCGGCCAGCTTGTCTGCGACCTTCCGGCCCAGCTCGCTGGGGGCAACCTTGTCCTGCCCCAGAAACAAACCGCCATCCCGCGTGACTGCAACGACAATGGCGTCTTCCTTGTCGGCGTCAGGCATGGCCACGGCGTTGTCCACTTTGGCCATGTCGATGGCAACCTTGTTCTGAAGCATCGGGGTAATAACCATGAAGATAATCAGCAGCACCAGCATCACGTCCACCATTGGTGTCACGTTAATGTTGGAGCTGACGGCTTTGCTAAGGTCACGTACCGCAATTCCCATTGTTAGGGCTCCGTGCGTTTGAATTTTTACCGGATCCCTTCCGGCATTGCACTCTGAAGAACCAGCTATTCCAAATCAGCTTGCCCGGGCGAGAGTTAAACCGGTGGGCAGGGGGGATTTCAGTCTCTCCTGCCCCCCGCAGTTTCTCGCTCGAACCTGGAGGCGCCTCGCTTAGCGCTTGTGGCTCTGCTTGATGAAGTAGTCGACGAGTTCGCTCGAGGAGTTGTCCATCTCCACGTCGAAGGCTTCGACACGTCCGGTAAAATAGTTGAAGGCCATGACGGCCGGGATGGCGACGAGCAAACCGAACGCCGTGGTGACCAGGGCCTCGGAAATGCCGCCGGCAACCGCGCCGATGCCAGAAGTCTTCTGGGTTGCGATCTGCTGGAAGGCGTTCAGAATGCCGACGACGGTGCCGAACAGTCCAACGAACGGAGCCGTGGCGCCGATCGTGGCCAGCACAGCGAGTCCCCTCTTCAGCTTGGCGTGGACGATGGCTTCAGCCCTCTCCAGCGCGCGGCCTGAGCTCGCGATGGTCTCCTCGGTAGCGGTGCCGCCGGAAGCGCGAAACTCCTGCAGACCAGCCGTAACAACCTCGGCCAGGTGCGACTTCTTGTTGCGGTCGGCGATCTTGATCGCCTCTTCAAGCTTGCTGTCCTTCAACGCACCGGCAACTTTGGGCGCAAACTCGCGCGACTGCTTGCGGGCAGCAGAAAAGTACAGGTAGCGGTCGATCATGACGGCCAGAGACCAGATCGACTCGATGAAAAGGAGAATGGCCACACAGCGGGCCAACCATCCCATATGATCCCACAGCCCCATGGGGCTGAAGCTGACCGTCTGCTCTTCCTGGAAAAGTGCCAGGCTGCTGACCGTATGCGAAGCGAAATGTGCGAGTTGAGCGAGAATCACTGAATCGTTCCTCCTAAGGAGTTTGTGAACTGAAGACTACCCGCCGCGGCGGTTTGCTGGGAATGCGACTTTTATGGGATTCGCATTCAGGTCAAAAGTAAAGCTCCCTGCCAGGACTTCAACAGGGAGCCAGAGAGTTTGTCATCCACCCAGGGTAAAGATTACATTCACCGTGGTGTCTACCTCGACCGGCTCGTTGTTGAGCAGGTAGGGTCTGTAGCGCCAGGTTCTGACTGCGTCCATGGCCGACTGTTGCAGCATGGCCGGGCCACTCATGACGTGGAGGTTCTCGATGGTGCCGGTTTTAGAGATGGTGGCCTGCAAGACAACCGTTCCCGAGACACGGGCGGCCTTGGCAATAGGCGGATAAACGGGCTGAGTCTTCTGGATCAGCATACCGGTCATGACGCCGGCCGAGATGCTCACCTTCTTGGGCGGGGCGACCTTAACCTTGGCGCCACCTCCAAACATACTGTCGGTCACGCCACTGGCGCTTCCACCAAGGCCTTCCATTCCGGCCACGCCGAAGCTGGAGGGCGGTGCTTCCTTTTCAGCCACCATCGTGATGTTATGCGGAATCCGAGTAGGCGCAGTCAATTGGTTGTTCATCATCTCCGACTGCACATGCACAATGTGCACAACCTCGGGCGGAGGCGGAGGCGGAGGCGGAGGGGGCGGCGGAGGAGGAGCAAAAAGCAAGGTCTGCATGGCGCCCTTCGGCAACGCCTCAGGATAGATCAGCGGAATCAGGATAAGAAGCACAAGAATTGACCCGTTGACGATGAAGGTAAACATCGCCCAACGGCCGCTCTTGGTCTTGATCCTGCCTCCGGATTCAAACGTGGAATCTTCAAACATAGCCAGCCTCGAATCGGGTGTTTGTTACTCCTAATTAGACACCGCGAGAACCACAAATGTTCCCGTGCTCAAAAATCGTCCCCTCAGAAGCGTGTTCACCTTATCAGAACAACGCCTCACCTGCAAACTGCCGCAAAACCGGTGCAATCTCAGGTTCCCAGCGGCTTGTCTACTGCCTGACCTTGCAACCCTCAAACTGCTGGCGTGCTTGCTTCGGAAAACCTTTGCAAAAAATCCAACCCATTGGGCCTTCAGCGCAAAAAAACCGCAAACCCCTAAACTCGCGCCCGCTTCGCGGCCGGCAAAGGCGCTGACTTGCCACGCTTCCCGCGCCACTCTTGCCAAGCGACCAACATTGGAGCGGCCACGGCAATCGATGAATAGGTACCGATTAGAATACCCACCACGAGCGCAAATGAAAAGCCTTTCAATACCGGACCGCCAAAGATATACAGCGAAAGGACGGTCAGAAAGGTCAGTCCCGACGTCAGCACAGTTCGGCTTAACGTCTGGTTAATGCTGCGGTTGACCACGTCTGGAAGGGCCTCTCGACGGCTCATGCGCAGATTTTCGCGGATGCGGTCGAACACCACAATCGTGTCATTCATCGAGTAGCCGACCAGGGTGAGAATGGCCGCAATGACAGTCAGGCTGATTTCCTGGTTGGTGAGGGCGAAAAAGCCCACCGTGATCAGCGTGTCGTGGAAGCAGGCCACCACCGCAGCCACGCCGTAGATCAATTGAAAACGGAACCAGAGATAAACCAGCATGCCCGCCATGGAATAGAGCGTGGCCAGACCGGCTTTGGTTTCGAGCTGACGGCCCACAGTAGGTCCAACAATCTGCACATTCTGCACCGTGAACGGGTTGTTGTAGTGCGCCTGCAGAGCACTGACGATCTGCTGCCGTCCGGCGTCGAGCGCGTTCTCGTTGGTCTGCTCAGGCAGGCTGATCAGAACGTCGTTGCCGGCCGCCGAGCTGACCTCCTCCTGGATGCTCTGGATGGTCGCGTCCTTGATGCCGGCCGCCGAGATCGCCTGGCGAATCGCCTCGATATTTGGAGTCTGGGCAAACTGCACTCGCACATCCGTACCGCCGCGGAAGTCCACGCCAAGAGGGACGGGACTGCGCATCCCGCCGACCGGGTGGGACCAATGCACGCTCATCGAGACAATGCCCGCAATGCTGAAAATCATTGAAAAGGCGAGGAAGTACCACTTCTTCCCCAGCCAATCCACATTTACGCCGTGAAACAATTCCACTGGTTTTCTCCGCTTCCTGGAAGTGCCGCCGCTAAATACCCCGGCACTCGATCCTGTTCGCTGCTTCTAAATGGACACCATCTGCCCTGGTTTCAATCTGTTCAGGTGCGCCTCAAAGATGACCCGCGAGACATACACCGCCGTGAAGAGGTTGGCAGCCAAACCTATAGTCAATGTGACCGCGAAGCCCTTCACCGGTCCGGTGCCAAACATGAAGAGAATGGCCGCCGAAACGATGGTTGTGACGTGGGTATCGACGATGGTGACCCAGGCATGTGCAAAGCCCTGATCCACTGCCGCGGAAGGCGCCTTGCCGGCCCGCACCTCTTCACGAATGCGCTCGAAGATCAGAACGTTCGAGTCGACGCCCATGCCGATGGTCAGGATAACTCCCGCGATCCCCGGCAAAGTCAGGGTGAGCGCATTGGCGCCACCCGACATTGCACTCGAAAGTCCCAGGACACCCAGCAGAATCACCAGGTTCAAGATCAGCGCCAGATCGGCGTTGATGCCCGAGCCCCGGTAATAGATGAGCATGAATGCCATGACGACCAGCACGCCCACCACCGCCGCCATCACTCCTTCGCGAATCGAATCCGCGCCCAGAGACGCGCCGACGAACCGTTTTTCCAGTTGCACCAGCGAGGCTGGCAGTGCGCCGGTACTCAGCAGCTTTGAGAGCGCAGTTACTTCATCCTGCGTGAAGCTGCCCGTGATTTCGCCTCTGTCGCGAATGGCGCTCTGAATGGTCGCTACCTCGCGAACCTGGTCATTCATGACCACGGCCATGCTCTGGCCCACATTCTTGCTTGTGTAGTCGTAGAACCGGTCCCCGGCTTCGTTGGTAAGGGTAAACTGCACGTTCCGCCGCCCGGTATTTGAATCGACACCCGGATCGGCCGAACGAAAGTCGCTGCCGCCGACTACGTATTGACGATGGAGAACGTAGACGCCTCCGGTCTCCGAACCGCCGGCCAAAACAGGAGAGAAGGTTTTCAACTCCTCGTCCGCCGGCAAATTGCCACCGACGCTGGCCAGCGCATCCTGCTCGTCTTTATAAGGGCCGCCGACAACGGCGTGGACCTCCAGGCGATTGGTTCCCTGGATGATCTTTTCGATTTCGCTTTCGTTTTGCACGCCCGGTAATTCAACCAGAATTTCATTTGCGCCGAGGCCATATTCCTGGATCACGGGCTCGCTCACGCCCAGTGCGTTCACACGATCGCCGAGGGCAACAATGGCCTGCTGCACCGTCTTCTCTTCGAGAGCGGTCAGCACGGGCTGTTTCATGGTCAGTGTCCAGGCGTTGTCTGACCCGCTGTCCAAGTCGTATTCGTTGGAATACTTGGTGTCTAGCAACGTGCGGACGGCATTCGAGCTGGCCACGGGTGTGCCTTCAACACGAATGAGTGTCGGCTTGGTTGGATCCGGCTTGTATACCTGCGAATAGGTGATGCTGGCGCCCTTCAGATCCTGCTGAATCTGGGCCACCAGATTGTCCGTCTCTGCGCTGACCGCTTCTTCGACCTTTACCTGCAGAATCAGGTGGGCGCCGCCGCGTAGATCCAGGCCGAGGTGAATCCTGCTGCTCATCCCCTCGAGCAGGGCATTTCCGCTCAGCCCCGAAGGAATCCCGAAGATTCCATAGAGACAAATCAGCAGCACTCCAATAATAAGAGCAATTTTGTTTTTGAGGTTCTTCTTCATGAGTCCGTTTCTCTACTTCAAATTGCAAAAAAGCCGTCCGAGTCCTGAAAACCCGAAGGCGCGTGCTATGAGCCCGAAAGGTCTTCCTGGGTCACGGAGGCAATCGCGCTTTTGGCTACTTCCAGTTTAAGGTTGTCCGGGGCCACGCGAATAATAATCGTATCGTCCTTGATGGACATGATGATGCCGCGAATGCCACCGGCGGTAGTGATTCGGTCGCCGGTCTTGATCGAACTCAGCATCGCCTGCCATTGCTTTTGCCGCCTTTGTTGTGGACGGATCATCAACAAGTAGAGGATCGGGATCAATAACAGTGGCAACAGCACCGTCATCCCGCCTCCGCCTGCTCCGATTTGTGCCGCCATTAAGAACGCGAAACTCGTCGCCACACTTATCCTTTGCTCGCCCTCAAGCCGCAAACTCGCCGCTCGTCAGGGCACAGGCACGCGCGGCCTTTCGCCGGGTACCCTCAAAATGAATTTGTCTCCGGGAACGGTCCTGGCTGTCGGTTTAAATCCAGCCCAGGCTCTGGCCAGACGCCGGAATGGACGACCTGACTGGCTTCTGAAGGGAATCGGATTCCCATCGCTTGCCTATATCCGTCCTTCAAAACCCTGCCGTCGTCTGCTTCCTGTTCGACACAGCTTTCCTTTGCCGCTCCGGCGACGGGAACGAGAGCGTTCAACCATTGCCCTATCCGTCCGGATCACAAAAGAATGCCTAGAAAGATAAGATACGCGTGGCCGGTTGTGTGTCAAGGCACATCGCGGGGGGAATTGGCCTCCGTCCCGGCCGTCCCAACCGTTTATAAAGCCCTTATATATCGGTTACCCCATTTTTACTGACACGGATTTCATCTTGAATCTGGACGCTTTTCGCCTCCGGGCGCGCGTCAAGGCAAACCCGGATGAGGCTGCGAAAAGCAGGAAGGGGAGCCGCCATCACCTACCAATTACATATCGAGTCCCTGTGGTTGATTCCGGCCATTGTGGCCATCTGCTTCATGATTTGGATGCTCTGGAATCTGCACAAGGCTAGCAAACGTTAGGGAACCTCCGGCTGTTATCGGGACCCGGCAATGGCAGTTTCAGGTTAAGTCAGCCTCGGACAGAACCGCTCAATGCCGGTCTCGGCGTCCGATCTCAACCGCTCTCGAACTGCCTGCCCGACGCGCCAGCTCCCTATTTTGCCGATGTTGCGACGGCTGCGGCCGGTGCCTCTGCATCGTCGCCCGAATCCTCGACCAGAACCGCAGACCCAGGAACAAGATCGTAGCTGACGGCATCTTTGCCGGTGGGATGAAAGGTGATGCGCAGCGGCTCGCGTTGCCATTCGGCTGCGTCGCAGGCCAGATCAGGCCGATTCTGCTCGTCAAAGGTTGCCAGCTTCTTCGAAAGGACTGGCTTGCGGGCAGCCAACTGGGCCACCACTGCGTAGAGGCTCTTGCCGCTTGTTGTCACTCCGCAGTAGGCTCCGTAGTCGCGGAACCAGCTCACCTGGCTCACGCCGGGATCGTAATCCGGTAGCTTAAGCGGCGTCACACGGCCGGTCATCCGGTCCACCATCAGCCATGGCCCGCGCTGCCAGACCCAGTGGCTCTGCTTGTCCCCTGGCAACGTATCGTTGATGCGCATCACGCGGCGGACGACAAAGCTGCGGTCGGTCACGTCATGCGTCTCGCCCGTGGTCCACTCCTTCAAAACGGTGTCCACGAGCAGAGGACGAATCCTGAGCGCAGCCTCATTGGAGTTGCCCCCCCCAGGATCGCCTGCCTTCGAGTAGGGCACTCGCTTTGCCGCCCCCAATACAACAACGTGTGCCTTGCGCGGAGCCGCATGTGCTGGAACTCCAGTCAAAATCGCCGTCACCGTCAGCGTCGCCACCACAACCTGCACCGCAACCCCTGGCCCCTTGCTCATTTCTCTTGCTCCTACAGCTCTGCAGCCTCCACGGCCCGCGCCACCCTGAAGGCCGTGCCTTCATTCAAGTGCGCCGCCAACACCTGCATCCCCACCGGCAGCCCCGCCTTGGTGGCCCCGCAGGGCACAGTCACGCCGCAAATGCCCGCCAGGCTCGCCGTCACCGTATAAATATCGGCCAGATACATGGCCAGCGGATCGCCCGTCTTCTCGCCCAGCTTGAACGCCGGCGTGGGAGCCGTGGGCGTTACGATTGCATCCACCTCGGCGAAAGCGCGCAGATACTCTTCGGCCAGCAGCCGCCGCACCTGCTGGGCCTTCAGATAATAGGCGTCGTAGTATCCTGCCGAAAGCGCGTACGTCCCCAGCAGAATGCGCCTCTTTACCTCAGCGCCAAAACCCTCGTCGCGAGAGTGCGAATACATCGCAGACAAAGTCTCGGATGCGGGTGACCGATAGCCGTAGCGCACGCCATCAAAACGCGCCAGGTTCGCGCTGGCCTCCGCCGTCGCGATTAAGTAATAAGTCGGCACCGCGTACTTCGTAAGCGGCATTGAAACCCGCTTGATGGTGCAGCCAGCCTTCTCAAGCGCCGCAATGCCTTTTTCAATCGCCGCGCGCACCTCAGGATCGAGTCCCTCGGCGAAGTACTCCGCCGGAACACCGATGCGCAGACCTGCCTTTCCCGATTCTTTGACTGGCTTATCGCTTTCGGCCGCGAAGTCAGGCACCGGAGCCGATGAACTGGTTGCGTCCTTCGGATCGTGGCCGGCAATCACGCCCAGCATTGTGGCGGCGTCGCGCACGTTGGCGGCAAATGGCCCCACGCGGTCCAGCGACGAAGCAAAAGCAATCAGCCCGTAGCGCGACACGCGCCCGTAGGTCGGCAATACGCCCACAACTCCACAAAAGCTCGCCGGCTGGCGAATCGAGCCCCCGGTGTCCGACCCCAGCGTTGCCACTGCCAGGTTGGCCGCCACTGCTGCCGCCGAACCCCCGCTCGAGCCCCCCGGAACCCGCTCCGTGTCCACCGGGTTGCGCACCGGACCGTAGGCCGAGTTCTCGTTCGACGACCCCATCGCAAACTCGTCGCAGTTAATCTTTCCCAGCAGGACTGCCCCCGCCGCTTCAAGTTTCGCCACAGCGGTAGCATCGTACGGAGGTCGGTAGCCTTTCAGAACCTTCGACCCCGCTGTGGCCGGCGCGCCCTTCACTACCAGTACGTCCTTGATTCCGACTGGAATTCCGGCCAGGGGCGCAAGCGGATTGCCTTTTTCAGCCGCATCGTCCACGCGTGAGGCCTGTTCGAGTGCCCGCTCTTTGGTAAGGCTCAGATAAACGTTCAGCCGCGGATTGATCTTCTCAATGCGGTCGTAGTAGCGGGCAGCCAAATCTGCGGCCTTGACTCGGCCAGAAGTAATTTCGGCGCGCAAGGCGGCCAGAGTCCTGGGCTTCTCCACAAACGTTTCCGCTGCTTTAACTTTGCTGGACAATCGAACCTTCCTTAGGAGAATTTCATCGCTCGCTGGGAGCTTGCTGCCGCACCTACCGCTCAATCACCTTGGGAACCTTGAAGAAGACCTGGTCGCTTTCCGGCGCTTGCGACAACACGGTTCCCCGATCGAGCGAGGATTGCACCTTATCCCCGCGCTGCGTACTCGCGCCTGTCGAATCTGCCAACTCGCTCACCTGGGCAAGTGGCGCAACGCCCGCGGTATTAAGCTCACTCAGCTCCGCCACGTAGTCCAGCATGGCATTCAGGTCGGTGAGCATGCTTCCGGTCTCTTCCGGAGTGAGTTCCAGGTGAGCCAGTTCGGCTACGCGCTCCACTTCTTCTACGGTTACTTTGGCGGTCATTCCTTCTTTTTCCCCATCTGTAGGTCTTCCGAATCTTCTCGCAGCCCATTCACGGACTTAATAAGCATCCGGCTGCCGGTGTATTCTTCGGCAAAGCCCGAAGATAGAATATAGCCCACGGCCTATTCCAGAATGTTCCCCGCTATTGGTGTCTCCGCCCTCAATCCACGATCAGAGTTACCGTAACCGCGTGCGAAACACAGGTTGAAGTAACGGTAACCGGAATCGTGTAGGTTCCGGTGGGAGTAGCGGAGCCACCACCCAAACCGCCTGAGCCACCGGATCCCACTTTTAGGCTCGCACCCGAACTGGTGCAACTGCTAACACCTGTCGAAACCATAACCATCAACAAGATCAGGCGAATCGGATTGACGAGCGCTCTCCGACGCCGCCCCAACGCCAGTGGCAATAGAAGCAGCCCGCACACCATTGGAAGCATGCGCCATCCAGCCGGGTTCTCCATGCGCGCTGACCCGGATTTCCCTGTCGAAATCTGAACAGTCACGGTTCCTGTGGCTCCAGCGCTCACAGTTGTTGTGGCGGGGTTGAACAGGCACAGCGCATTGGCTGGAAGGGTACCGCATGTGTAAGTGAAGGTCCCTTGGGCTCCGCTGGCGGGATTGATCGTCACCGTGTAGTTTGCGGTCTGGCCGGCTGCCACGGAAATGCTGTTCGAGCCCGAAATTGCAACCGCAAAATCAAAGCCCATCCCCGACAGAGCCACGCTGGTTGGAGAAGCCGCACCGCTTGCGCTCACCGTCAACGTTCCGGTGGCGGGCCCGCCGCTAATTGGCTGAAATGTGACCGACGCGCCGCAGATTTGCCCAGCGGCGAGGCTGCCGGTGCAGGTGTTCGTCGTCAATTGAAAAGGCCCGCTGACCACAAGCGCCGGTGTCCCAGTCGCAAAGTTGCTGGTGTTGCTGATCGTCACTGGCAGTGCGGCGCTCGATTGACCTATCCCCACTTCGGGAAAGGTCATCTGCGCGGGGCTGACACCCAGCCCGCCCGATACCTGACCCGAACCGTTGAGCGACACTGAAGCCGGCGTCACGCCAAGTGTCGAAGAAGAAACTGTTAGCGTGGCTGCAATGGCTCCAGTCGCCGCAGGGGTAAAGATCACCTGCACGGTGCAACTGCCACCGCCGTTCAAGATAGAACCACATGTTGCAGCACCGATCGAATAGCTGGCTGCTGCCGGACCGGTGATCTGGAACCCGACGTTGGCCATCGTCGCTCCGCCGGTGTTGCTCACCGTCACCGTTTGTGGCGCACTCGCCACTCCGGGCTGCTGCGTCGAAAAACTCAAACTGGATGGGTCAACACTGAGAGCCGCCGCCTTAGCACCGATGCCGGTAAGCGCCGCAGTCTGCGTGCGTAGAGTGTCGGAAACGGCCAGAGTGCCGGATTGGCTTCCCAGCTGCGTGGGTGCGAAGATCACGCTGATGGTGCAGGCCGCGTGCCCGGTCAGTTGCGTTCCGCAGTTGTTTGAAGTCTGAAAGACGCCGCTCCCCGACGTGCCGCTTGCGGAGACGCTGATCCCCGTCAGCACCTCGCTGCCCGTGTTTGTCAGCGAGATGGTCTGCGCCGCCGACAGTGTGCCCGTCGCCGTCGCCGGAAAACTCAACGACGTCGGATTCAAACCGTCGGTCGCCGGAGCGGCCCCGGTTCCGGTCAGCGCCACCGTCTGGGTTCCAGCGCCATCGGTAAACATCAGTGTCCCCGACACGGCCCCGGCCTGTGTGGGCGTAAACGTCACCAGCACCTGGCAACCGGCGCTTGCCGCCAGCGTAGTTGCCCCGCATGAATTGCTCGCCATCGCAAATGGAGAAGTAATGGTCACGCCGCTGATCGGAACCGCCGTCCCGCTCGTGTTGATCGCCTGAACCTGGAGGGGCGAGGACGCGGAACCCAACTCGATTTGGCCGAAATCGATCGAGGCTGGAGTCAGGCTGACCGCGCCGGCAGGGGATCCGGTTCCTGCCATATCCACGGTCACCTGCCCGCCATAAACGTTGGCGTTGACGATCATTTCGCCTGTGCGGCTACCGGTCGCGCTGGGCGTAAACGTCACCTGGATCGCACAACTTGCTCCTGCAGCCACGCTCGTATTGACGCAATTGTCCGTCTCGCTGAAGTCGCCGCTCATGGCGATGGAGGTAACCGCTAGCGGGATGGTGCCCGTGTTCTGAAGAGCCACCGTTTGGGCGGTGCTCGCGATCCCAAACGTCTGGCTTGCGAATGTGAGCGCTACGGGGCTCGCGACAGCGGCAGTCAGGCTGGTACCCGCTGTCCATAGCGGAGTCTGCCATATTCCGCGCCCATAGGTCGCCGCCACCAACACCGGAGTCGCCGCGTTTCCCGGTGAGGCGCTGAGTGCAACCACCGGCGAAGCAGGCAGTCCTGCTCCAAAAACCGACCAGCAGTCAGACGCAGCCAGCGCGCAGCTCGCCACCTGGGTCGTGAAATAGACTCCCTCGTCCGTCGCGATATAGACCGTATTCGCACTCTGTGGATCCACCACAATGCTACTGGCAGGAGTCTTGGGAAGGTTCGCCATTAGATTTGTCCAGTGCGCCCCTCCATCGATGGTTCGGTAAACAACTCTCACCGTGTCCCGCGCAGTCCCCGCTCCGGCGACAGTCACATATGCGGTATTGCCCGTTGTGTCGTGGCTGTCGATATGGACGCTGGAGATGTCCATGCCGAACTTGTTCAGGGGGTCGGTATCTTTAGTCACCGGACCCAGCGTCAGATCCTGCCACACGGGCAGAACACTCGAGGCCGGGTTGATAGTGGCGCTCAGCACGTGTCCGGCCAGATTCCCGCCAACACTCGCTGAGCCGTACAAGCCCAGGTAGACTCGCTCCACGCCACCCGGCAAGGCCAGCACATCCATCGAGCGAATCAGGGAGTCGCCGCGGCAAGCGCCGCTCGCCCCACTGTTGTCAAGGATCTGGCTGATGGCATTCGCCGCGCTCCAGCCGCTTCCGTTTGCCGGCCCGCGCCACACCCTGCAGGTTCCAACCAGCAACTGCGACGGGTCAATTGCGTCCACAAGAAAAGGCGCCGGTGTCGGCATAGTGTCTCCATCCCCGCCCACATCCGCATCGCTCACCCCTGGGCTCGCCCCGAAGTCTGAGGCTGTGCACGCTGCCGATTGTGCGCACCGGTAGATGGAAACTCCCTGCTGGTTGTTCACATACCAGTTAGTGCTGTTGAGGGGGTCGATGGCCACGGGACCGCCATACCCCGAGAGAATCTGCGGCCAGTCGATGGTGGCCGAGCCGCTCTTCACCCCCGCGGTCCCGTTTACTCCCAGCCCGGCCATCATCGCGTAGGGAGTCGTCGTAATGCCGGAGAGACCCACCACCTCGGCCAGCGAACCGAGGCTTCCGTTCAAATTCTGGAAGTGGCCGGAGTCGGCCGCCGCGCAGACTTCCCCGCTTTCGCCAACAGCGTCAGTCGAGCGCCACAGCCCGCTGTCGTTGCCTATAAACACTTCCAGCGGATTTGCCGGGTTCCAGGCCAAGGCGTGCTGATATTCGCCTACCTGGGCGCTCTGGCACGTCGTTGCATTGGTGGTGTTGCGCCACACGCATCCCATGGCCAGACTGCACTTCCACAGATCGTTAGCACCGGCCAGCAGCAGCGTATCCTGTCCCGCCCCTAACCCCGCGGGCACAGCAGCCAGCGCCAGGTTATAGCTTCCGTTGGCGATCGTCGCCGCCCCTTCCGGCGTGTTGGTCTCCAGCGCGGCCGTGCTCCAGCGTTGGGCGAATGTTATGGTCTGGTTGCTGCACGCTGCGCCGCTCACGTTGCACTGATCCTGCCACAGACCCTGGTCCTGGTCGTTTCCGTCCACGGTCCAAGCAAACGTGTCTCCTGTAGATGGATTCACCGCCAGCGTCCCGCGATAAATTGGGCAGGCAATCGATCCTGTGCTTCCCGGGTTCGTCGGACAGAGAGCCATGCTGAGACCGGCGCCGGGCTGGGCTGTCATGCGCGTCCAGGTGATTCCATCCGCCGACTGGTAGTAGCCATGAAAGCGCACCGCCCCCACAAACAACTGCCTCACAGGGTTCCACACCACTGAAGTCGCGGCATTGCCGTAGAGTCCCGCAAACGCATCTAAAGGACCCTGAACATCGTTCCCATTGCCGTCCGAAATGGTGGCTAGATGCCATGTGGCCCCACTGTCGGATGAGTAATACAACCCTTCGTAGCTGTTGTCCGGCTGCTCCGCATTCACCAACGTGGCTTCGTAGGCCTGCGAAACCGCTGCCACCACCACTTGGGGATTGACCGTGCTCCAGGCAAAGCCCGCGAACCCTTCGCCAACAAAACTGAAATCGTGAACGCCCAGGCTCTGCTCTACATCACTCGTTTGAGAGACCAGGGTCCAGCTATTTCCGCCATCGGCCGAACGCAGAATGCCGCCGCCATAGTAGGAGTCGAGCACGTCATTCGGATCGCCGGTGCCGGCCAGAATCACTCCCGATCCGCCCGGCTGAACCGTCAATGCGCCAATGCTGATCGAAGCGTCCGCAGCCCCACCCAGCGCAGCCAGCGCATCGGAAAGCGGTGTAAAGACCACTGAGGCGGCGTTCGAGGTTCCCGCATTCTGCGCCACCCAAACTCCGCCCCCGGTTGTGCCCAGGTAAAGGCGATTGCCGGTCGCGTCAGAAGGGTCCAGAGCCAATGCGGCCACGCGGCCTGTCACCAGGCCAAACCCCGTCGTCTGCACGGCCGTCGGGCCCAGGGACTGCCAGGTCGCGGTTGCCGCGGCCCCGGCCTCGATTCCAGCCGCCCCCACGTTCCGTGCTGCGACCCTCCTGCTTGAATGCATTGCGGCCAACCCGTGCGCGGGCGTCCAGCCTCGCTCAGCCAGAAACCGCTGTGCCTGAATTACGCGCGGAGGCAGATTTGCCCTTTGCGTTCTGGCGCCAGCCTGCGAACTCGCGTCTGCTACCTGCGCGATTGCCTGCGGAGTTACATTCGCCGACAGAATCAATAGAACCAAAGTTGCCCGTGCGATGGCCAACCTAAGGACAATCGACGCGGCCAGCCGGCCTGCAGAGACACATTTCCCGACCCAAGTGCTGTGGTCGTATGCGTTGACATTGTTTTCGAAAATTAGATTTTTCACACGCGTTCGGAATCCGGTTCCGGCTTCCCCTCACCGTCATCTTCCGTGGGGGACGAACGCAGGAGCCATAGGCTACGCAATGTGAAACAAGCAGTTTCCGGGATTGGAACTGTGGGCCATTATAGGACGGCCCAAAACCGGTTCGACTGTGACGGTCGGTACAGCAGCGAATATGGTGCATCCTTTGGCGGCTTCGTCAGATGTAGGCGCCGTTCAACGAATGTTCTTCAGGGCTTCTCGGGTGCTGAGTGGGCTGAGCCGCGCACGGTTGCGCTCCACGTACTTTCTAATTTCTGTGCGGTCTGTCCAGGCATACTGCCGCAACGCCCACCCGATCGCCTTATTGAGAAAGAACTCCTTCGATCCCATCGACTGCTCGATGCAGGCATAGAGCAGATCCAGATCCGTCTCAGCTTTGAAGCCAAGCTGGCAGATGATCGAGGTACGCCGCTTCCATATATCGGTTGATTTGCTCCACTCCAGCATCTTCTTCCGCATCGGCGCACGATAGTCCCGCAAAATGGGCCCAATGCGGTTCGAGGCAATGCTGTCCACGTAATCCCACCAGGCGCCGGTAACGATCATCTCTTCGTACATCTTTACCGACGACGGAGTTTGAAACGCTCGGAACTGCTTTTGGCCCGTAAGACCTATGGCCGCGTAGCGCTCTTCGCGGAATCGGGCTCCGCGCCAAATCGCCAACGCCTGCGACTGCCATTCTTCGGCGGTGGCGAATTTGACGTCAGCGAAGGTGGCCTTGCAGAGCGCGCGGTGCACTGGCGTGGGCACACCGTAATACGGCATTGCAGACTTCATATACGCTTGCATTGCCGGCGCTCTCGCCGGATCACCCGCCTGCTTCAACGCTTTGCGCAGCTTTGGCAACAGCATCCCTGAATCACCTTTGAGTGGAGGCCTTTCGAGAATTTTGCCCTTTCTCCAATAGAAAGTCGAGAAGGTCGCGCATCAACAAATCGCCCTCTGGCGTATCAAAGATGAACTGCGCATGCGCCGACCCCTCCAGAACAACCAACCGCTTCGGCTCAGGAGCCCGCGCGTAGCTGCTCGTGATTCCAGGCAGGCGCGGCCCTGCTCCACTCGAATCCTCTCGCGCCACAATAAAAAGCTTGCTGCCTTTCAACTTCTCCGGATGGTCGCCGCCCTCCGAGGCCAGGATCACCATCCGCTCAAAGACCGCGCCCTCCACCCGAGCCTCCGCGTCGCCCACGGCATCGCCGCCAAGGCTCCCGCCAATCGCTGAAACTGTCCTCGCGCCCATCCGGTGCAGGTAATCAACCGCCGCCAGCACATCCGTCGCATTCTCCTCGTCTGTTCCATACGAACCAGGCGAGCCATCAGGATTGGGCCTGTCTCCGCGGAGATTGATCGCCAGCACCAGGAATCCGGCGCGAGCAAACACCGGCCCCTGCTTGCGCCAACTATCTTTATTGAACCGTCCTCCATGGACCAGAAGCAGCGCGTGCCTGCCGCCGCCGTAGAGATCGCCCTGAATCTCCGCAGTCTTCCCCGGACCCGCATCAACAACTGGAATGGAGATCAGCCGCTGCGCAAAGACCGGCCCTGTCAGCAACAAAACGCCAATCGCAAATCGCCTAAACATCAAACTCGCCCCCGCACGGTTCATCACAACTGAAAAGGGCCACCCCAAAGGGCAGCCCAATTCACAAATCCTCAAGTCTCAGCGGCCGCTGTTCACTGCGCACTCTCCACTGTGAACTGCCTTCTCACCACCGTCCCCAGGCCCGGCTCATGTAGTCGGCCATGGTCATGCTGATGAGGCCGAGGAAGATGAAGAAGCCGGCGATGACCGTCAGCTTGGTCAGCTTGGTGCTGTATTTGACGTGCATGAAAAACAACACGACGAGGATGCCCTTGGTGCAGGCAATGGCGAGCGCTACAACCGGATTCCAGAAAATGGTGACGCCCTGTGCGATATGCCACTCGCCAAGGTCGACGTAGGACGCCCAAACGGTGAGCCCCGTGGCTACAAATAAGGTCGCCAGAATCGCCAGATAGATTACCGGGCTGACAATGTGATGTTCCTGCTCGTAGACTTCCTTTGCATCGCTCATACTGCTTGCCCTCTAGTGCCTGCTGATCAGGTACAACAATGGGAATAAGAAGATCCAGATGATATCGACAAAGTGCCAGTAGAGTCCGAAGTTCTCAATGTACGTGACGTGCCCTGTAGTAAAGTCCCCCGCTTGAGCTCGGAAAATCAGGTACCCCAAAATTGATATTCCGATGATCATATGCAACGCGTGCATGCCGGTCATGGCGAAGTAGAGAAAGAAGTAGAGCTCGGTGTGGGCCGCCATATCCGGCGCCAGCGGCTTGTCGTGATATTCGCTATAGACCTCAGGATCGGAGGCCGGATTGAGAAACGACGACTGGCTGTAGTGAAAGCCGGGAATGTGATGCTTGTCGTACTTCTCCTTGTACTCAATGGTCTTGATGCCGAGAAAGACCATGCCGAGGATGAATGTGAGCACTAGGCAGAGCACAAGCCCGCCCTTGCGCCGCATCTGTGCGTTCCACACGCCCATGGCCATGGTGAAGCTCGACAAGATAAGGACGCCCGTATTCGCCGTGCCCCATCCAATGTTCAACTGGTGCGACGCTTCAACAAAGGCTGGATAGTACCAGTTGCGCATGATCAGATAGGCGGTAAACAGCCCGCCGAAGAACATCACTTCCGTCAGCAGAAAGAGCCACATGGCGAAGTTGGTGGCATCGAATTGCTGGCTAACGGTTTCAAAGTGGTGGCGCTGGTAGGCAGGGTGCTCGTGCGCGGCCTCGGCCACAAGTCCGTGAGCAACTGCGGGGCTGTCAGCGTGGCTATTAGACACTCGCTACCTCTTTCGCTTGTTGTTGCTCAAGCCACTCGTAGTCATATGCTTCGTGATCCATGATTGGGGTCACGGCGAAATTCTCCGTAAGCGGTGGCGACTGCGTCTGCCACTCGAGGCCGGTGGCCTGCCAGGGATTGTTGCCGGCGATCTCGCCATATTTCAGCGACCATGTGAGGTACAGGATCGGTAACAGATAGCCTATGCCAAGAATCGTTGCGCCCGCGGTCGAGAACACGTTCAGCACCTGGAACTCCGGCGGATAAGCCGCGTAGCGCCGCGGCATTCCCAGCGTGCCCAGAATAAACTGCGGGAAGAACGTGAAGTTGAAGCCGATGAAGGTGACCACCGCCGCCAGCTGCGAGATCTTTTCCGGATACATGCGCCCGGTCCACTTAGGCCACCAGAAGTGAATGCCGGAGAGGAAGGCCATCAGCATTCCGCCGACCATGACGAAGTGAAAGTGGGCAACGATGAAGTAGGTTTCGGTCAGGTGGATGTCCGTGCCCGATGCGCCGAGGAACACCCCTGTCATGCCGCCGATGGTGAACAGGCCCATGAAACCGAATGCGTAGAGCATCGGCGTCTCGAAGGTGATAGAGCCTTTATAGAGCGTGAACGCCCAGTTGAAGATCTTGATGGCCGAGGGCACCGCAACCAGCATGGTCAGCAGCGAGAAGACCAACACTGCGTAATTCGAGATGCCCATGATGAACATGTGATGGGCCCAGACGAAGAAGCCGAACACCGCGATCGCCACCGAAGAGAAGGCGACCGCCGTGTAGCCAAAGACTCGCTTGCGGCTGAAGGTCGACACTACCTCGGAGATGACGCCCATGCCAGGCAGAATCATGATGTAGACAGCTGGATGGGAGTAGAACCAGAACAGATGCTGGAAGAGGAGCGGATCGCCACCCTTGGTGGGATCGAAGACGCCGATACCTGCCGTGCGCTCCAGGACGATGAGAACCAGAGTGATGGCCAGAACCGGGGTGCCCAGCACCATAAGTATGCTGGCGGCGTAGTTTGACCAGACGAAAAGCGGCAACCGGAACCAGGTCATGCCGGGGCAGCGCATTTTGTGAATCGTCACGATGAAGTTTAGCCCGGTAAAAATGGAACTGAAGCCGGCGACAAAAATGGCGAGTCCGGTAGAGATGACGTGTGTGTTGAGGTAGTGCGTGGAGAGCGGAGTTGTGAAGGTCCAGCCCGTATCGACGCCGCCGGCGGCCATGGTGTAGATGGCCATGAAGCCCGCGATCACGTAGAGATACCAGCTAAGCAGGTTGATCTTGGGCAGCGCCAGATCCTTGGCCCCAACCATCATGGGGATAAGGAAATTGCCGATCGTCGCCGGCACGGACGGCACCAGAAAAAAGAAAACCATGATGACGCCGTGCATGGTGAACACCTTGTTATAGGTGTCGGTCGCCATCAGGTCGCTCTGCGGCGTCAGCAGCTCCAGGCGGATCAGGCCTGCCAGGGCGCCGCCAATAAAGAAGAAGAATGTAATCGAGATCAGATAGAGCGTCGCGATGCGCTTGTGGTCACCGGTCAGCAGCCAGCTGAGCAGACCATTCTCCTTGGTCAGGAAGTTCATCTTGGGAATCCTGGCCGTGGACTGATCGGGAAGACTGATGATTGTGTCGGTGCTCATGGGTTCACCTTTCCCTGCCCTGCCGGCTTGGTTACGGCCGGTGCCGCAGTGCGTTCGCTCTCCGGGAGCAGGTCGGTTGTGTTAGTTGTCTGCTGGATACGGTAGTCGGAGTCGAGATGCTTGATGTACTCGACAAGATCGATGACGCCCTCTTCGCTGACCTGCCCCTGGTAAGTGGGCATGATGGGTGCGTATCCCTGGGTTATATGCTGCGATGGATTCAGGATGGCCTCACGCAGATAAGCGTCGTCGGCGTTAACAGCCTCGCCCGTCGACAGCGTAAGTTTCGATCCGTACACATTGGCCAGGCTGGGTCCGCGGGCATCGGGCCGGGTGTTGTGGCAAGCCGCGCAGCTCAGGCTTGCGAAGAGCCTTTCGCCATCCTGCGCCAGCGAGTTGCCACTCGTAGAACCGGCCAGCCACTTCTTGAAGTCATCAGGCGAAAGCACGACCACGTCGCCGATCATCTGGGAGTGGTTGGTGCCGCAATATTGGGTGCAGAAGAGATGATAGGTGCCGGGCATTGTGGCTTCAAACCAAACCGAGGTGTAGCGGCCCGGAATCGCTTCACGCTTTACGCGGAATGCGGGAATCGAGAAGCTGTGGAATACATCCTGGGAAATGATTGTCAACTGCACCGGCTGACCAATCGGAACGTGCAGCGAGTTGATTTCGTGCTGACCGCCCGGGTGCTCTGCCTTCCACATCCATTGCTTGCCCACTATATAGATGTTCATTGCGTTGGCAGGCGGCGTGTAGATGCGGAAATAAAGCAGCGCGCCCCAAACGAACATGATGAGGAACAAGCCCAGCGGGATGATGGTCCATGTCGCCTCCAGCATCGTGGAGCCCTCGATCTGGACTGCGTGCGGGTGCCGCTTCTTGCTGTAAAGGATGGAGAAGCCAACGATCAGCAAAATCACAATCGTCAGCCCGATCAGGCTCACCAGGACCATGAAGAAATACAGCGCGTCCATCTGAGGCGCGATCTTCGACGCCTCCGGCGGAAACAGCGCGAAGTTCGTCATCCATTTGACGAGAAACTGCCAGAGTACTGGACTGATTTGGTTCATTCCGTTATCCGTTCACCTTTTTGCCTGTCCCCGAACTGCTCTTCCCAGTGTTGGCCGCGCTTGTGGCGGCGAGGTTGCCGGTCCCGTTCGGTCCGTCGATGTCGTCGTGGTGAAAGTCGCGGCGGAACATCACCAGCATGAATCCGCCCAGCAGCATCACGGTGAGAGCCCCGCCCAACTGCACAACCCTGGCCACGATCAGCGAGTGCGTGTTCGACTGGGGATTGTAGTGATAGCAGTAGGTAATAATGTTGTCCACCGGCGAACCAATGCGGTTGGACGATGCTTCATTGAGGCCCAGGAGCAAATCCTTGGGCGAGTATTCGACACCCATGTAGTACTGGGCGAGCTTGCCCTCCGGAGTGACAATCTGAATCGCGCTCGCGTGGGCAAACTGCACGACATTGCTGTTGGGCAAGTGAAGCTTGACGTAGCGGAAGCCGACGGCCGCGGTGAGCGCATCGATATTGGGCTGCGTTCCGGTCATGAAGTGCCAGCCGTTGGCGGTTTCAGGATGTCCGTAGCGCTTGACGTATTCGCGCTTCTTGGCCGCTGCCAGATCGGTGCCCTCAGTGGGGTCGATGCTGACGACGATGATGTTGAAGTCCTTGCCCGGAACGTACTTCACCATCTCCAGGGCACTGGTGAGTCCGTCGAGCTCTTCAGAGCAGAGCATCGGACAGCGGTAATAAACAAGGGCGAGAATTGCGGGGCTCTTGCCGAAGTAGTTGCCCAGCGATACCTGCTGGCCCACATCGTCAGTGAAGGTGAGGTTGAGGGGCAATGGCTCATTCAGGCGCTGCGCAATGCCGACACCATCGAGAAGCGCGGGCGGCCTATCGTTGACCGGGCCCACCTGCTTGTCGCCATAGCTGGAGACCTGGGCCATAAGCGAAGGAGTACCGACAGCAAGGCAAATTGCGAGCATGCCCGCCGCGCTGATTCCCGCGCTGCGCCAGCTTCTCCGGATTGTGCCTGTGCTCTGCATGATTCCTGCTTTCCTTCTCCCGGCCTCATTGCCCCACCAGGAATGTTGGGTGCCCGAGGTCTCGTTTTTGAGACCTGGGAAACCACAAAGCTTACTTGCTTTCTTCCCGCTGACGGGCTTCAATAGCTACAGTCTGCGCCTCTTGCTGTTCAAACCCTGTGCGTGCGAATCCGTTGGTCAGCGGCATCTGCAACACCGGAGCGCTTTCCCCCGTCATCAGGGGTGCGGTTTGGACGGCCGGCGCCACCGGCAGCCCACGCTGGGCAATCAACTCCATGGCACGCTCAATCGGAATCCTCACCTTGGTGTGCGACGGATCGACCCAGCTGTAGTTGTCGAGCAGAATATCTTCGCGCGCGTGCAGGTCGGCCACATCCTGGTTGCCGTCGTCCAACTGCACCCGAGGGGTCGGGAACTGCTGAGTGAGTTCGGAAACCTTGTTCTGCAGATCCGGGCTGTTCGGCATGTTACCGAGTTGGCGAACGTCCACCGACTTGGTCCACTTGGTGTTGGGCCCATCTTCCTTGTCCATGCGCGCGTTGATGACCTTGCCGATGCCGTAGCAGAGAATTGCCGTGACCACCACAAAGATGCTGAGCGCGGTGATGAAAACAAGGATTCCCGTGATCTTGACATCACTTTGCTCGAAGCCGGCCGACGCATCGATTTTTTCCGGCTCATGTCCCGAATCGTGATTCTCAGGCTTGTGCATGTTCAGGCTCCAGAATCTCCGCCAGATGCGGATCGTTCGTCTGCACCAGCGGACGCGACTTCAGACGCGTGCAATAGAAGGCTACCCAGAAGGCCACCATCGCCACCGGCACCGCCACATACTCCAGAATTCCCCAGCTGAAGTGCAGGTTCCGCGCGGCGTCTTTGTAGTTGGGCTCGATAAGCCAAAACAGATCGAACGCCTTGGCGAAGACCATCCATTGGCACACACGAATCAGCCGCTTCTTGTTGCGCTTGATGTCGCGCGACAGGAGCAGCGTGAAGGGAATCAGCCAGTGGAACATAAAGTCCAAGGTGATGATGATGCCCCAGTGGCCGCGAATGCGGTCCAGGTACCAGGGAATCTCTTCCGGAAGGTTGCCCGACCAAATGATCAGGAACTGTCCAAACGCCAGGTAGATATTCAGCATTACAAAAGCAAAGGTGAGCTTGCCCATGTCGTGCTGTTCGGTCTGGCGCAGGATCGTCTTGAACGGCTCGGCCTTGGAAAGAGAAAGGGAAACGATGATCGAGAGCGCGAGCACCGAGTAGCCCTGGCCGACCAGGAAGAGTAGGCCGTAGACCGACGAGTACCAAGTCGGGTCCATCGACATCACCCAGTAGATGACCGCGGCGGTCATGGTGAGCGCATAGACCACAATGCCGGGTCCGCTGATGTTTTCAAACTTCTTGATCCAGTAGGGCGTGTTGCCTTGGCCGTCGGCGTCGCGTTTTAGAGCCAGTGATGTCAGCCGCCAGGTGTAAAACGTCCAGATGGCGAAGCAGAGCAGGCCAACTCCGGCGAAGGAAACAGGATTAAGCATGGGACGCTTGAAGTCCAGGCAATGCGCCTGCACCTCATTGATCAAGCCTGCCTTTAGCGCCGCCGCTGTGTCGCTCACATTGGCGAACTGCGCCCAGATGTAGAGCCTCTTCATTTCGATGACAACGACGCACCAGTAGAAGAAGACCAGCGGAAGAGTCCGCGTCATGGCCTCGAGAGGTCGGCGAAGAAGAAGTCCCCACTTGCCGCCGGAGCAGTACTGAACCATCAGCAGGGCCAGGCCGCCCACCGACCAGCCAAAGGTGAGCATCATCCCAAGCACCCAGGCGCGCAACAGGTGGTCCCAACCAAGCTGGTCCTGCGCCTGTCCCAGGAACGCCAGGATCACAGCGATGATCGAGAAGACAGCTCCCACCGTGAGCGCACGCTTCTTCCAATCGTCGACGAAGGCCGGCGCGCTCAGGTCGGAGGGAAGCGTCTTGGTATGCGATTCGTGAGCCATTCCGTCTGTCCTTACTTCGCGGCCGCTGTGGCGGCGGGTTTGCTTGGTGGAATCTTGATAGTTGGGTCTGCCGGATTGGCCGGAGCCATCCCCGGTGTGCCCTCTTTGGCGACAGGCGGATAGGCCTGCACTGCCGTCGACGGCAGTGCCCAGGGTTCCGCATACTCCGGGTGTCCCTCGCTTGCCGCAATGCTTTTCAGGTCCTGAACCACTGCGCCCGTTGGCACATCCGCCGGTGTCGCCGCCTCGCTCAGTTGCAGTGCGCGAATATACGCCGCGACCGCCCAGCGATCTTCAGGCGTCAACTGTGCCGAGTAGTCGGGCATGGCGCCGTAGCCGTGCGTCATCACGTAGAAGTAATGCGAAAGCGGCTGCGACATGCGCACCTGGTCGTGAAGGTTGGCCGCCGGCTTGTAGCCGCGTTGCACGATCTCGCCCAGGCCGTTGCCTACGCGCGAGTGGCAGGGCGTGCAATAGATATTGAACCGCTCCTGTCCGCGCTTCAGCACTTCCATCGTCACCGAGAATGGCATCTGGTTCTGCTCTTCGCGGTAGCCATTCGCGCCTTGCACAACACCTGTATAGAAGTAGCTGTCGTCGTGCAATTGGCCGCGAGCCACGGTGTTCAGCACTTGCGGACGCGCGCCGCGA
>JBARBP010000014.1:0-30004 GCA_049793195.1 Occallatibacter sp. | reverse complement strand
TCTCCGGCGACGAACGCGCCCGCGCCGCGCGCACCGCACTGCTCTTCACTGAGGAAGAGATCACCCGCAACCTGCAAATCGTCCTGCGCACCTTTGATGATTTGAATTACCGGCAGGAGCAGCGCTTCCATCTCGAGCTCGGCCTGCTCAAGCTGATTCACGCACAGCGCCTGCTGCCTATCGAAGAACTGCTTAGCGGCGCTGGTTCAGGTCCCCGCACACCCACCGCGCAAAGCAGCGCGCCGCGCGCGTCTTCCAGCCCAGCCTCTGTTCTTTCCCGCGCGCAAGCCACGCCGCCGCCAGCGCCCTCCATTTCGCCCTTCGCGCCCAGCGGTTGGAGTTCAACACCAAGCGTCAAGCAGAGCGCCGCGCCCATCGCAACTGTCGAAGCCGCCGGAAGCGCACATCGCGAACCCGCTCCCTTCCCAGCGGCGTCCACTTCGCCTCTCAGCTACGGTTCCACGGCGACCCTCACGGAAGGCGCACTGGCCAAGGCACCCGAGACCTCAGCGCCGCCGCCGGCCGCGCCAACCATCGATTCCCTGCGCCACGCCATCGGCAGCGCGCTGGTCCATGGCGGCCACGATTCAGCTGCACAACTCCTGGGCTCCGGCGCCTGGATGCTCGATACCTCGAGTTTGCGCATCGAAGTACCAGGGGTGGGCAAGAAGATGCTCAGCCTCACGGTGAATGCCGCCGCGGAAAAGATCATCCGTCAAGAGCTTCAACGCCTCGGCGCGCCTTCGCGTTTCATGGTGGTTCCCGGCGAAGCCGCCGGCCAGGGCTCTGGACCATCCGCCGCACCCATGGCCACGCCACTGGCCGGCAGCATTCAAGAGACCGCTCTCGCCAACCCACTTGTGCAGCGAGCGCAGGAGATTTTCAAGGCAGAGGTCCGGAGCGTGGTCGATCTCCGCCAGAAATAACCGAAAAGCTGAACCGGCACAGGCGTACAAGCGCAGGAGTACATTGAATGATCAACCCTCTCAAAATTTCGGATATGCTTTCCCAGGCAAGCCACATGCAGGAAGAGGTACAGCGCAAGCTGGGCGAAACTGTTGTCGAAGCATCCAGCGGAGGCGGCGCCGTCACCGCCATCATGAACGGCAAGAAGCAACTGCTCAAGCTGCGCATCGATTCCTCGGCAGTCATCGGCCTCACCAGCGGGCAACCCGACGTGGAAATGCTTGAAGACCTGGTCGTCGCCGCCGTTAACGAAGCCGGCCGCAAGGCCGATGAAGCCATCCAATCCAGCGTGCAGGGGATGTTGGGCGGCTTGAAGATTCCCGGCCTTAATGCTTGAAAGGCGGGGCCTGAGAGACGAGGCCCGAAAGACGAGGCCTGAAAGATAAGAACAACGGAGGCAAGTCAATTGTCACGCTATGCCGAGCCCATGGCCCGGCTCATTGAAGAGTTGAAGAAGCTGCCCGGCGTAGGCACCAAGAGCGCCCAGCGCTTCGCCTTCCATATTCTGCGCTCCACCGACGACGACGCCGCGGCCCTGGCCGAAGCCGTGCGCGCACTCAAGGAAAGCCTGCGCCTCTGCTCCATTTGCAACAACGTTACCGACGTCGATCCCTGCTCCTACTGCGCCAGCCCCACGCGCAACCAGCGCCTCGTGTGCGTCGTCGAAGAGCCCACCAGCATTGAATCCGTGGAACGCACCCGCACCTTCCAGGGCATCTACCATGTCCTCCACGGAACTCTCTCGCCTCTGCACGGAGTCGGCCCCGAGCAGTTGCGCGCCGCCAGCCTTGTTGCCCGCGTTGAGCGCAGCGAAATCGACGAAGTCATCCTCGCCACCAGCCCCACGCTCGAAGGCGAAGCCACCGCCAACTGGCTCGCCTCGGCACTGCGCAGCTTCCCTGTCCGCATCACCCGCATCGCCACCGGGGTCCCCGCCGGCAGCGACATTGAATACGCCGACGAAGTCACCATGGCCCGCGCTCTCGAAGGCCGCAGGGAAGTGTAACGCGGTGCGCTGGATTCAGCGGCAATGCGGTTGCGCTAGAATGATCGGCAAGATGATCGCGATCAATGCCAAAACGATCCAGGGTATTGGCGGCGCCTTGTGGATTCTGCTTTTCTACGGGTTATTTTTCTGGCGCACCTTCAAGAGCAACCCCGGAAACAGAGTGGTGGAATGCGGAAGTATGACACTTATCGTGTTCTTCGCGCTGCTGGCGCTTACCCAGCTCGGCAGCCCCCCAGATTGGCTGTTCTCCCTCTGGCTGATACTGCTTGTTCTGCTTTGTTTCTCAACGCAATTTTTTGTCATGCAACGTGTGTACCGCGCTATTCAGCGCCGTCATAGCAAACAAATTCCATCGTAGTGGGCTGGTGGCCCATCGAATGCCACGGGTCCCTCAGGGATGGTGCAAAATGCCGGAAAACAACTCCCGTAAACATCAATCTATTACTGCACCTCGGCAAAGCCGCGGGTTCTCCCGATGCGCAATAGCCGGTTCCAGCTTCACCGAGCAGCCCCATCGACGGGATAGCCCTGCCACACATACTCCAACGCCTCCGGAAGCGTCTGCTGTTTCGTGGCGCGGTCTACGTGGCCGGCATTGCGGGCAAAGACAAACTGATAGTGATAGCGCTTGGCGGCCAGCACCCTGGCCATGTTCTCGTTGGCCAGAACCCAGTCGTGCATGTTGTCCTGCATGGCGTTGGGATTGAAAAGATCCCGGTCGCCCACTTCCATCCACAGACGGATCGGCTTGGCTGGAGTGTTGGGAATCAGGTGCTCGGGAAACTCCCACGCGCCGTCCGGGGACTGTGGATCGTACGGCCACTGCTGGTTGATATAAGTTCCCGAGTAAGTGAGGACGCGGTGGTACCACTCGGGATGGTACCAGGCCATGATCAGCGCGCAGGAGCCACCGGAGCTGCCGCCCATGGTGACTCGCGCATCGGGATCGTGCGTCAGTTTCACGTGGGCCTGCGCTTCAACGAGCGGAAGCACTTCAGTCTCGACAAATTCGGCATAGCGGCCGGACATTGTGTCGTATTCCAGGCCGCGCTCGCTGCCCTGCGCGTCGCCTGAGCCGTTGCCGATGGAGATTGCGACCTCGACCGGTACACGATGCTCGGCGATCAGGTTGTCGAGAGCCGTGAACAAGGCCCGGTCGGGTCCGTCCGCGCCAACAATGAAGGGAGCGGCGGTGCCGGGTACATATTGTGCGGGAACATAGACGGCGACGTGGCGCGTGTAAGAAGCCGGGTGGCTGGTGGTCACGATCAGTTTGGCCGGATCGGTGGGATCGGGCGTGCCGAAGGTGCCGGGGTCGCGGGCGATGCCGGGATAAATCTTGCTGTCGGCCGAGCTCATTGTGAACTCGATGACCTGGCCTTGCGGCACGCCGGTCTGCACGTTCATCTCCGGCGCCGGATTGTGCGTCGGCCCAAGGATGAAGTTGCCGTCCGCGGCTGCGGGAGCGTTGGCGCCGTCGGCCATCTCTTTGGCCGCGACATAGCCAGGAGTGTTGGGATCGCGGGTGGGCGGAGTTGGTCTGGGTGGGCGCGCGGGCGCCGTCGGCGCGGCTGACGGGACCGGCGTCTGGGAGAATGCCGGAGTCATGAGGCCGAAGAGGCAAAGGCCACCCATAAGGCCGAATGAGAATTTGGCGCGTGGAAGATTAAACATGGGAAACTCCCTCTTTGTTTTAGCCGCATTGGTTGGTAATCGATCATGTCGGATGGCTCGGAGATTTTTACCTCGCGCGCGCGGCGCGCTGAAGCCAGCCGATGAAATATAGCACTCGTGGCGGAGTTGGCAAAAGGCCGGGAACCAATCCTTCTGAGTGTACCGGAACGTCCATCACACTTTGGACCGGAGATATCCGCTACAAGCCCTTTGCGGAATTGGGGCCGTAGATTGAGCTTTGCGGCTGATTTTGCCGTTGCTTCTAAACACCGCTACCGCCTTCGGGGGCGGTGGGAATGTGGGAATCCTGAAGGGACTTCCCAAGGGCGCGAGAAGGGGGGAAAACTGGCTTTATGGCTTTCCATACTCTGTCATTTCCATGGCCTGCCTTGGGGGCGGGATCAGAACGTGAAGTTGCCGAAGTCCCCGTTTTTCAGGGAACTACGGCTTAACGGGTACATCGATGGAAGGTCACCCCTTGACATTCGACAAGAGAGTGATGCATTCTCTTGTTGAATGTCGAGGGGAATATGGCAGCTACCGATTTGTTGCAAGGAACGCTCGATCTACTGATCTTGAGGACACTCGCACTGGAGCCTATGCACGGCTGGGGTATCGCACAACGAATTCAGCAATTGTCAAAAGACGCGCTTCAGATTGGGCAGGGGTCGCTCTACCCCGCTCTTCACCGTTTGGAGTACAGAGGGTGGATTAAAGCTGAGTGGGGTGCCTCCGAAAACAATCGCAAGGCGAAATACTATTCGCTAACCAGGACCGGGCAGAAGCAACTGCAAGCTGAGCTCTTAGACTGGGGCCGCATCTCAACAGCAATCGCCTTAGTGCTGAAGTAGGAGGATCGATGCTCAAGGAATGGCAAACGCGCCTTCGTTTTTTGATGTCTCCAAAACCCAATCGTGAAATAGACGATGAGTTGCAGTTCCACATCGACCGGCAGACTCAAGAATACATCGCGGCCGGAATGACACCACAGGAGGCGCGCCGCAAGGCGGTCATAGCGTTCGGGGGAATTGAAAGCGTGCGGGCACAATCCCACGAACAACGTCCGAGCTACTTCCTCGGAACTCTTCTCCAAGACGTCAGCTATGCGCTCCGGCAACTCCGAAAGAGCCGCGGCTTCACCGTGACTGCCGTTCTTACGCTCGCCCTCGGCATCGGAGCCAACGCTGCTATTTTCACGCTGGTCAACGCCATCCTGCTCAAGAATCTCCCCGTCGTTGACCCCTCCACGCTCGTCCGTATAGGCAACACCAACGAGTGCTGCGTCAACTTCGGAACGGCGGGAGACTCCGGACAGGTGGACGGCGACAGCTACGCATTGTTCGACACAGACACCTGGCAACAAATGCGGAAGAACGCACCAGAGTTTGAAGACTTAGCTGCCATGCAGTCTGGCTTGGGCACCATCATTGCTCGGCGCGGCGAGACTCAGGAAAGCGCCCGCTCCGTCAGAGGAGAATTCGTCTCCGGCAACTACTTCCGCACTTTAGGCCTTCAGCCGCAGATCGGACGTCTCTTCGCAGACGCGGACAACGTTATCGGCGCACCGTTCGTCGCCGTCATGAGCTACGACATCTGGCAGAACAATTACGGTGGCGACCCATCCGTCGTCGGCAGCACGTTCTGGATCAACACCAGGCCTGTCACCATCACAGGCATCGCTCCCAAGGGCTTCTACGGCGATCGTCTCTCCAGCGCCCCGCCTGACTTTTATCTCCCTATAGAATCCATGCCTGTCTTGACCAACCGTACCTTCGTACGCGTGCCGGGCAATCGTTGGCTTTACATCATCGGTCGCGTGAAACCCGGCGTCGCCATGGGCCCGCTCCAGGCCAAAATCACCGAGCTGGTCCGGCAATCACTCGCACCCACCAGAACCTTCACAGGGGAACAGGGAAAACGCGCTCTGGCCAAAGCTCACGTAGTTCTGTCGCCCGGCGGGGCCGGCATTCAGGACATGCAGGACAGCTACGCCTCCAAACTTAAGCTTCTGATGTGGATCTCCGGCATCGTACTTCTCATCGCCTGCGCCAACATCGCCAACCTTCTACTCGTCCGCGGAACGAACCGCCGCGAAGAGATGTCTGTCCGAACAGCACTTGGCGCAATGCGAACAAGAATCGTCCGCCAGCTCCTCACTGAAAGCATCGTCCTCTCGATCATCGGCGGCGTGGCGGGACTTGTCGTCGCCTACGCAGGCACGCACATGCTTCTCGCCATGGCCTTTCCCGGCGCGCAAAACGTTCCCATCGACGCGATTCCCTCCGGAGTGGTGCTCGTCTTTGCCTTCGGAGTCTCGCTCCTCACCGGCATCCTCTTTGGCGTAGCCCCCGCATGGATTACATCCAACGCAAACCCAGCCGACGCTCTCCGCAGCGGGACCCGCACCACCACCTCCGGAGCTTCACTCTTGCAGCGCAGCCTCATCGTGCTGCAGGCGGCTCTCGCCCTGGTGCTGCTGGTTGGAGCGGGCATGTTTATTCAAAGCCTCAACAAGCTCTGGAACATCGATCTCAAGCTCGACTCCACCAACCGATACATCGTCCATTTCAATCCGCAGGCAGCAGGCTACGCTCCCTCCCAGGTTGAAGCCCTCTATCGAACCATCGAAGACCGGTTCCACGCCATCCCCGGCGTCCAAAAGGTAGGCGTCTCCTCCTATACCCCAATGGAAGCCAATAACGAGGGCGAAGGCGTCCAAATCCAAGGTCAGCCTTCCCTAAACGACGGAGCCTCCTGGGTCAGGGGCAACCCCGAATACTTCGACTCTGTGGGAACTCACGTCCTCATGGGACGAGGCTTCACCACCCAGGACACCTCAACCTCACCAGCCGTCGCCGTCGTCAATCAGTCCTTCGTCAAAAGATTCTTCAAGCCCGGCGAGTACCCGATTGGCCGCCGTTTCGGCCCACCGGGACCGGAGTCCTCCGGAGACTTTGAGATCGTCGGCGTCGTCGAAGACACCGCATACACCTCCGCGACCTGGAAGGACCACCGGATGTACTTCACCCCCATGACCCAACGCAGCCCCGAGAATGCACGCAAGCTCCCCATCGACAGAGACAGGTCACTCTATGCGGAGGCCATCGTCATCCAGACCCACCGTCCAATGGAGAACATGGAGTTGCTCGCCCGCCAGACCCTTGCTGCTATCAATCCGAACCTCTCTGTAGTGAAGTTCCAGACCTTCGACGAACAGATCGCCGACCGCTTCACCCAGGACCAAATGATCACCCGTCTTATGACTCTCTTCAGCATCCTGGCCCTGTTGCTTGCCACGCTCGGCATATACGGTGTCACCGCCTACACCGTGGCCCGCCGCACCTCCGAGATCGGCATCCGCATGGCCCTCGGCGCAAACCGCAGCTCCGTTATCGGTATGATCATGCGCGGAGCCATGCTCCAGACCGCCATCGGCCTCTGCCTCATCGGAATACCCGGAGCCTGGTTCTGCGTCCGCTACATCCAATCCCAGCTATACGAGACCAAGGGCATGAACCTCACCGTCCTGGCGATGGCCAGCCTCACCCTCACAGCCGCCGCGGCTGCGGCAGGACTCATCCCCGCCCTGCGTGCATCCTTAACCAGCCCCTCACAAGCTCTAAGAACCGAGTAGCCGTCTTCTCCGCTCAGAGCGTTGGACCGGTGTCTGTGAGCGGCAAGAAAACCGAATCTCTGTCAGCTCCTGAAAAGTCCGGTTTCCGGCAAGTTCGGTCTATACGGAGGGTGAAAGGTCAATTTTGGCTTTCTCCCACCCGTCGTTTCCGATCTCAGACTAAGGCAGCGCACCCAGCGGTCACTTCCGCAACCTATTGCGCAAGCACGGGACCGCGTGACGAACCCCCTTTTGCAGATAATTACCTACAATGGGCGCACAATAGACTCATTACCGCTCCTCAGGGTTAGGCTCGCTGAAGCAGATCGAGGCCTGGAGCAGACGCTGGAAGCTGCCTCTAACTCCTTTGTTGTGAGGTTCTTCTTATAACCCCAATCCCTTGAGTATTTTAGGGTACCCCTCCGTAAGTCCAGGCGGCAGACGAATTTGGCCAGAGGGGGAGGGGGGCCCCCCCTGGCGCCGGCCTGCACCGTTCACGCAAAAAAAAGGCGGGAAGGAGCCGAAGCCCTTCCCGCCTGCTCATGGACGGTGGAAGCCATCTCGTGGAAACTCTACTTGCCCATCTTGTCGAGCGCCAGATTCAGGTCCAGAACGTTGACGCGCGGCTCACCTAACAACCCGAAGGTGCGGCCGGTGGTTTGTTGCGCAATGAGTGCGTTCACCTGGCTCTCAGTTAGACCGCGCGCCTTGGCCACGCCCGGCGCCTGGTAGTACGCATTGTCGGGAGTGATATCTGGATCGAGGCCGGAGCCTGACGTGGTCACCATATCGATGGGAACGGGCTTGCCGGGGTTTGCGGCGGCGAGCTTGTCGATGTCGCCCTGAATGCGCTGCACGAGCTTGGCGTTCGACTGCGCGAGAGTCGATCCACCGGAGGAAGTTGGGTCGTATCCGTTGCCTGCCGCCGAGGGGCGCGGATGGAAGTACTTGTCTGAGGTGAAGCTCTGCGCGAGCAGCTCGGAGCCGATGACCTGGCCGTCCTTCAGAATCAGGCTGCCGCCGGCCTTGTGCGGAAAGATCACGGAAGCAATGCCGGTGATAACCAGCGGGTAGATGAGGCCGAAGAGAATTGCCGTCACGATGGTGAAGAGGATTGAGGTCTTCCAGACGGAGTGAACGTGAGACGGTGTTGCTGGACCGGCGTGGGCGGTTGAGTCTGTCGGCGCAATCAAAGTGCTCGAAGAGGAGTGCATGGTGGATCTCCCTGTTAGTGCCCGCAGGGGCTGAAGCCCCGGTGATTATTTATTTCGTTGACGGCACGAATAAATTCGTGCCCTTTCAAAACCTTCCTACGCCAAGTGCAATGCGACGAGCATTACGTCGATGGCCTTGATACCGATGAACGGAACGATGATTCCGCCCACACCGTAGATGAGCAGGTTGTTGCGGAGCAGGATCTCAGCGGCCTTGGGCTCGTACTTCACGCCCTTGAGAGCCAGCGGGATGAGCGCAACGATGATGATCGCGTTAAAGATGACCGCGGAGAGAAGGGCCGACTGCGGCGAGTGAAGGTACATGATGTTGAGCACGCCCAGCACCGGAAACACTCCGGCGAACATGGCGGGGATGATGGCGAAATACTTGGCCACGTCGTTGGCGATGGAGAAGGTAGTGAGTGCACCGCGCGTCATCAGAAGCTGCTTGCCGATCTCGACGATCTCAATGAGCTTGGTGGGGTTGGAATCCAGATCCACCATGTTGCCGGCCTCTTTCGCGGCCTGGGTGCCCGAATTCATGGCCACGCCTACGTCGGCCTGCGCAAGAGCGGGCGCGTCGTTGGTGCCGTCGCCGGTCATGGCAACGAGTTTGCCCTTGCCCTGCTCGCGCTTGATGAGGTCCATCTTGTCTTTGGGCTTGGCTTCGGCGAGAAAGTCGTCGACGCCGGCTTCGCGGGCAATGACGGCGGCGGTGAGCGGGTTGTCGCCGGTGATCATGATGGTGCGGATGCCCATGGCGCGAAGGCGGGCGAGGCGATCTTTGAGTCCGCCCTTGACAATGTCTTTGAGATAGATGACGCCGAGAGCAGATGCGTTTTCGGCCACCACGAGTGGAGTTCCACCGGAGCGGGCGATTTCTTCAACCTGGTCGCGGACTTTTTGCGGCAGCGACGATCCCTGTTCTTCAAGGAAGCGGGCAATTGCGTCGACAGAACCTTTGCGGATGCGCGTGCCGGGCAGGTTGACGCCGCTCATGCGCGTCTGCGCGGTGAAGGGGACGAACTCGACATGCATGTCGCCGAGATCGCGGCCGCGGAGATTGTACTTCTCCTTGGCGAGCACAACGATCGAACGGCCTTCTGGGGTTTCGTCGGAGAGCGACGCGAGTTGCGCGGCGTTGGCGAGCCGCTCCTGGCTCACGTCCGGCGCGGGGAAAAATTCCGTGGCCTGGCGATTGCCGAGAGTGATGGTTCCGGTCTTGTCGAGCAGCAGCGTGTCGACGTCGCCCGCGGCTTCGACGGCGCGGCCGCTCATGGCGAGGACGTTGTATTGGACGAGGCGGTCCATGCCCGCGATGCCGATGGCGGAGAGCAGGCCGCCGATGGTGGTCGGAATGAGGCAAACGAGCAGGGAGACCAGCACGAAGATGGTCTGCGGCGCCTTGGAGTACATGGAGAACGGTTGTAGCGTTACCACAGCGAGAAGAAACACGATGGTGAGGCCGGAGAGAAGAATGCTGAGCGCTATCTCGTTGGGGGTCTTCTGGCGGCTTGCGCCCTCGACCAGCGCGATCATGCGATCGAGAAATGTTTCGCCAGGGTTGGAAGTGATGCGCACCTTGATCCAGTCGGAAAGCACTTTTGTGCCGCCGGTGACGGCAGAGCGGTCACCGCCGGCTTCGCGGATGACGGGCGCCGACTCGCCGGTGATTGCCGACTCATCGACCGAGGCCACTCCCTCGATGACTTCGCCATCGCCGGCGATGTATTGATTGGCTTCAACGAAGATGAGGTCGCCGGCACGAAGCAGGCCGCTGGCCACCTCTTCAAGGCCGCCGTCGACTTGGTAGCGCCTGGCGATGGTTTCGCCTTTGGCCTTGCGCAGCGTGTCGGCCTGGGCCTTGCCGCGACCCTCGGCCATCGCTTCGGCAAAGTTGGCGAAGAGCACGGTGAACCACAGCCACAAGGTGATCTGCAGGTTGAACCAGAAGCCGGGGAGGTCGTGGATGGCGTTGTTGATCAGGAGCGCCGTGGTGAGCACGCTACCGACTTCGACGACAAACATCACGGGGTTCTTGACCATGCCGCGGGGATCGAGCTTGCGCACTGAATCCAGCAACGCCTGGCCCATGATTTCGGTGTTCCAGAGATTCGTTTTTTCAGCCATGAAAGTCTGTTTCGCCTCTTCGCTGTGCGGTATCGGTTAGAAAACCTGCCCTGCATGAAGCTGCAGGTGTTCAAGAATCGGTCCCAGGCTCAGGGCCGGGAAGAAGGTGAGCGCGCCGAGAAGCAGGATGACGCCGACCAGCAGGAATGTGAACAGCGCCGTGTTCACGGGGAAGGTACCGGGGGAGGGCGGGACACTTTTCTTTTGCGCGAGATTGCCGGCCAGAGCGATGACAGGAATCATCATCAGGAATCGCCCGATGAGCATGTCCCAGCCCATTGCGACGTTGTACCACCAGTTCGACGACAGACCCGCGAATGCCGAGCCGTTGTTGCCCGCGCCCGAAGTGAAGGCGTAGAGAATCTGGGTGAGGCCGTGGGGGCCGGGGTTGCTGATGGAGGACAATCCGAAGGTTGGCCAGAGCACAAACCATGCGGTGAGCGAGAGGATGATGAGCGGGAAGATGAGCACGTAGAGCATGGAGAGCTTTACGTCGTAGGACTCGATCTTCTTACCGAGATACTCCGGCGTTCGACCGACCATGAGACCGGCGATAAACACCGAGAGCACGACGAAGATGAGAGCGCCGTACATGCCCGCGCCGACGCCGCCGAAGACCACTTCGCCAAGCATGATGTTGACCAGCGGCACCATGCCGCCAAGCGGAGTAAAGCTGTCGTGCACGCCGTTGACGGCGCCGCAACTTGCATCGGTGGTGATGGTGGCGAAGAGCGCGCTCTCGGCAATGCCGTTGCGTACTTCCTTGCCCTCCGTGTTGCCGCCGGGAGCAGTTGCTGTGCGTGCCTGCTGAGCGCCGTGAATGAGGGGATGCGGTTGGGCTTCTGCCCAGTAGAGGACTGTGAAGCCGGCGGCGAAGAGGATGAACATGGCGGCCAGCACAGCCCAGCCGTGGCCGGGCGAGCCGGTCATGCGGCCCAGCGTATAGGTTAGGCCTGCGGGAATGATGAAGATGGAGAGAATCTGCAGGAAGTTAGAGAAGGGCGTGGGGTTCTCAAATGGGTGGGCGCTATTGGCATTGAAGAATCCGCCGCCGTTGGTGCCCAGCATCTTGATCGCTTCCTGCGAGGCGACCGGGCCCTGCGCGATAGTTTGCGTCTGCGAGGGCTGCTCGAGCGTGTGCGCCGCGGTGTAGGCTTTGAGATTTTGCGGCACGCCCTGAGCCACCAGAAGCAGTGCATAGATGATGCAAGCCGGACCCAGTATATAGAGGAGCGTTCGCGTCATATCAACCCAGAAGTTGCCGATGGTGCCCGAGGTCGTCCGCTTGATGCCGCGAATGAGCGCCACCGCGACTACCAGACCCACTGCCGCCGACCAGAAGTTATGCGTGGCCAGGCCAGCCATCTCGGTGAGATAGCTCATCGTGCTTTCGGGCGTATAGAACTGCCAGTTTGTATTGGTGGTAAAGCTGGCGGCAGTGTTCCACGCCAGGTCAGGACCAACATTCGTTAGGCCCTGCGGGTTCCACGGCAGCAAGGCCTGCAGCCTTTCAATGCCATAGGTCAACACCAGCCCTGCGGCTGAAAAACCCAGCATGGCAAAGGCATACTCCCGCCAATTCATCTCTTTGCCAGCGGAAACGCCGCACAGCTTGTAGATGAGCCGCTCGAATGGGCGCAAGACGGGGTCGAGCCAGGTGCGCTCCCCTTCGAGGACCCGCGCCATGTAAATGCCCACCGGACGAACGGTGGCAAGCAGGACGAGTGAGTAGATGGCGAACTGCAACCAGCCATTGGCGGACATTTCAGAATTTCTCCGGATAAAGCAAGGTGATGGTCAGGTAACCGAGAAGAAGCACAGAAACGACAAGAGCAATTGCGGTAACAATGTCGAATTGCATGGGCTACCTCAGCTTTTGGCATGCCTTGACGTATAGAAACGCCACGGCAAAGAAGACAACGGTGAACAGCAACATCACAACGTCCTGCATTGCAAACTCCTCAGTTCAAGCCCGTATCGAGCCGCCCAACAAAGCACAGGATGCATGTTTCGCTCATTGCCAGAGGGTTGAAATCTCGAAGGAGATGATCGCACCCGTCTTCCTGCACAAACACGATTCTGGCTTGTGTCAGGTTTGAGTATCAAAAAGATTTCCTAAATTATTCGTAAGGGGCTGGAAGATTTCAGGGGAATCATTGTAAATTCAACGAGCTTGGAGAACGCGAGGCTTGGGACCGAGGGAGATTCCGCATTCCTACTCTTGAATTCCGCTCCAACCCTCTGGGATAAACCGATAACCGACCCAAGGCTCAGTCTGGATGTATTGTTTCCCAGTGTCGCTTTCGAGCTTCTTGCGCAGTTGCCCGACGAACACGCGCAGATACTCGGGCTGGTGGGCCGATTGCGCACCCCACACCGCCGTCAGCAGCGCGCGATGCGTAATCACCTTGCCTGCTTGGCGCGCCAGGTGAAGCAGCAGATCGAACTCCTTGGGGGTAAGGTGAATCTGCGTGCCTTGCAATGCGACGCTGTGATTGGTCGAGTCGACCACGAAGTCACCGACTTCGATAGCCGCGGTGGTGCGCTCCGGAGCGCGGCGCAGGTGAGCCCGCACACGCGCCAGTAGTTCTTGAATCCCGAAGGGTTTGGTCACATAGTCGTCCGCGCCCGCGTCGAGCGCCTCCACCTTCGAGCGTTCATGCTCGCGCACCGACAACACCAGAACCGGCGTTGCGCCCTGCGAGCGAATGGCGCGCGTCACCTCGACTCCACTCAATCCGGGCATCATCAGGTCGGTAATGACGAGGTCCGGCGACCACTCCGTGAAGGTTCGAAGTCCCTCTTCCGGATCGTTGGCGGTGCGCACATCGAATCCCTGCGCGGAGAGCGCGGCGCGCAGCACCCGGGTAATCTGTGGTTCGTCGTCGATGACTAGAATTCTTCCCGGCATGACTTGCTTCTTTCTATCTGCTTCCAACGGAAGATTACACCACCGGGACCGCCGAGTATGATTTCTGTGATGAAGATCATGGAAGGACTCGCGGACTCGCGGGGAATTGTTCATTGGATTGTGGCCACCGCGATGGCCGCGCTGACCACCGTCGCGCTGGTGTGGCTTGATGCCAACTCCACCACCGCAGGAATGGTATTTCTTGCGCTGGTAGTCTGGGCGGCCACGCAGGCGGGGCTAACGCTCTCGCTCTATATCGCCGCGCTTTGCGCAGTTTCCTTCGACTTTTTCTTCCTGCTTCCGTTTCACACATTGCAGCTTGCCGGAGCGCAGCAGTGGGTTGACATGCTCACCTTTGCCGCCAGTTGCCTGGTAGTGAGCCGCGTAGCAGAGCAGGCCAGGCGCCAGACGCGCCATGCCCAGCAGCGCCGACAGGATGTTGAGCGGCTCTATGAGCTGAGCCAAGAGCTGATCCTCTACGAGGACGCCGAAGGGCTCATCCGCGATCTGCCTCGTCTGATCGATCGCATATTCTCTCTCAAAGGCGTAATCCTTTACGTCGGCGACCGCGACCAGTTTTACTCCTCGACCTCTGACCTGCCGATGAGTATTCAGGCCAGTCTCCGAGCTATGACCCAAGCCCAAAACCCGACGCTTGCTATCCCCGGCGACTTGACCGCCAAACCACTGATGTTAGGATTGCGGCCGGTTGGCGCAATTGCGTGGCGGCCGGACGAGTTGACCCACGAGGTTTCAACCGCCGTTAGCGCGCAGGTGGCGATCGTGATTGCACGTTCCACCGCAATCGAAACGTCCGTCCGGTCTGAAGCTGCTCGCGAAGGCGAGCGCCTGCGCACTGCACTCACAGACTCACTGACCCACGAATTGCGCACACCGCTCACCTCAATCCGCGCCGCAGCCACAACGCTACTTGAGGCCGGAGACCTCGACGAGGCAGGCCGCCGTGACATGGTGTCCATCATTGACGAAGAGGCTGCGCGCCTTGATACGTTAATCGGCGATGCCGTTGAGATGGCGGAGATCGATGCCAACGCCGTGCAGGTGCATCTGGTTCCGCACCATCCGCACGCGCTTCTCGAACAGGCCGTCGAAGAGTCACGGAAGGCGCTTTCCGCGCACCGGGTGGCAATTGCACCGCAATCGCCGGGACAGCCGGACCAGCCTGCCTGGTTCGATCCCCATCTGCTTGACAGAGTGTTGCGCCACTTGCTCGAGAACGCGGCTACTCACACGCCCCCAGGGAGCCACGTCACGTTGAGCCAAAAGCGTGCCGGCGATCGCCTTGAGTTTTGTGTAGAAGACGATGGCCCCGGAATCGATGCCTCCGACCTGCCGCTGATCTTTGTGAAGTTTTACCGCGGTAAACGCAGAAAGACCACTACCAAAGGCACCGGAATGGGGCTTGCCATCGCTCGCGCCATTCTCGCGGCCCATGGTGGCGGCATTGAAGCTTCAAACGTGTCAGGCAAGGGTGCGAGATTTCGCTTATGGATACCGTTAGTAGAGAAAGAACAGGGGATCAAGAGCTGAAAGAACTTCTTGATCCGCGTTATTTTCTCACTTCGGCTCCTCGCTCCAATCGCAAACAACCTCGCGGCGTTTCTCGGAGCTTTGCGCGGCCCACTCAAGCAGCCGCGCAACCCGCCACCCAGCTAATGCTGAAACCGGCGCGGCACCCTTTCCAAGCAGTGCATCGCGGACAGCGGCGAAATAGAGCCGGTAGTCGCCGGGGATGGGCTCGACGGGGCGGGTGACCATACCACCATCCACATCTACTGCCAGGATTCCCCAGTCTCTTGGCGGTTCCTGGCCCCATGGCCCGTTGCCAATGCGAGCAATCTTGCTGAGCGCCGCCTCTTGTGGGTCGACGCCGCGCTTCACGTAATTCCCTTTTGTGCCGCGCAGGTGATAGCGGGGACGCTCCAGCGCGGAGAGAGTGTTTGCGGACACGACTACTGTGAATCCTGGATAACGGATCCGCAGCGTGAAGGAGTCGTTGGCGCCTTCACCGTCGCGCTCGCGCTTGATATCGGCATCGACGGCCTCCGGGTTTCCGAATAGCGCTAAGGGCTGATCAGCAAGATGGGTGCCGAGATCCAGCAGAAGGCCGCCTTGCGCCGGGTCGTTCTTCCAGGGCATCCGGGCTGTGGGTGCGGGGCGCCAACGGTCAATTGTGGACTCAAAATACACCAGCCGGCCAAGCGGGCCATCTTGCAGGAGCTTCTTTAGGGTGAGGAAATCGCTGTCCCAGCGGCGGCTGTGGAACGGCGCAAGCATCACGCCGCGACGCGCGGCCAGCTTCATCAACTGCGCGATCTCTGCTGAGGTGACGCACATTGGCTTGTCGACGACGACATTCTTGCCTGCTTCAATCGCCTGCCGGGCAAACTCGAAGTGACTGTCGTTGGGCGTGGTGACGACGATCAGGTGCAGCGTGGGATCCGCCAGCATGGCGTCGAGAGTGCGATAGGTGGTAATGTCCGGATAGCGTTCGGCGGCGTGGTCGGTGGTGCGTTCGACAATCGCTGCCAGCTCCAAGCCCTCGACCGAAGAGAGTAGCGGAGCGTGAAAGACGCGTCCACCAAGGCCGAAACCAATCAATCCCGCGCGAATCATCTTTTGCCCTCAGAGCGCGAATCACCGTTGGCGTAATTCCCGCTAGCCTTCAAGCTTATACCGCGTCTCCGCCAGCCTGTAGAGCTGCCGCCACACCAGCCGGTTCATCGTCACGACCATCAGCGAGATCATGATCGTCGCCAACAGCAGAAGGGCAAAATGGCCGTTGTCAGTGGCAGCATCGATCTGCGCGCCGAGGCCGATGGTCTCGAGTGTGCGGTCTTTCACGTGCGAGTACTCGGCCATGACCGATGCGTTCCATGCGCCGCCTGAGGCCGTTACCATTCCCGTAATGAGGTAGGGGAAGATGCCGGGGAGAATCAGCCTGGTCCATCGCTGCCAGCGCGTGAAGTGGTAGAGTTCGGAGACTTCGCGCAGGTCAGAAGGAATCGACATCGCTCCCGCAATCACGTTGAAAAGGATGTACCACTGCGTCCCTAATAGCATCAATGCAATTGATCCGATACCCAGTCCGCCGCCGATCTTCACTAGTCCGATGAGCAAGATGGGAAAGAATGCCGTAGCCGGAACCGATGCCAACACCTGCGCCACCGGCTGCACGATTCGCGCAAGCCGGGGGTTAAGACCGATAGCGACGCCGACGGGAATCGTCCACGCCGCAGAGATGAGCAGCGCTGCGTTGACGCGCAAAAACGTGGCCACCGCGCCCTCCAGCAGCAGACGCAACTCCGGCCATGTCACAATGCTCAACATGTATACGGCCTGTACAGCCCCCCAGCACGCAACCCCCAGCGACGCCAGGCCGAGCGCCCACAGCGCAGCGGAACTTCCGCCGCGTTTGTCCTGATCGAGAGGATGCACGACACGGTTTTCCCGACTTTGTGCCATGCGCTTGAAGATGGGTTCATCCAGTCGGGCAAAGATCCGGCCGGGAAGCGTGCTGAACAGGTTCGATCTGCGCAGCATGGTCAGGATCGGAGATGTGACGCGCTCCGACGATTCGACCTGCTCGAACTTGAATTTGTCGCTCCAGGCGATGAGCGGACGCCACACCAGCTGATCGGTCGCGATGACGATGAGAATCACCGCGGCAATTCCGGCGAGCAGCGCACGCATGTCACCGGCATAAGTGGCCGTCTGAATGTAGCTTCCCAGTCCGGGCAGCTGGAAGTTTCGGTCGCCCATCGTGAATGTCTCGCAAAAGATGAGGGCAAACCAGCCGCCGGCCACCGAGACAATCGAGTTCCACACCAGGCCAATCGCCGCGTACGGCATCTCCAACTGCCAGAACCGCTGCCAGCCGGAGTAGCGGTAGATGCGCGTGGCCTCCACCATCTCTCTGGGAATGCTCTTCAATGAGGAGTAGAAACTGAAGGCGAGATTCCATACCTGTCCGGTAAAAATGAGCAGGATCACGCCCATCTCGATCCCCATTTGGTGGCCGGGAACCAGCGCCACCATGGCCAGCACTACGGGAGGCAAAAAACTCAGTACCGGAATCGATTGCAGAATGTCGAGCACGGCAACCATCCACGGCTCAATCCGCGGATTGTACGCCGCGATGTACCCGTAGCTGATGGCAAAGGTCAGGCTCAGCAGGTACGCAATTGCCATTCGAACGATCGAGTAGAACGCATACAGCGGCAAGGCGCCGATGGAATTCGAAATCGGAACGACCGGGACGGGTTTGCCAAGCCAGTAAACGCCGGTACTGACTAAGGCCAGAAAGGCTGCAAGCACAAACGCCGCCACGGCCAGGTCCATGAAGAACGGCCACGAGCGGGCGGTGACAAGCGTGCGGGCAAGCGGGTGCTGGATATTCACTCGCCGTCCTCGCTGCTATTGATATCTTCGTCAGCCTTCTCGGCAACTCCTTCTTCTGCCGCATCGGGCAATACAAATCGGCGGCGGTTGGCGTCGAAGTCGAACAGCTCCGCATAGCGGCCCCATGTAACCGCGGTCTCCATCTGGCGCAGAGACTCCTCTTCACTAAACTGCTCATCAAGCATGTCGAGGAAGAAGTCTTCCGGTACCGTGTGGTCGCTCTTGGCATCCAGTGCACGGCGAATCTGGCGGAGCAGCAAAACATTCTGCACCGCGGCGTCGCGGAACAATTCTTTTTGGCGCAGGATTTCAGAGTTCGCAAACTCCGTTCCGCTCGGCGTGATGGCCGCGTCGCCTTCTTCGACTTTGAGGAAACCGAGCAGTTGCGCGGCGTCGACAATCGGCAGAAGATCGTCGATCTCGAATGCCAGGTCGTCGGCCAAGTGGTAGATGTCGTCGCGGCCGCCCTTGTCGAGCAGCAATTCAAGCAGGCCGGCCACGCCGCCGGGGCGCGCATGGGGCAACATCTGGTAGTGCATCTGCCGCTGATCGCGTGGCCGTGGCTCGGCTTGCTGTTCGGGCGCCTCTGCCGGCACAACGTCAGGCCTGGTAAGGACCTTGTAAATGTAGTCCACCAGTTGCGTAAATGCTTCTGACTTGCGATCCCGTGGATGCGCAAGCTGCACGCGGAAGTCGGTGCGAATATGCCCCGGATTGCGGCCCAGCACCACGATACGATCGGCCAGCAACACTGCCTCTTCAATGTTGTGGGTCACCAGGAATACGGCCTTTGTGGGCATGGTTTTCTTGGCCCACAGTTCAAGCAGTTCGCTGCGCAGGTTCTCGGCCGTGAGCACGTCGAGCGCCGAAAAAGGTTCGTCCATAAACAGGACTTCCGGCTCAACCACCAGTGCGCGTGCAAAACCCACCCGCTGCTTCATGCCTCCCGACAGTTCTTTTGGGTAGGCGGCTTCAAATCCGTCCAACCCCACGGTATCCAGCATCTTCATGCTGCGCGCGTGGCGCTCTTCCGGATCCACGCCTCGGGCCTGGAGCGGGGCTTCGACATTCTCAAGCACCGTGAGCCATGGAAACAGCGCAAAACTCTGGAAGACAATTGAGACATTGGCCTCGGCATCCGCGATCGGCTGCTCGTGCCAAAAGACCTTACCGGCTGTGGGCGTCGAAAGCCCAGTCAACATGCGCAGCATCGTGGACTTCCCCGAACCCGAGGGCCCCAGCAAGGCGAGAATCTCTCCCGGCAAAATACTCAGATCGGTCGCCGAGATGACTTGAATGCGGTTCTGACTTGGTTGGGTGTAATACTTTTCAACTTTCTCAGCACGAATGATCGCGCCGGCGGCCGAAGCCGGAGACTGGGTCAGGTTAGGGGCGGTGACTTCCTGCATGAATTGTTCTCGCTTGGGTTCGACTGCCGAAATGGGGCGGGACGCCGTTTTTTCAGTATATGTTCTTGCTTGTTGCCTGCAGATGAATGGTCGTCCGGCTGGGTACGATCCAGCCTTCATACCGAGTTGCGGTTCCTCCCCAGGTGCCCCAATGCCCTCGGCGTCGATGAATTGCTGGATGGAAATGCTCACCGCCGAGAGTATCATTAAAGAATGGTGTCTAATCAGGAAGATGAGTCTTCCTCGATTACCGCCAAGCCGTGCTTCCCTGAAGGCCCGTCCCCAGCGAATCGATTGAGTGCACAGGAGATTATGCCCGAAACGAAGTCTAAGCCCAAAGTTCTGGTAGTTGACGACGAACGTGTCATTGCCGATACGCTTTCCATGATTCTCAACCAGAGCGGTTTTGAGGCTCGAGCTGTTTACTCTGGGGAAGGCGCACTCGAGCTGGCTCAGGCGTTTGAGCCCGACATGCTGATCTCCGACGTCATCATGGCCGATTTGAACGGGATCGATGCGGCCATCCGGATTCGCGCCCAGCTGCCGGGCATTAAGGTCTTGCTTTTTTCCGGGCAGGCTGCCACGGCCGATCTGCTCGAGATAGCGCGGACCCAGGGTTACGAATTCGAGATCCTGGCCAAGCCGGTCCATCCCCAGGATCTACTCAGCAGGCTGCGGGCTTAACAGTGATGTACTCACGTCGGACAATAAGCTGCTTACTTTCAGTGAGTTGAAGATCGAACCCCCATATACACCCCCGAAAGCACCCCGGCCAAAGCTACGCCATGGGAGAATCGGCTCCATGCTGCGATGCCCGTTCCACCAGGATCCTCGGAAACGCGCCGATGGGCTGAGAAGGGATCAATTCCCCCGGTTTCCCCGGCGCTGGTGGGACAAGGGCCAGGAACCTTCGATAATCTGCAACCCGTGAGTTGAGAGAAAGGCTTTCAGTTCCGTGAGTTCCGACTCCATTTTTCGCATAAGTGCTAAGGAATAAGGTACATGGCCTAAGAATGTATCAAAAGGCTGCGGAAACTAGGTGAGATCAAAGAAACACTGACGCCAGCGCGGGGGCGGGGTGGCGCGTCACCCGTAGTTGGCCCACCCAGGGAAGGACCCGGGAGCCACACCCCGAAATCGACCGATTGGAATTGACCAGGGAGTCTATCAGGCAAACGGCTCAGTTGACTCTGCTTCAAATCTCCGGCGGCGAGGATGGCTTGCTATTTGTAAGCAGGCTGCCTTGGCGGCGACCTCGGCATGGAGTTCAAGAGATCTGATACGTTCATTACGAGCGGTCGCTGCCTTCGGGTTCCGTGGTGTGATCCAAATCACTGTCTCCTGAGGCTTGGCAGCAGATGCTTATGGTTAAGACTCGGAGTTCGTAAACCATGACTTGGGGCAGAAAAGGCGCATTGATGATGCTGGCAGTTGTGGCCTTCTGGGCCACGATGCCAACATTTGCGTGTCTGCTAGGCACGCGGCACGCGAGCCAGTCCGATTGCTGTCGCGCCATGGCGCAGACCTGTGACTCGCCCGCAAAGGGTGCAGACGGTTCATGCTGCCGGACCCAAGGGAGCAATCCAGCTGTTGCTCTGGTTCCCCCGTTCTCTGTTGGGAATTCTCAGAACCTGGCCGTTGAAGCGCGTCAGGCCGGTTTGGAATTGCCTGCCGCTCCAGGCGGCGCTTACCGCAATGCTATTGAAACACCGCCACCGGAATTCCCGCCGCGTGGCGCATTCGCACTCCGAATCTAAAATTCCATCCTTTGCAGGTTGAGTCCTGGCCTTCGTGCGTCTTCACACGCCCATGCGGCTTGCGAACGCGCAGTCCGGCTGCGCACCGAATCTCCGATGGAGGGAGTCATGAAGTTTGTTGTTGCTGCACTTTGTATTCTGGCGGCCGTTGGGTCCGTCGCCTCTTCCCCCGCACAAACATCTGCGGGAAGCGACGGCCTGGCGAACCTTGCCGCATTGATCGATGAACACAGCGGGGGACCCCACGAGGAAGAGGCTTCCGGGTCAGCCCTGACGCTTGAAGATGCGGAACGGATCGCCCTTGCTGCGAATCCTGAGATTGCGGTTGCCGCGCGGCGAGTCGCCATCGCTGAAGCGCACGTGCCCGTCGCTGGCGCGCTCGACGATCCAATGGCGATGTACCGCGGTTGGGGCGTCCCGCTAAACCAGCCGTGGAACTACAACGAAGCTCAGAACATGTTCAGCATCAGCCAGACCTTTCCGGGCCGAGGAAAGCGGGATCTGCGCACGAGTGTAGCCGAGTCCAGCGTGGAGGAGGAACGGGCCGATCTGGAGCAGGTCCGCCTGGAGGTTCAGGTCCGCGTGCACAAGGCCTTTGATGACCTATTGGTCGCCGACGACGAAATGCAGATTCACGGTCAGCATGTGACCGTTGCACGTCAGTCTATTGAAGAGACCCGAATCAAGTACGCCACGGGAAAGGTTCCGCAGCAGGACATGTTGAAGGCGCAGGTTGCGCTTACGCAGTTGGCGGAACACATGATCCGCTTCGATCATGACGCCGATCTGGCGCGGGTCCGCCTCAACACGCTGCTAGGGCGCGATCCCAACGCGCCGCTCCGTGTGACTGGCCAGCATTCCGTGCTTGACAGGCTGCCTGAAGCTCTGAGTCTCGACAATCTTGCCCTTCGTTCCCGCCCCGATCTGCAAGCCGCCAAGAAGGCCGCCGAACGCAGCCACAAAGAGCAGGCACTTGCAAACAAGGCATTTGTGCCCGACCTCACCGTCTCATTAGGATACATGATCCAGCAGCCCGGTGCTTTCGCGCGCAACGCCTACATGATCGAAGGCTCCATGAACCTGCCCTGGCTGAATCACCGCAAGCACGATGCCGAGATTGCGGAAGCCGCAGTGCAGGCGACCGAGCAGGACGCAGAGCTGACCGCAATGCGCAATGCCGCATTTGGGCAAATTCAGGAAGCACTGGTGGAAGCGGAGGCCGCGCAAGAACTGGCGCACCTGTATCACGACCAGCTCCGTTCCCAAGCCGAAGCCACGCTGCAATCGAGCACAATTGCGTATGAAAACAACAAAACGGACTTGCTAGACCTGCTCAACAGCCAGATGACAGTCGTCGACATTGACCTCGCGTGGCTGCAGGCAGTTGCCGATTTCAACGCGCGACTGGCGGATCTCGAACTCGCTACTGGCGCTTCTCTCGATCAAGCAGACCCCCATGTGACGGAGGTGAAACCGTGAAGACGCACAATTATCAATTTGCGCTGGCAGTTGCCGTTGGCGTTTGCGTCTTGCTTGCTGCTGCTCTTGTGTATGTACTCATACCTCGCTATCACCCCACTAAGCAGGCTGATTCGAAGGACCCGGTGGTGGCGCGCGGGCCGGAGACGACCTTGCAGACCACAGCGGCTCCGGGCGGAGCCTCGAATACCGAGCCCAGCCTTGCGTCGCTGCAATTGTCGCCACAGCGAATGCAGGAGATCGGAATTACCACAGCGGCGGTGCAACTGAAGGATGTGTGTGACAATCTGAGCATTTCTGGAAACGTGGACATCGATGAGGAACGGCTCGCGTATGTGCAGACCCGCGTCTCCGGCTGGATCCAGGATGTTTCAGCGAATGCGACCTACCAGTACGTGCGCAAAGGACAGCGGCTTTTCACTCTGTATAGCCCGGACCTTGTGAGTAGTGAGCAGGAGTATTTGCTGGCGCGCCAGAACAAGGGCGCCTTTTCGCGGGATGCACACGGGATGGGCACGCAGGATGACGGCTGGCTGCTAAAGGCCGCCGAGGAGCGTTTGCAGCAGTTCGGTGTGCCGGCGCAGGCGATCGCCGATCTTGAACAGAGTGGTAAGGTGCAGCGCAACATCGCCGTCGAATCGCCCGCCTCGGGCTACATTATTGAGCGCGACGCTTTGCCGAATGCGTACGTCCAGCCCGACACAAGGCTGTACAAGATTGCCGATCTCTCCACGGTGTGGGTGTATGCCAATGTATTTCAGAACGACGTTGGCAAGCTGAAACCGGGGGACCCTGCGCAGGTGACGGTGGACGCCTACCCGGGACGCCACTTCAATGGCCGGATCGATCAGATTCTGCCGCAGGTGGATATGACAACGCGCACCGTGCGTGTACGCCTTGTATTCAGCAATCCTGGCGTGATTCTGAAGCCGGGGATGTACGTGAATGTTGCAATTGCAGTACGGCTCGGCCGGCAGATGGTGATACCTGCCTCGGCGGTTCTGCAAACGGGTACGCGGGCTGTCGCTTTTGTCGATCACGGAAGCGGCAACCTGGAGCCGCGCACCATTGAGATAGGGCCGCAACTTGATGATTCGGTCGTCGTCCTCAGCGGGCTGAAGGCGGGAGAGAAGGTCGTTAGCTCGGCCAACTTTCTTGTGGACTCCGAGGCTCAATTACAGGCGGCTATGGGTGCATTTACGCCCACGGCGCCGCAGCCGGCTTCCAGCTCAGCGCCGGCAGCTCAAGTACACGTTGATCTCAGCACCGAGCCTTCTCCACCGCGTAAAGGTGCAAACACGGTACGCGTGAAACTGACCGGCACTGACGGGAGGCCGGTGCCCGGCGCGCAGGTGAACGCAACCTTCTTTATGCCGGCGATGCCCGCGATGGGAATGGCGGCAGAGCGCGCCGCAGCCACACTCTCCGATAAGGGCAACGGGCTATATGAGGGTTCAGTTCAACTGTCGACGGGTGGTACCTGGCAGGTGACGGTGACTGTCCAGCGCGGTGGTCAGGCAGTGGGCACAAGGCAACTAAGCCTTAGCGCCGTGGGAGGCATGTGATGATTTCACGGATCATCGCGTGGTGCGCACGGAATCCCTTCCTGGTATTCACGGGGGCCATTCTCCTGGTTGTTGCGGGCTATTGGTGCGTGAAGCGAGTGCCGCTCGACGCGCTGCCCGACATCAGCGACGTGCAGGTGATTATTCACACACAGTGGGCCGGCGAGCCTCCAAATGTGATTGAAGACCAAGTTACCTACCCGATCGTTACCGCTCTGCTTGCGGCTCCGCGGGTAAAGAACGTTCGCGCCCAAACCATGTTCGGCGACTCCTACGTCTTCGTCGTTTTTCAGGACGACACCGACCTTTACTGGGCACGATCTCGTGTAACGGAGTACCTGCAACAGATTGCAGGGCGACTGCCTGCGGACGTTCATCCCGCCATCGGTCCCGATGCAACCGGCGCGGGCTGGGTCTATGAGTATGCCGTGATCGATCGCCGTCACACCAAGAGCCTGGCCGATCTGCGGGCACTGCAGGATTGGTATCTGCGCTATCAACTTGAGACCGTGCCCGGCGTGTCTGAGGTCGCCAGCATTGGCGGCTTTGTGCGCCAGTACCAGGTGAACCTCGACCCAAACAAGCTGTTCTCCTATGGAATCTCCGGGGCCACTGTAATTGACCGCGTCCGGCAGAGCACCAACGAGGTCGGTGGAGACGTTCTAGAGATGAGCGGCGCCGAGTATATGGTCCGCGGCCTCGGCTACTTTCGTTCGCTCGCAGATCTTGAAAATGTTCCCGTCGCGACCAAGAATGGCATTCCAGTGCTGGTGCGGGATCTGGGCACGGTCTCATTTGGACCCGACGAGCGGCGCGGCGCGGCTGACTGGCAGGGAGAAGGCGAAGCCGTCGGCGGCATTGTCGTGATGCGCTACGGCTTGAACGCTCTGAATGTAATCGACGGCGTAAAAGCCAAGTTCAAGGAGATAGCAGCCTCGCTGCCAGCCGGCGTTGAGATCGTAACGGGCTACGACCGCTCCTGGCTGATCAATCAGTCTATCCACACATTGAAGCGGGACCTGATTGCCGAAGCCATCATTGTCAGCTTCGTCAGTATTGCCTTCCTTTTCCACTTCCGCTCCGCGCTCGTCCCCATTCTCACGCTCCCGATTGCTGTGCTGGCGGCATTCATTCCGATGTACTATCTGCACGTCAGCTCCAACATCATGTCGCTCGGCGGACTTGCGTTGGCTGTTGGAGTGCTGATCGACGCTGCGATCGTGATGGTCGAGAACGGATACCGCCATCTGGCCGAGCGGGACGATGTTCCGGACGAAAAGGAGCGGCGGCTCATTCTCGTCCGCTCGGCGCAGCAGGTGGGGCCAGCGCTCTTCTACTCCCTCATCATTATTGTGGTTTCGTTTCTGCCCGTGTTTCTGCTTGAAGCGCAGGAAGGCCGCATGTTCCGCCCGCTGGCCTGGACAAAGACTCTGTCGCTCATCTTCTCCTCGCTGCTTTCCATCACACTTGTCCCGGCGCTCATGCCACTCTGCCTTCGCGGCAAGCTGCGCAAGGAGTCAAAGAACCCAGCCGCCCGCGTCACCCAGGCCATTTATCTTCCCGTGTTGCGATGGAGCCTGAAACATTGGAAGCTTGTTATTGTGCTGAATCTGGCCTTTCTGGGTGCGACCATTCCACTTTACTTCCGCCTCGGAAGCCAATTCATGCCGGCGCTGTATGAGGGCTCCGCTCTCTACATGCCGAGTGCGTTACCGGGCATCTCAATCACGCAGGCAGTCACGCTCATGCAGGAGCAGGACCGCATCATCCACTCATTCCCTGAAGTTGCAACGGTGTTCGGCACTGTGGGCCGCTCCGACAGCGCCACGGATAATGCGCCTCTCGATATGTACGACACCACCATCATGCTCAGGCCCCGCGACCAGTGGCGTCCGGGCATGACTTACGAAAAGCTGATTCACGACATGGACGAGAGGCTCCAGTTCCCTGGCCTCACCAATACGTGGACCATGCCCGTAGAGAACCGGCTCGACATGGAATTGACCGGTATCAAGACCGCTGTGGGGATCAAGATCCAAGGCCCGGATCTGGCGCACATTGAAGATGTCGGAGCTCGCATGCAGCAAATCCTCGCAGGCATGCCTGAGACCAACTCGGCCTTTGCGGAGCGGGTTGCGCAGGGATTCTATCTGAACGTGGAAGTGAACCGGCCCGAGGCCGCACGCTACGCCCTCACGGTGGCTGACGTGCAGCAGGTCATCACATCGGAGATCGGCGGTGCGGACATCGCGCAGAATGTTGAAGGCCGCGAGCGTTTCCCCATCGCAGTTCGCTATCAGCGCAGTTTCCGCGACCATCCTGAAGCTTTATCGCAAGCGCTCATTCCGACGCCGTCGGGAGAGCAGATTCCCATCAGCGAAGTTGCTCGTGTCTATTACTCGCGCGGCCCAGCGATGATCCGCGACGAAGACGGTTCTTTGACAGGCTACGTCTATCTCAACCTGAATACGCACAATTACGGCGGTTTTGTCAGCCGTGCGGAGACGTTGATCCACCAAAAGCTGACACTACCCGCGGGTTATACCTGGCGCTGGGCCGGAGAGTATGAGTTTGAAATGCGCGCCAAACAGCGGTTGAAGATCATCCTGCCGATTGTCTTCTTCGTGATCTTCCTGCTGCTCTATCTCGTCTTTAGATCCGCCGCTGAGGCGGCAGTGCTCATCTTTCCCACTCTCTACGCAATGTCAGGAGGGCTACTGCTGCAATGGGCCCTCGGCTACAACTTCAGCGTTGCCGTTTGGGTTGGCTATATCGCGCTTTTCGGCATTGCAGTGGAGACCGGCGTGGTGATGGTGGTGTACCTGGACGAAGCTTTCAAACAGCGGCTAGCGCAGGATGCGCCCATGACGGAAGCAGGGTTGTTTCAGGCCGTAATAGATGGCGCAGTCCAGCGACTGCGGCCCAAGCTGATGACCGTGACCGCAGTCATTCTCAGTCTCGCGCCGATCCTATGGGAAACCGGCATCGGTTCAGACGTGATGAAACCCATTGCAGCCCCCATCGTCGGCGGAATGATTACATCCACCATTCACGTCCTGATTCTCGTTCCGGTGTTCTTCCTGCTCATCAAGCGCAGAGCCCTGCGCCGAGGTCGGCTCAGCTTAGCTCAAGAGCCGGTTAACACTTAGCCTGAAGGCGCAATGATATTGAGTTCCGGAATGCCCGCTTCTGTTTTTCGTAGAATGCCCGACGTGTCATGCACATGGCGTCAAAATGTAATAGGACTTCGCGGAAACGGAAATTTGGATTTTCTGAAACAAGGTCTTGGTGGCAGTGAGGGACTCGAACCCCGGACTTCCTGCTTGTAAGGACTTACCGCACGAAGAATCAAAAACTTGCGGCGATTGCGATGAAAAGTGATTGATTGCTTCCGGTCGTGATTCTTTAGAGCCTTGGCGAAGCCACCATCGCAATGAATCGCAGCGCATAGGGTCGGGCGGTAGGCACAAAAATGGGCACAGTTCTAGCGACGCTTTCTTAGGTCATTTATTGAAGGGATTGATGCTCAGAAATGTGTTGTGCCGCACGTTCCAAAACAAAACGAGGGTGATCTCCACACGTGTTACAGGGTGGACATTTCCTTCCCGCAATACACGTCACGTCCTGGAGTTGACGATGATGAACGGCAAAGAAGTACGTCCATGTATGGGAGCCTTTGCAGCCTCACGAGCGGACAGGGAAGGCATCGGGCTGCCCACCTGTATTCATTGCGGTTTCGCCGAGTGAGCCTGGAACCACTGCCGCGCCCGCTCCTCTTCGCGGGATAGAGTGGCAGGGTTAAGGTGAGATGCGGCATCATCGCGTTGTTTGGCCGTATCTCCATGCGTTACTCCACTGACGTTACTGGCCGCTGCGAGATCGAACCAGAAATAGGCTTCGGCATTATCCTGCGGTACGCCGCTGCCGTGGTCATACAGTAAGCCAAGGCCGAATTGCCCATCGGCGTTCCCTTGGTCTGCGGCCTTGCGCCACCAAAAAGCCGCCTGTGCGCTGTCTTGCGGGACACCTTGACCACTGACATACATTGAGCCAAGAGCGGTTTGCGCATTGGCATTGCCCTGTTCAGCCGCTTTCCGATACCACGCTGCTTCCTGTGCGTAGTCTTGCGGAACTCCTTGGCCGCTGTCGTAAAGCAAACCGAGGTTGTATTGCGCCTCGGCATTCCCACTATCGGCCAGTTCTCTCATTGTTGCGATCCGCTCAGGCGAAGGGGAGGATTCGACATTCGCCGAAGTCGGCGCGGGAGCTTGCTGCGCAGACGATATGGTGGACGCCGGAAGCGGAGTTACCACAATGAATCTGGATGTGCTCTGAGTTGACTCCAACGTCCCAGCATAGGCGGAAATTAGCTGCGAGAACACGTATTCCTTCTTTGATGCCTCAAGCGCCTGATTGTAGAACTTCTGCGATAGTTCAAGGTTGCTTTGTAAGAACTTTATGTTTTTCGCCGCAAGTATGCCTGGAAGATTCTTGTCCGTCATAGGTCTCATCTGTCTAAGGCGCGCAACCAGGGTCTCCGCCGATCTTTCCGCGTCTTCATACATTGAGCGTCTAGGAGGATCGAGATTCCGGAGCCGGTTATATGCGCTAATCATTGCCTCTTCGTAGCCGGAGATTTCGTCGTCCAGGTCATAAGTCGCGCGATAATAGCCAGAGATTTGCCTGCGAATATCCTCCCGCTCAAGATTCAACTGGCGACGGTGCGCCATCCATGCCTGTATCAGCAATCCAATAGCTTGTCCGGCATCCTGTCCAATTCTGTAACCCGACTCGAACTGTTCGCTACTCGTCGCATACCGTTGCAGTGTTCCGTTCTCAAAGCATTGCGTGTTGCCGCCGTAATGATAGCAACTGGAATTGCCTTGATAGGTCCATGTTTGCGCAGCGGCCATAGTCGTTGTGATGGCATCGGAACTGTTGTCCTGTCCAATCTCGTTAGAACAGAGAGTCAGCCACTCATACTGCTGACTTTGTGGATTCAACACCTGCTTTGGGACACAGTGGTTAGTGCCAATCGGAGGTATCTGTGGTTTGGGAATCGGCTGGACCGAAGGCGGCACAATTGGACAGATCGTGGGGCTGCACATTGGCCTAACATCAATCGAGCTTGTACAGATTGGTTGGACATTGCCGTCAACGCACCTGCATACACATTCAGCGTAGACAGAGGGAACCGCTGCTGTAAGAAGCATACTCAGAATGACGACTATTCTCTGCAACTTGACATTCCTCCGAGCATTAGCTGGCGGATTGATTGTGTTATCCGAAGTTTGAGACAGTTTACACCTGTCCGCCCCGTCGATCTAGTGGAGCAGCGGCCCCACCTCTGTTCGAGCGCTCGCTTGCATCGTCTTTCTAAGCCTTGCGGCGTGCAGCCCGTCGAGCCTGCAAGATGCGCTGCGACAGTTCCTCGTCCGATAGCGAGTCTGGGTCTTCAGTTTCATGTACAGCGACCCGTTCGCTCGGGAACAGCGCAGACGCTTTCGTAGCACGGCGGAATTCTGCGTACCCATCGACGAGTGCTTGGTACGTTAGCAACGGCATTCGTGTGAGCATCATCTGCTTGAATTCTTCGAACTCCGAATCGAAAATCCCGTTCAATGCGCGGAAGACATACAAGCAAGCTTCGTTGAATAACTGGGGACGGGATGCGCGGAACCTTGCAATTGCCTGCGAATCATTGGCGTTCGGCATCTCGTCAGCGCCTAGAGAATCGGACAGGTATTTCAAGATGGCCGAAACGGGACCCTCGCTCTGTGCAAGCGCAGTAATTTCGAGCAGTTGGTAATCCGAGAGCGGCTTAATCTTGCCGGGTGCAACTTGGATATTTCCAA
>JBARBP010000013.1:0-3555 GCA_049793195.1 Occallatibacter sp. | reverse complement strand
CTGCAAGCTATACGGCTCCCGTTCCGCCCGCCGATCAGGAACATGCGCCGCATGGCGAAGATACCGTGATTGTCCATGGCAGGTGAGAGGTAATCGACCTCAGAAATCTCCTAAGCCTGCCAGCAGGAGAAAGATCCGCTGGTGGTCAGTCCCACAATGCCGGCGATGATCAAGTTGGAAGCAAGCAGGTTTCGGAACGTGCGGTTCCGGAGAGGCTGCCACGGCCCCAAAGAGTGAGAAACCTCTGATTGAGCTACCTGAGTCATCGGCTTTGAAACTTACCGTCTTCCTTTATGCCTTGACCATCCAAGAGAAGTTTAGCGAACCCGTTGATGAGAAGGCGATGGCAACGAAAACATTCGGATTTTAAGGTTCGACCGCCACATGTGCCCATGGTCGAGGTAGGCCGGGATGCCAACCTGGTGATCCAATAGTCAGCAAGCTGCCACTCATCCAGGCGGCCAGCATCCGATCGGTCCACACTCGGCACACCGGAGGAGATGAAACAACCGACCTCTCGGCGACGCCAGGAATTCTACACATCCGCCGCCACTTGGATTCGAGGCGGGATTAATTCCGCGAACAGCCTGTTTCATCTCCGAAAAACATGCGCGGCAATGCTGGATGGTGTTGGCAGAAGGATACCTGACGAAAGCACGGTTCGCGGCGATGTTACGCAGGATCGCGCTGTTGCCGCTTCCGGTAAGCTAGCCGACCGACCGCTTCGCAGCAAATCCTAACCACGAAGGCCAAAGGACGATGGATGGTTGCCGGCGCAATTGACGAGGAGGGCTCTAGATGAGGCGGGAGAGGCTAGGACGGCAGCGAATCGCCCAGCTTTTCCCTCGAAACTACCGCGCTGGTGTTGCAATTTGCGCCAACGGGCATACAATTGCTGGGAATTTGTTATCAAAATGGAGATCCCGTTGTAACGGTCTGGCGAAGACTCTGCCGGGCGCATCTCGTTCTTTGGCTCTGGAACGAAAGCAGAAAAGATCCCGACGGCTGCAACTTGCAGCATGCTGTCGCCGCCAGGGAAGCAAACTGGAAATCCCGGTTTACCGCTCTGCTCGAATCCTGCGGACTCCGCGCACGAGATGCACGGGACCGCGGGAAGGTCCGTGGATGGGAAAGTGTGGGAACGCGAAGGAGGTTGGATGAATCGTAGATTTCCAAGTGGAGCGCTCACAGGGGCGCTCTGTGTGGGCCTTGTGCTGGCGTTCGGAGCGGTGATCTGCGCGGCTGGAGGGCAAGCAACGCAAACCACCGAAGATGAAACCCACCCGGGTGCAGGCGCGCAGCAATTCCCCCTCGCAGCACCCGTGGGCGTTGACTCCAACGCAATCAACCAAGCGCCGCCCGGCGCGATTAATCAGGGCCCGCTCGATCCGTCCACTTGGAAGTACGGTCACGCCTTTGACGCTCCGTCTGACGCAAAGATCTGGAACCCGGTGATGATCAAGCTAATGAAGGGCGAAAAGGTCGTTGGAGGAACCTTCTTCTACGCTGACGATCCCGAGTCTTACTGCGCCATGGCTAATTCCGGCTATTACGATTTCATTTGGACTGAGATGCAACACAGTCCGCGCGATTGGGAGAAAGTGGGCCGCCTTTGGGCCGCATGTCCGCACGCCAAGGCCGTCCCCGGCGTGCGCGTCGCATATACCAACGAGCGCGAGGAGCAGCATGCAATGGATATGGGCGCTCTTGTGCTGGTTGTTCCCACAGTGCGTTCGGAGCAGGAAGGAATCGAGGCTCGCAATTGGGCCATGTTTCCGCCGTTGGGTGCTCGCAGCCTGGGCGGAGGACAGGCATTCAGTCCCGAATTCTGGGGCAAAGTGCCGGGCGGCTATCGCAACACCATAAACCAGAACGTGGTCTTGATCGAGATGATCGAGACCCTCGATGGCGCCAGGGACGCTGAGAAAATCGCGGCCATTCCGGGCGTCACCGCCGTTTTTGCGGCCAGCGCCGATCTGGGCAACTTCTCCGGCTACAAGCAAGGTGATCCGGATTACGAGCGGCTGATCAATGTGGTGCACGACGCGGCCATCGGTGCACACAAGCGGCTGTGCGGTCCAGTCAGCTGGGCTAATCGACCGGACTTCACCTGCTTCCAGGCTGGCACGGAGACGGCCGTCATCGGCCATGGCGCAGCCGTCGGACTGGAGCAGTTTAAAGATAAGCAAGGCAAGCCCGAGGTGGGGCCGTACGCCGAGAAAAAGTAAACGATTCACCCAAGGCTGGATGTTTCAGCCGCAGCTCGCGCCTGGGCCGATCTGCGGATTGGCCTTACAATCCAACAACGCGATGGCCGTTCAGTCGAGTTTATGTATCTTCGTGCCCGCTGGATATTACCATTTGAGCGACGAGTGTCACCGCTCGAATTCCAGGGACGCAGGATTGTGGACCCGTGATGATGCTCCGTTCATAAGCAGAAGTCTTATGAAAATCCATCGAATCGTGCGAGGGTGTGATAGCGACAAAGTGGGGCCGCGAGTGTTCTGAATATCCGCGATTTTTCCTGCCCCTGTCGAAGGTGGAACAAAAGCAGTCACCGGGATGGAACAAGAACAGGCGATGAAGCTGATTCGCAAGGAGAACTAATGGCGAGGAAGAACGTTGATCGTAGAGCATTTTTGAAGGGCGCGGCCCTGGCCGCTCTGGCGCCGGCCGCGCAGGCCGTGCAGGCCGCCCCGGCTGCGCACAAGTGGGATAAGGAAGCGGACGTCGTGGTGATTGGATCCGGCGCTTCGGGGCTGCCCGCTTCCATTATCGCCAAGGAGAATGGCGCGTCGGTGATCCTGGTTGAGGCCAACCGCGACATCGGCGGCCACGCCGCCGTCGCCACCGGCAACATCCCGCTAGGCGGCGGCACCAGGGCCCAGAAAGAGGCCGGAATTGTAGATTCGCCCGATATCCTCTTCAAGGACCTCACCGACTGGTCCGCGGTGGAGCCCAACGGCTCCGCCGCATACCGGTTCAACGACCGCGACATCGTTCGTGCATTCGCCGACAACAACGTTCTCGCCTACGACTTTCTCTTGTCGCATGGACTTGTTTTTACGAAGCCGGTGCCCGACTATGGCGGAATGACCAACGCTGGCAAGTCGGCGCCCAGGGCCATGCACGCGGCCGTCATGGCATATCCGCTAATTCAGACCGGCAGACCGGCGGAGGCCTCCCTCCAGAAAACCACTTCCGGGGGCATCGGCTTGGTGCGCCCGCTGGAGGCAGCCGCGCGGAAAGCGGGCGTGCAAATTCTTCTTCAACACAGGATGACCCGTGTGATTCGAGAGAACAACAGCACCGGCCGCGTTGTGGGAATTACCGTGGAGACCAAGGGCGTAAAGCTCAATCTCCGCGCCCGGAAAGGCGTCATCATCTGTACGGGCGGCAGCTCCAGCAACGTGAATTTTCGCCGCATATTCGATCCCCGCCTCACTGAGGAATACTGCGGCGTGGCGGGTGAGCCCTATACGCCGCAGGATGCCAGCGGAGAAATCGCCGGCATGGAGGTCGGGGCATCGCTTTGGGGCACCGCCAACCAGACTG
>JBARBP010000012.1:0-2494 GCA_049793195.1 Occallatibacter sp. | reverse complement strand
AGGCGATGCACGAAGCATTTGCGGCCGCGTTGAGCGCGTGGCCGGCGAGTGGAGTGCCCGGCAACCCGCGGCCATGGTTGATTTCGACGGCGCGATTCAAAGCCATTGATACTCTGCGTCGACGGGCGAGATTTGACGCCTCGCAAGATGAGCTCGAGCGCTATCTCGAAGCGCAGTCGAGCTCGCCGGAACGTTCCGGCGAAGAGGACAACCTCGAGGATGATCGGCTGCGCTTGATTTTTACCTGCTGCCATCCAGCTCTCGCGCCGGAAGCGCACGTGGCGCTCACCTTGCGCGAGGTGTGCGGGCTGACCACCGAGGAGATCGCAAAGGCGTTCCTCACGACTCCGCGAACGCTGGCACAGCGCATTGTGCGCGCGAAGGCAAAAATCCGCGAGGCGCGGATTCCCTACGAAGTGCCGACGCCGCAGGAATTGCCGGAGCGGCTGGGCGCGGTGCTTCAGGTGGTCTACCTCGTGTTTAATGAGGGCTACTCTGCCGCGGCCGGTGCGGAGGTAACGCGCGCCGAGCTAACTGGCGAAGCGATTCGACTGGGCCGCTTGCTGGCCGAACTCCAGCCCGAGCCGGAAGTGATTGGGTTGCTTGCGTTGATGTTGCTGCAGGCTTCGCGTCACGCTGCGCGAAAATCGCCGAGCGGAGAGCTGAGTTTGCTGGAGAACCAGGATCGCTCGCTGTGGAATCGGGAGCAGATTGCGGAGGGAGTGGCGTTGCTGGAGCGCGCGCTGAAGTCGCGGCGGTTCGGGTCTTACACGTTGCAGGCGGCGATTGCCGCCGTTCATGCGGAGGCGGAATCGGTCGCCGGGACCGACTGGCGGCAGATTGTGGCGCTTTACGACCAACTGGCACGAATTCAGCCTTCGCCGGTGGTGCAGCTCAATCGCGCCGTGGCCATCGCCATGCGCGATGGCCCAGAGGCCGGTCTCACGCATATCGACGCGGTGCTGGCACAGGGCGAGTTGACAAATTACTACCTGGCACATTCAGCCCGCGCGGATATGTACCGCCGACTCGGCAGGACCGCTGAAGCTCGGTCGGCTTATCAGAAAGCTCTGACGCTGACCCAACAGGAACCCGAGCGGCAATTCCTGCAGGAGCGGATCCGGCAGCTGAAATAAAAGAGGAAGAAGCCGATGCGGATATTGCGCAGTGGGTCAGTTTCCGGTCAGCGGGTTAATCAGGAGCAACCGAGAATATTCTCGGTTCTCCGAGTCGATTCTGCACCTTCTCGTTCGACTAATGGGTAGAGCATCCATTAAGCTCTGAACTTGAACGTCAGCCCAACTCAACCCGAAAGGGCAACCAAAATGCGCTTCATGGTCATCGTCAAGTGCTCGGAAGAACCCGAAAACCAAGCCCCCGATCCCCAGCTCATGGCCGACCTGAACAAATTCAACGACGAGCTCTTAGAAGCCGGAGTTTTGATAGGCTACGACGGTCTTCACCCCTCCTCCAAAGGCGCCCGCGTCCACCTCTCCGGCAAGAACCGCCCCACCGTCATTGACGGCCCCTTCACGGAAAGCAAGGAACTCATCGCCAGCTTTTGGTTCTGGCAGGTCAAGTCTCTCGAAGAGGCCATCGAGTGGGTCAAGCGCTGTCCCAACGAAGGCGAGACAGACATAGAGATCCGCCAGGTGTTCGAGCCCGAAGAATTCGCATCTGTCTTTAGCGACGAGGAAATTCAGCAGGAAAAAAACTTTCGCGCTCGAATGGCAGCTAACGCAGCCAAGAAATAGTCCCAGTTGCACTGACGTATCCAAACTGTTCGGGTGGTTGGACTACCGTGGCTGGCGCCGTCGCAGACTCCACAATCCGCGCGCCGAGAGAATGAAGGTGAAGCCCCCGAGCCCGCCGAGCGCCCAGACGAAGAAGAACCCGCCGGGGGACTTGGCGATCTCCCTGCAATGGGACTGTACGCGACATCGTTCAGATAGTTAAACTACTACCCGATAAGTCGTGCGGGTTCAAAGATCGCCTTCTCGACGTGACACTGTTCTTCAGAACCTCGATCCCCGACAAACGCTCATAGCGTGAAAAGTAACCTCAATGAGCGACTCGGTCTGTTTTCTTCAGTTGGGAACGCCTGGTCCGGCAGCCCATTCATCGAATCGGCGCATGATCTCCATGAGCTTGCATCCCAACAGGATGAGAGAGCCCCACAATATGAAGGGGACGCCATAGAGTAGGAGATGCTTGCGCGAACGGGCTAAATCAAACACCCGCATCTTCACGATGGCGTATACGTTCGCTGAGAGATAAGCAACCGCCAAACACCCCACTACCAAGTCATGCATCTTGTTGCTCCTCCTTTTCCCTATCGGTCACCGGCAACGGCGGGCCGGGGGAAATTGTGATAGGAAGTGACGAGTTTTTCGAATGCTGGCTGCATATCGTGAAATAACGACTCCGCGCACCAGGCGGTGACCTTTGTGAAATTGTTGTCCGAGCGGCTGATGAATGCGGTGACAAGTTCGAC
>JBARBP010000011.1:0-5069 GCA_049793195.1 Occallatibacter sp. | reverse complement strand
ACTCTGGCAAGGCTCTGGAGATGGTCGGCCTGAACCTCTACGGTCACAGTTCTCATGAGACTGTCCAATCGCTGGCAACTTGAGTTCTGGGATACAACTCATTCTCGATGAACGAGCGCACCCCCTCCATCATAAGCGCGGTGAGTACGGAAGCTCGGAAGGGCTGTCGCCCTACTGGCGAGGGGCTCGACTAAATCAAAGCAGTTGAATGGCTTAGACCCCTGTTCACGGGAAGGATGTAGCGGAACGGCAGGTCGGGCAGCTTCGGTGTGCTGCAAGCCCCCGCAACCAATCAAAACAACAACTTAGCTTTGGGTATGAGCGTTTATGCTCAGGCGCATTCTTGTTTCAGCGCCGCGAGTTGTTGCGTCCTTGCGGCGCACCTCCGGTAACTGGACAAGATTGTGCTCCGGTCCGCGGCACCGACGCGGTTGCTTGGCGCTATTTAGCTTTCTTGAGCTTTCGATAGCGCCGGATCAAGTTGTTAGTTGAACTGTCATGTTTAAGACTGGGCTCTTCCTTGCTCTCGAGCTCCGGAATAATCCGTTGCGCAAGCACCTTGCCCAGTTCCACGCCCCATTGATCGAAGGAGTTAATCTGCCAGATCGTGCCCTGCGTGAAAACGCTGTGTTCGTAGAGCGCGACCAGCTTGCCGAGAACTTCCGGCGTAAGCCTCTCAACGAGAATGGTGTTCGACGGGCGATTGCCCTCGAAGACGCGATGCGGCGCCAGCCACTCCGGCGTACCTTCCGCCTTCACTTGCTTCTTCGTCTTGCCGAATGCCAGAGCTTCACTCTGCGCAAAAACGTTTGCGAGCAGCATGTCGTGATGGTGGCCTATCGGGTTCAGCGAATGGCCGAACGCAATAAAGTCGCATGGAATCAGCCGCGTTCCTTGATGGATGAGTTGATAGAAAGAGTGTTGACCGTTGGTGCCTGGCTCGCCCCAATAAATTGGACCGGTTTCGTAATTAACCTCTGTTCCGGCGATGGTGACGTGCTTGCCGTTACTCTCCATGGTCAACTGCTGCAGGTAGGCCGGGAAGCGCTTCAAGTACTGTTCATAGGGCAACACCGCTACAGTTTGCGCGCCAAAAAAGTCTGTGTACCAAACGCCCAGCAGGCCGAGCAGCACTGGAAGATTGCGCTCAAACGGCGTAGTCCGAAAGTGCTCGTCCATCTGGCGAAAGCCACTAAGCATGTCGCGGAAGTTCTTCGGACCAATCGCGAGCATGGTAGCCAGACCAATCGCTGAGTCCATGGAATAGCGTCCGCCAACCCAGTCCCAGAAACCAAACATGTTGGCCGTGTCGATGCCGAACTTTCCCACGCCATCGGCATTTGTCGACACTGCCACAAAATGCTTGGCAACCGCCTTTTCGTCGCGGCCCAGTCCGTTCACCAGCCAGGCACGCGCCGATTGAGCGTTGGTGATTGTCTCCAATGTGGTGAAGGTTTTTGAAGAGACGACGAAGAGCGTCTCCGCGGGATCTAGGCCGAGAACTGCTTCGGCAAAGTCCGTGTCATCGACGTTGGAAACGAAGCGGAAGGTCAGGTTGCGATCGCTGTAATGCTTGAGAGCTTCGTAGGCCATGACCGGCCCTAGGTCCGATCCGCCAATGCCGATGTTGATCACATTGCGAATGCGCTTGCCCGTGTGGCCCTTCCACACGCCGCTGCGGACGCGATCACAGAAGGCCGCCATTCTGTCGAGTACAGCATGGACTTCCGGGACCACATTCTTGCCGTCTGCAAAAATCTTGGCCGTTTTCGGTGCGCGCAGGGCGACGTGCAGCACCGCCCGTCCCTCAGTCACATTAATCTTGTCGCCACGAAACATGGTGTCAATCCGCGACCGAAGGCCCGATTCCTGCGCCAAGTCGATGAACAGCTTGATGGTCTTGTCGGTAACGCGATTCTTCGAGTAGTCAAAGAACAAACCCGCGGCTTCGACCGTCATTTCCTTGCCGCGCTTCGGGTCCGCCGCGAACAGATCGCGCAAGTGCATCGTGCCGATCTTTTTGTGGTGAGCCTTGAGTGCCTTCCAGGCCTTCAGTTGAGTCAACGGTTTGGCAGCCTTGCCTTTTGCAACCTTGGTTCCTGATGCCGGCATTTTCAATTCCCTCGCGTTTCTTGTCATCCAGAAGATCCTGTCGCAATCGCCGGAAAAAGGCTCGATCGCCGGCGATTCATTCCAACCCTTTGAGTGACGCTCTCGACTGAAACCAATATAAAAGAAGATGCCTGTTTGCGCATTGAACAGACGGTGAACTGCCGTCCCAGGAATTCTCCGCGGCGGGTCCTTTATTATTTCCGAATGCAGCATACGTCTCCTCCTGTACGCCGGATGGCTCTATGACGTTTCCCGCGCCTGCCCCACCCGACCCCAAATCGCAGTTGCGCAAAACCATGGGGTTTTGGGATGTGCTGTTGTTCAACATTGCTACGGTGCTTGGCCCCCGATGGATTGCAGCCGCGGGTCACAATGGTACTTCGTCGATCAGCCTATGGGTTCTCGCCGCCGTGTTCTTTTTCGTTCCCGGGGCGCTGGTCATCAACGAGCTTTCTTCGCGCTTTCCTGAAGAGGGCGGGCTGTATGCGTGGTCGAGAGAGGCCTTCGGACCATTTCACGGTTTCGTTGCCGGCTGGACCTATTGGATTTACACGTTCTTCTATTTTCCCGGCTTGTTGCTCGCCAGCGCCTCCATGGCGGCCTACATTATCGGAGGCCGCGGCTCCGCCCTCGCACAGGACAGGACATTTCAAGTCACCGTCTCCCTGGCCATCCTCCTGGTTGCGGTGGTCCTGAACATCATCGGTCTCAACATCGGCAAGTGGCTTCAGAATGCCGGAGGCGTAGGAACCTACGTGCCTTTGCTCATGCTGGTTGGCATCGCTGCCATTCTCTGTTTCCAGCACGGTTCAGCGACCCATTTCACTGTCTCCAACATGTTGCCCACGTGGAACTGGGACACCGTCAATTTCTGGTCGCAGATTGCATTTGCCTTTACAGGCCTCGAACTTGTCTCTGCGATGAGTGAAGAAGTGCGCGATCCCCGCCGCACCTTGCCGAGGGCCGTCTTTGGCGCCGGAGCGCTCATCGCTCTCATGTACATCGTCGGAACGTTTGCCATTCTCTCGCTCGTGCCCGCTGCCAGCCTCGACCCACAAAGCGGCGTGTTCCAGGCCATCACCATCGGATCGGTCGCGCTGAAACTTGGCTTCCTCGGAATTCTCGCCGCCATTCTGGTGACGGTGGGCAACGCCGGCGGTGTAGGCAGCACCGTAGCCGGGATCGCCCGTGTCCCATTCGTTGTCGGAGTCGACCGCTACCTTCCCGCCGCATTCGGCAGAATTCACCCTAAATGGAAGACACCTTATGTCTCCATCCTCGTCCAGGCCTCCATCTCTGCCGCAATCCTGCTCGGGAGCCAGATCAATGAGACGACGCAGGGAGCCTATCAAAAGCTGATCGACGCCGGCATCATTCTCTACTTCATTCCATTTCTCTACATGTTCGCAGCGGTCATTGCACTGGCCCGCCGCAAAGACCGTAACCAGAACCCGCATGCAGTGCTGGTACCGGGAGGAGTTGTTGGCGTCTGGGTTGCCGGTGGGCTCGGCTTCGCAGTGGTCTTGGGCGGCATCGCGCTTTCGCTCGTGCCACCTGGCGACACCTCCAATAAACTTGGATTTTTTCTGACGCTGGTTGCCGGCACAGCAGGTTCGATCCTGATAGGTTTACTCCTGTATTGGCGAGGCGCACGCGCCAAGCAAGCCGGCAGTGCGATGACGACCGGATGAGGACAGCGCTACACTAGGCTCCATGCGGGCACAGCACGTCGGGCAAACGGCGAGACCCAAGGCATCCCTCCGGAACCGCTCAACCCTTCGAGGCAAGACATGGGCGGTTTAGCGCACCAGCAGCGCGAAGAAGAGAGGAAGCAGGCACACCTCGCCATGCGCATTTCTCTCGCGTTTGGCGTGGCCATGCTCATCGGGAAAACGGCCGCGTACCTGATGACGCATTCAGTCGCTATCTTCTCTGACGCCGCCGAATCGGTCATTCATGTCATTGCGGTGGGATTTGCCTCTTTCAGTCTTCGCCTCAGCGGGCGTCCGGCCTCCCATCACTTTCTCTACGGATACGAGCGAATCACCTTCTTCTCCGCCGGCTTCGAGGGCGCCTTGATCGTTGTAGCCGCAATCACAATCCTCGTAGAGTCCATTCACGAGTGGCTCGCAGGGCTCCAACTCCAGCATCTGGGTTCGGGTGTTGCACTCATTCTGATTGCTGGAATCCTGAACGCGGGTCTCGGCTACTACCTGGTTCGCACTGGCCGTCGGACAAATTCTCTTATCCTCGAAGCCGACGGCAAGCACGTCCTTACCGATAGTTGGACCAGCTTTGGAGTTGTCCTGGGACTGGTGCTGGTGCTCATGACGCACTGGAAGCCCTTCGATCCACTCGTGGCTATCGCCGTCGCGGTCAACATTCTCTGGTCAGGCGGACGCCTGGTCTGGCGGTCCGCAGTGGGGCTGCTCGATTACTCTGACCCCCAAGCCGGCAAGCGGATCCGAGAACGGCTGGATGCAATCTGCTCCGATCTGAACATTCAATATCACGGTGTTCGTTTCAGGACCACCGGATATCGTCAGATCATCGAGGTGCATCTGTTGTTTCCGAGTCTGACTTCGGTGAGTGAGGCCCACAGCCTGGCCACAGCGCTCGAAGAACGCCTGCCGGAAGAATTGGGAATGCCTGCCGAGGTCATCACGCACCTCGAGTCTCTTGAAGACCACGCCGATGTCCACCACAGCCAGCACTACACAGGAAAGCCCGATTAGCCAACTGCGGCGGAATCTACTTCTTTGCTGCCATTTCCTCGTTTGTTCTCCCGTTGATGGCGTGATAGGTTGCCGGTCCGGTTCCCAGGTTGCCCGTGACATTCAGCTTGGATTCGCGTTACCCTCATAGGAACGCGCATAACTGTGCTCAAGGAGCATTTGAACCCCACCATGCCTATCCAAACGACGTCGAAGATCTGGCACAACGGCAACCTGATTCCC
>JBARBP010000010.1:0-2911 GCA_049793195.1 Occallatibacter sp. | reverse complement strand
GGGAATCAGGTTGCCGTTGTGCCAGATCTTCGACGTCGTTTGGATAGGCATGGTGGGGTTCAAATGCTCCTTGAGCACAGTTATGCGCGTTCCTATGAGGGTAACGCGAATCCAAGCTGAATGTCACTTTGGACTTTAACCTGCGTTCAACCTGTTTCAAGGTTCGGCGTGTATCCTCGAAGGCGGGAAGAAGCGGTCAGCAATCCCCGCCCAGAACATCCAGGAACTTCGACCACAGTGGATCTTCCCAACAGGAGAAACTGTCATGACCTTAAAGCCACTCTTCGTTTTCGCATTCGCACTCATGCTCTCAGCCGCAGGTTTGGCTCATGCCCAGGCTGGCCCTTACAAGGTTCTCAAAATCCAGCTTGTTGGCGGCGATGGCGGCTTCGATTATGTCACTGCCGATCCTGACGGCCGCAACCTCTACGTAGCCCGCTCTGGCCCCGCCGGTCACATTGGCGTGTTTAATCTCGACACCCTCACCCAGGTGGGAGACATCCCCGGCACCAGCGCCCATGGCGGCGCGGTGGACACCGCGACCGGCCACGGATTTGCTACCTCCAAGCCCGTCACCATGTTCGACTCAAAGACCTTCGCAATTCTGAAGAAGATTGACGTCGACGGCAATCCCGACGGATACCTCAACGACGCCTACAATCACCACTTCTACATCCTCAGCCACTCGGCGCCAAATATCACTGTTCTCGACGACAAGGATGGCTCCATCCTCGGAACCATCGACATCGGGGGCGCACCCGAGCAGGCGGCCACCGACGGCAAGGGCAAGATCTATGTCGATATCGAGGACAAATCCGCCATTGCCGTCATCGACGCCAACTCCATGAAGATGGTCGACAAATACGATCTGTCCAGCAAGGGTGCAGGGTGCGCCGGCCTCGCCCTGGACACCAAGAACAATATCCTCTTTGCCGCTTGCCGCGAAAAGAACAACATGGTCGTCCTCTCGGCCACAGACGGCCACATCATCACCGATCTGCCCATCGGCGTCGGATGCGACGGTGCAACCTTCAACCCCGCCACGATGGAAGCCATCACTTCGCAAGGCGATGGCACCACCACCGTAGTCAAAGAAGATTCGCCCACCAGTTTCTCAGTCGAGCAGACCATTCCCACACCCGCCCGCGCAAAAACGCTGACTCTCGATCCAAAGGCCAATCAGATCTACGAAATTACAGCCGAGTATGGCCCAACGCCGGCTCCCGCGCCCAACGCGCCTCCGCCTCCGGCAGGCGCACCGCCATTTATGCGCGGCCCTCGCCCGCCCATGATCCCCGGCTCTTTCCAGATTCTGGTCATCGGCAGGTAATCGACTGAAACCAAAGAGCTGAGGGTCCACGTATTTGTGCTAAGTTCAAACCGTGAGCACGAAGGGTGGCGGCACAACCCGAAGCGAAAAGAAGACGACACGCCTCTTGCCAGGTCTGGCCGTAAAAGATGGTTTCATGCGCCATCCCTTCGACCTGGAGTTCGGCGTGCGCACCAGCGGGCTTGTCGCTGGCCGCAACCTGAAAAGCGGGCATCGTGCCGACCGGCACAATACCGCCTACTTCGGCGTCGCGCCCTCCGTCTTTCGAGAGATGATCGTCCGCTGGCGAAGGTTGAAGCCCGCAGCCCCAATTGATCAATTCACGTTTGTCGATTTGGGCGCAGGAATGGGCCGTGCGCTTCTGCTAGCCGCCGAGTTCCCTTTCCGCGCCGTCCTGGGAGTGGAACTGAACCCCACTTTGGCGCGCATCGGCAGGAGAAACATCGCCCTTTGGCGCACCGCCGGACGCGCACGTTCGCCCATGCGGATGATATGCCGCGACGCCGCGGAGTTCGAGCTGCCGCCCGGACCATGCGTCGTTTTTCTCTTCAATCCTTTTGGCGCCCCCGTGCTGCGGCGGATTCTCACCGCGTGGAAACGGGACTTCGCCGCGCGCGAAGGTCAACTCGACATCCTCTATGTGAACAATGAGCAGCATCGAATACTCGAGCGGCAGCCCGGCATCATCAGACTCTTTGCAGGTGAAGTCAGGCGTTCGCGGGCAGACGCAATCGCCGACCACAGAATCCTGGCTAACCAGCCTGACGGAGAGTACGCCGTGACAAACTGGGAAGACTGCTCGATTCACCGTTGGGTGGGAAAGTCGGCTACATAGCGTCTATCTCTTGGAACAGGAGGGCTTTCGTGAAAGAACCGCATCTGATCCTGGGAATCGGTGAGCTTCTCTGGGATATGCTCCCGGACGGCGCAAAGCTGGGCGGTGCGCCCGCAAACTTCGCCGTGATGGCCGGACGATTGGGCAATCACGCCGCCATCCTGAGCCGCATCGGCCTCGACGAGCTTGGCCGCCTAGCGATTGACCGTCTGCATCCGATGCCCGTCGACACAAGTTGCCTGCAGATCGATCCCCTGCACGAGACAGGCAGGGTGACAGTGAGTTTTTCCGGCGGCCAGCCAGCGTACACCATTCATCAGCCCGCGGCGTGGAACTTTATGGAACTTTCCAACGAATGGGTCGCCCTGGCGGAGCGTGCGAGTGCTATATGCTTCGGCTCGCTTGCGCAGCAGTCGACTGAGTCACGCCAGACGATCCAGACGCTGGTCGCGCAAACTTCGGATTCCTGCATCCGCGTCTTCGACGTCAATCTGCGGGCTCCTTTCTTCTCCAGCGAGGTGATTCAAGAGTCGTTGGAACTGGCCTCCGTGCTCAAAATGAACGATGAGGAGGTTTCCCAGGTGCTCAGCCTCCTGGACCTGCCGCCTCAAGATGAGCATGAAACGGACCGTCTCCATGTTGCCGCTGACCACCTCCTCGAAGAGTTTCCCACGCTCGATTTGGTCGTCGTCACAAGGGGTAGCCGCGGCAGTTTGCTGGTGCGCCGCGATCAATGGAGCGAGCAC
>JBARBP010000009.1:0-2152 GCA_049793195.1 Occallatibacter sp. | reverse complement strand
ATACACGATTCTCTGCTTTTTGGGGCGGTCGGGCAATAGCGCGAACGGTGCAGGCGGGCGAATGATTGGCAAAAAAATGGCTTGCAAAATGCAAGGGGAATCGGGAAGAATCTCAGCACGGCGTTTCCCGATGCCGGGCTGGCCAGCCCGAGACGCCGAACACCAACAGGAGGACGGGAATGAGCAGTGTACGTGTGCTGGTAGGGACGCGGAAGGGCGCCTTCATTCTGAGCTCGGATGGCAAGCGGAAAGATTGGAATGTGAGCGGGCCGTTTTTCGCAGGATGGGAGATCTACCACATGAAGGGGTCGACGGTGGACCCGAATCGGCTGTATGCATCGCAGTCCAGCAGCTGGTCTGGCCAGGTGGTGCAGCGCTCGGACGATGGCGGGGCGACGTGGAATGCGGTTGACAATAAGTTCACTTATGCCGGTGTGCCGGGAACGCACCAGTGGTATGACGGGACACCGCATCCATGGGAGTTCAAGCGCGTGTGGCACATGGAGCCGTCATTGACGGATGCGGATATAGTGTTTGCCGGGGTGGAGGATGCTGCGCTCTTCAAGTCGACGGATGCCGGCACGAGTTGGGAAGAGTTGAAGGGCTTGCGCGAGCATGGGACGGGACCGCACTGGCAACCGGGCGCGGGCGGCATGTGTCTGCATACGGTAATCCTGGACCCAAGCAACAAGGATCGGATGTATATTGCCATCTCCGCGGCGGGAGCCTTCAGAACCGACGATGGAGGCACGTCGTGGAAGCCGATCAACAAGGGGCTGGTTTCGAAATACATACCAGACCCGACGGCCGAGGTGGGCCATTGCGTGCACCATGTGGCGATGAACGGAACGCGGCCGGATGTGCTTTTTATGCAGAAGCACTGGGACGTGATGCGAAGCGACGACGCCGGCGATAACTGGCACGAGGTGAGCGGCAACCTGCCGACGGATTTCGGATTCGTAATCGACGTGCACGCGCACGAGCCGGATACGGTTTTTGTGGTGCCGATCAAGAGCGATGCGGAACATTTTGTTCCCGAGGGGAAGCTGCGCGTGTTTCGCAGCAAAACGGGCGGCAACGAGTGGGAGGCGCTGGAGAAGGGCCTGCCGCAGAAAGACTGCTATGTGAATGTGCTTCGCGATGCGATGGCGGTGGACTCGCTGGACAAGTGCGGAGTTTACTTCGGGACCAGCGGCGGACAGGTATACGCATCGGCGGATGCGGGCGACAGTTGGGCGCCGATTGTGCGGGACCTGCCGGCAGTGCTTTCGGTTGAGGTGCAGACGCTGGCATGACGGATGCTGGTGCAGCGAGGGGTGGTGGTGCAGCGAGGGGTGGGCCGGCGATTCGCGTGGCTCTGCCGCAACATTTGCGGACGCTGGCAAAGATCGAGAGCGCGGAGGTGAGTCTGGAAGTGGCGGCGCCGGTGACGGTGCGGCGAGTTCTGGACGCGCTGGAGATGCGCTATCCGATGCTGGGCGGGACGATACGCGAGCATGGATCAGGGCAGCGCCGGGCGTATATGCGCATCTTTGCCTGCGAGGAAGATTGGTCGCACGAGCCGATGGATGCGCCGTTGCCTGAGGCGGTGGCCGCGGGGCGTGAGCCCGTGTTGATCCTTGGTGCGATTGCGGGGGGATAAGGCCTGGGACTCGGGACTGAGGGACTAGAACACCTGGCTTGCGCGGATATGCTATCAGTGGACTGTGGGTGTCTGCTGAATGAACGTTCTCGATTTTTCGCTGGCGCTGTTTGTGACTTCTGTGCTGGCAGGGTTTCTTGGGTCACTGACGGGGCTGGGCGGAGGCGTGGTGATTGTGCCGGCGCTCTGCCTGCTCTTTAAGGTGGACCTTCACTACGCGCTGGGCGCATCGCTGATTTCGGTGATCGCTACTTCTTCGGGCGCCGCGGCTGCTTACGTGCGCGAGGGGTTCTCGAATATTCGCATCGGCATGTTTCTTGAAGTGGCCACCACGCTCGGCGCTCTGCTGGGCGCATATCTCACGGCAAAAGTTTCGGGCAACTGGATCGGCGTGATCTTCGGGCTGGTGCTGCTGTATTCGGCGTGGGTTTCAATGCACAAGCTGCACGATCAACCGATGAGCAGCACGTCGGACGCGCTGGCGCTGCGGCTGAATCTGCGCGGCAGCTA
>JBARBP010000008.1:0-2227 GCA_049793195.1 Occallatibacter sp. | reverse complement strand
GTTGAGATGATGTAGACGTTGGGATCGAGAAAGGGAGTTGAGATGCGGATCGGAATGGGAGCATTGCCTGCGCCGAGAGTATAGCGGTACTCGTATCCGCCGAGATTAAGGTCGACGAGCTTGACCTTGTATTTGTTGATCAGGTCGTAGTAGCCGTAGTTTTTGAACCCAGCCATCGTACCTTCCAGGGTGGCCGCGGCTTCGCCGATCAGGATCTCCTTCTTGTAGTGCGGGCGAAGGAACTCCAGGATGCCGCGAACTGCGTCGACATGCGTTGCAGCCAGCGGAATGCTGGTTTGCACAAAGTTCGGCTTGATGAGGATCTGCTTGCCCCTGATGCTGCTGAGCACCTGGTCCTCGATCAGCATGAGAGCTTTGTAGATGTTTTCACTTCGATCGTTGCCCTTGATCAAAGCGGCGGCCGAGTGTTCCTCAGGGTGCTGATAGAGACTGCGTCCTCCGCGGCTCCTGTAGACAGGCGAGGCCTCGCGATTGAGGGCAAAGGCGTTTTGGTTGATCAAGGAAATGGCCGGGGGCAGTGCCGCGGCCCCGACGAGACCCATGCCCAGGGTCTTCATCATGTCACGCCGATTCCAGTGTTCATTGAACGTCATGGCGCATGTCTCCTTTACCGCTGATGTTGTTTTCGGACCGCCGGCTGGACTGCTTCGATTTTCGGGGTCCATCTTACTCGGCCCCGAGCAGGGTGTTGGTGATGGCCTTCACAGATGCGCGCAATGCCGATTCCATGGCTGAACTGGTTCGAGTTACGTGATGTCAAGGCCCCTGGCACGATAAGCTAGAAGGCAGGAGATCGCAACTAAAAACCAACATGTCCCCATACAGATACTCGACCCTTGCCGTACACGCCGGGCAGCACCCGGACCCGCAGACGGGCGCGGTGAATGTGCCTCTTTATCTTTCTTCAACCTTTGAGCTGACCGGGATTGGGACGGACCGCGGGTGGGACTACTCACGCGCCGGGAACCCGACGCGGGACCGGCTGGAGACGGCGCTGGCGGCTCTGGAAGGCGGAGTCAGCGGTCATGCGTTCACCAGCGGGATGGCGGCAATTGCGGCGCTGGTGGCGATGCTGAAGGCGGGCGACCAGGTTGTCTGCTCGCGCGATGTGTATGCGGGCACGGTGAGGCTCTTCGAGCAGATAGTTTCGGGTTACGGCATCGAAATTGAATATGTCGACACGAGCGACCTGAAAGCCGTGGAAGCGGCGATGAGGCCGAACACGAAACTGGTGCACATTGAAACGCCGAGCAATCCGCTGATGGTGCTGACGGATATTGCCGGGGTGGCGAAGATTGCCCATGCGGGCGGCGCCGAGTTGAGCGTGGACAATACGTTTCTATCACCGGCGCTGCAGAGCCCGCTCGAGCTGGGCGCGGACATTGTGATGCACTCGACGACGAAGTATTTGAATGGCCACTCGGATGGGCTGGGCGGCGCGCTAATCGGTTCGAAGCCGGAGCACAAGGAGCGATTTCTGCTGGTGCAGAAGGCGGCGGGCGCGGTGATGTCTCCGTTCGAGTGCTTCCTGGTGCTGCGCGGCATCAAGACGCTGCCGGTGCGCATCAAGCAGCATGAGGAGAACGGGCGGGCGGTGGCCGAGTTCCTGTCCACGCATCCCAAAGCGAGCAAGGTGGCTTATCCGGGGTTGAAGAGCCATCCGCAGCATGAGCTGGCGGTGCGGCAACAAAGGGGATTTGGGTCGATGATGAGCTTCGAGTTGAAGTCGCGGGAGGAAGCGGCGCGGTTCCTGGCGGCGATCAAGATATTTATCAATGCGGAGTCGCTGGGAGGGGTGGAGTCGCTGGCGTCGCACTCGGCGACGACAACGCACGGCTCGGTGAGTCAGGAGTTTCGCGATGCGATGGGGATTACGGAGGGAAGGATCCGGTTGTCGATCGGGATTGAGGACAAGGAAGATTTGATTGCCGATCTGGAGCAGGCGCTGGGGGCGGTCTAGGGGGCGAGACTGATCGAAGAATCGCCGGTTGAGATTCTGCCTTTCCCACTCAAGCCGCAAAAGGCGCGGCTTGAATGGGGCACCCGGCTCCCAAAGCAAATCGATCTGGGGGGACCTTGGTCTTGACGTGGGTGCTGTACAATCCCGACAGCTGTCCGGCAGCGGCCTGAGAATGCAAGTTCTCAGGCCGTTGTTGCGTTTGCGGATATTCACGTTGGTGTGAGAACTGGCCGTTTCAATCCGATG
>JBARBP010000007.1:0-8739 GCA_049793195.1 Occallatibacter sp. | reverse complement strand
CGGTCTGATTGTCCTGACCGAGCGCATGGACCATCTGCGTTCCGTAGCCATGGGCGTCTGGATCAAATCCGGCTCCCGCTGCGAGCCCGCCGAAATCAACGGCATCTCCCACTTTGTCGAGCACATGCTCTTCAAAGGCACCCGTTCCCGCACCGCCCAGCACATCGCCCGCGAAATGGACTCCATCGGCGGCAACCTCGACGCCTTCACCGGCAAAGAGACCATCTGCTTCAACGTAAAATCCCTCTCCGACCACGTCCCCATCGCCCTCGACGTGCTGGCCGACCTGGTGCTGAACCCCACCTTTGCGCCCTCGGATATCGAACGCGAACGCGGCGTCATCCTTGAAGAGATCAAAATCGACGAAGACAATCCAGACGTCCTGGTCCAGGAGTTGTTTACCCAGAGTTTCTGGAAAGATCATCCTCTCGGCTGGCCCATTCTCGGCACAAATGAGACAGTCGCCCGCTTCGACCAGCAAAAGCTCGTTGCCTACCACGGCGATCGCTTTCACGGCGGCAACATGGTCTTTTCCGCCGCCGGCAACCTGGAGCACGACCATTTTGTCGAGGCCGTTGCCGGCAAGTTCTCTTCCCTGGCCGGCGGCGCAACGCTCAGCGAAATGCCGGCTCCCAAACCCAGCCCCCGCATCGTCCTGCGCAATAAGAAATCCCTTGAGCAGGTGCAGATCTGCCTCGGCGTCGCTGCCCCGCCCATCACCGACGAAAATCGCTACGCCGCGCTCATCCTCAACACCGTGCTTGGCGGCGGCATGAGTTCCCGTCTCTTCCAGACCATCCGCGAAGAGCGCGGCATGGTCTACTCCATCTACAGCGACCTCAGCCCCTACCGCGACACTGGAACCCTCTGTGTCTACGCCGGAACCTCCGCAGGCAAAGCCCTCGAAGTCGTAGACCTGATCATGGCCGAGCTGCGCAAACTGAAAGAAACGCCGCTAACCCTTGAAGAACTCACCCGCGCCAAGGACCAACTCAAGGGAAACCTCCTACTAGGATTGGAGAGTTCAACCTCCCGCATGGCAAACTTAGCCCGTCAAGAGATGTACTTCCACCAGTTCTTCTCCGTTGACGAGTTGATTGCCCGCGTCGACGAAGTCGATACGGCCCAGGTCCAGGCCATGGCCCAGCGTCTCTTCCATCCGGACCATATCGCCGTAACCCTCCTCGGCCGTCTCAACGGCGTCAAACTAAACCGCGACAAACTGGTGTGTTGAAAGGCAGCTTCTAGCTACTGGCCCCGAAGTCCGAACCCAGTGCTGCGCCCAAAGCGTGGGCTATGCGTCAACGAGCTAGAAGCTAGAGGCTAAAAGCTGGAAGCTGCCTTTCCGAGCGTTCCATTTCCCTTTCGCGTCCGTACGTTGTAGCATTTTGTCGAAAGGGCCGGTAGCCTCCGGCCTGCTCCACGAGGAACTGGAATCCCATGAATCGCACGTCTTTGCTCGGAGCCGCGGTGCGCGGAACGAAAACTCTGTCCCTTCGCAGTAAGAACCGCCGGCAGCCCAACGGCTTCAAATTGCCCAACGGTTTTACGCTGATGGAGTTGCTGATCGTCATTGCCATCATTCTGATCCTGATGCTCATGGCCATTCCCACCATTGGGAGCCTGACCAAGAAGGGCAACGAGACTTCGGCCATCAACTCCGTGCAAACGGTGACTAAGGCGGAGATTCAGTACCAGTCAAGTTATCCGGCAAACGGCTTCGCGTGCTCGCTGCCGGCATTGGGTGGTGACCCGGCCGCGGGCGCGCCGACTCCGTCCTCTGCGCAGATCCTGCAGGGCGACCTGACTTCGGGCTACAAGTCCGGATACATCTTCACCATCACTTGCAGCAACAAGGTCACCATCAACGGCACCGACCGTTCCAACGGATATACCATTACCGCCATTCCGCAGACTGTGGGCAAAACCGGCGATCGCGGCTTCTGCAGCGATCAGTTCGGCTCCATCAAGTACGACCCCGCAGGCGGCACCAACTGCACGCAGAACCTGCAATGAACCTGGGCCTTCGACTACCGCGCGGCGGTCGGTTGCTTCTGGCCGCCGCACTGCTCCCTGCATGCCTTTCCGCTCAACAGCCTGTGCCGACCGCACATGATCTGGCGGCTCGTGTCGACCGGCATTACAACCAACTGCGCTCACTGAAGGCTGGGTTTACTGAGACCTATCAAGGGATGGGCGTCAAGAGGACCGAGAGCGGCACCATGCTGCTGCGCAAGCCAGGCCGCATGAAGTGGGATTACACGTCGCCTGCGGGAAAGCTGTTCCTCCTCGATGGCAAATACGCCTGGTTTTACACCCGCGGCGACCGCCAGGTGCAGCGCATTCCAGCCAAGGAGCTTGACGACCTGCGCTCGCCGCTGCGCTTTCTACTCGGACACACCGAACTCGAGAAGGAGATGGACAGCTTGAGCGTGGCCGCTGCACCGAACGGCTGCTTCAACCTCTCGGGCCAGCCCAAAGGACAGGAGAAGCGCGTAACGCGAGTGACTCTGACTGTGACTGCAAAAGGCAGCATCGCCGCTATCGAGGTTGAAGAGATTGACGGCGCGCTTACGCGATTCACGTTCACCGGCGAACAACCCAACTTTATAATTCCTGAGGAAACTTTCCACTTCACGCCCGAGGCGGGCGTGCCTATCGTCAGCGCCCTTCCACCGGTTTAGTAAACCGCGGAAGCTGCACACGATTGGAGGAGAGGAATACGATGAGCGATCTGGCGGAATCTGTTGCGCACGCGTTTGTGCGCGCCATCAACCGGCAGGATGTGGATGCCCTCGCAGAGCTGATGACGGCGGAACATCGTTTTATCGATTCGATGGGGAATATTCTGGAGGGGCGGGAGAGGATGCGGACGGCGTGGGCTGCTTACTTCCGCATGGTGCCGGACTACACGGTCGCTATCGAAGAGACCTACTGCGATGGACCCGTGGTGGTGATGCTTGGCTCCGCCCAGGGCACCTTCACCTCTGACGGAGAAATCAGGCCGGAAAACCACTGGACTACGCCGACGGCCTTTCGCGCATTCATCCAGGACCAGAAGGTTGCCGAGTGGCGCGTCTACTGCGACAACGAGCCAATGCGGCAGCGGATGGCGAAGCGCGCCTGAAGCAGCCTTCACAATGGAGTTGATGTTGATGCGTAGAGCCGATGCATTGGTGATCGAGTGCGCATTCATTTTTGCGTTTGCGCAGGTTTGCGCGGCTGTGAAGCCGCTACGGTCGCCATGGGATATGAAGAAGATCAACGTGACCGATGCTGCTTATACTTGTCCGGCGCCGATTCATCTCTCGGCCGATCTGACTACGAACAGCTTCTACTCCGACAGCAAGGGGTCGATTATTGACCCGGTGAAGTGGAAGGCGTACCAGGAGAGCTCGGGACGGGTGAAGCAGTTGGGGCAGGATGCTGTTGACGCTGCCGATGCCTTCCAGGCTACCGGAAGCAGGCAGGCTGCGGAGTGCGTGTTGAAGCTCGAGAAGACGGCGGCGCTCGATAAAGCACTCACCGGCAAGATGTCGTCGAACCAGGCTTACTTCGTGCAGGGTTGGGTTGTTGGAGCGTTGGGAATTGCGTTGCTGAAGGTGCGCGACAGCGGCGTGGTGGACCAGGCTGACAGCAAGCTGCTGACCGACTGGATGAAGACGGTGTCGCAACAGACGATGGATTACTACGATGCGCGGCTTGAAAAAAATCCGTTGGGGCAAAACCATCTTTATTGGGCCGGAGTGCAGGTGGGAACCATCGCCATCGCGGCCAACGACCGAGAACTTTTCGATTGGGCTATCAAGATGTACCGCACCGGGACGAAGGAGATCGCCGCCGACGGCACCTTGACCGAGGAGATGCGCCGCGGCCAGCGGGCGCTGCACTATCACCTGTATGCGGCCTCGCCGCTGGTTTACATCGCCGAGTTCGGCGAGGACAACGGGATCGATCTTTACGCGGAAAATAACCACGCGCTGAAGCGGCTGGTCGATGTATCGATCCAGGGGCTTGAGGGCAGCGGGTTTTTCGACAAGGCCACGGGGATCAAACAGGATCTGCCGGACGGACCGCCCTCGGCAGAAGCGATCGGGTGGGCCAAGGTGTACGTACATCGGTTCCCTGACCCGGCGATCTCGAAGCTGATCTCGCAGGCGCCTTCGCTGGGGTACATGTATCTCGGGGGGCTGCCGCCGTATTAGTGGTCAGTGGTCCGGGATCGGGTCGGTACCAAGGCACCACAGGGGGTACCTGTAGATGATCAAGACGTTGTTCCGGTTTCGGAGTGGCTGATAGGCGGTTTGGCCCATTACTTTTGGGTGTAACTTTGTGATTCGTGGGCAACCCGGCACACTCGACGTATGCTATCCTGCTCACAATAGTCCTGAGAAAAGCGGTACGTGATAATCTTTGAGCTAGACTTTAAGAAGCTCGGCGATTGAATGTAAGACATTTAAATCGAATAACTTAGATATCGAGTACGTGCACCCGCGCGCTCGGACAGATTGACCGAGGTGCAAAATTGAACTCCCTCCCCCTCGCCCTGAAGGGCTTAATCTTCAGAGCTCGCCAGAATCTCATCTGGGCAGTTCCGTGTCTCCTGCTCCCTTTGCTTTTCGCGGGCTGCGGGGCCAATCAAGCCACGTTCAAGCCAACCACGCCAGTAACGAGCGATAGCGCTCCCGATACAGCCGCCGCGCCCGTATTCTCACCGGCTGCAGGGACATACACCACTGCGCAGACGGTGACCTTGTCTGCCGCCACAGCGGGCTCGACCATCTACTACACCGCCGATGGCAGCGTGCCCACGACAGCGTCGACTCGATACACGGGCGCGATCCCGGTAAAGGGATCGGAGGTGATTGCGGCGGTTGCTGTCGCTTCAGGCTATGCAGACAGCGGCACGGCAAAGGCGGGCTACGTGATTGCGCCTACCGCGGCATCGGGAGCATCGGGACCTGCGATTCCCGCAAACGCAGTTGCCGCCAGCGGCCTGCAGGCGCGCGACCCATGGATTTTCAGCCACGACCTGGGCACTCCCGGCACGTCGGTTGGGGCAACGAGCCTGTTGAGCACGCCATCGCTCAGCGGCAACGCGCGCCAGTTTGTGACCAGCTTTACCGATGCAGGCGGCGAAAGATACAGCCTTACCTACGCGAACGACGCAAACGCAATGAACTTTGTGTACGACGGCTGGGTGTGGATCGCGGCCGGAAGCACGGTCGCAAACCTGGAGTTGGATTCAAACCAGGTTGCCGCAGACGGACAAACCGTTATCTATGGCTTTCAGTGCAGCGACTACTCCAAAAGGTGGGAATACAGCGCAGGGGCTCACTGGATAAGCTCTTCGCGGCCCTGCGACCTGTCGAACTGGAAGACGAACGCTTGGCATCACGTGCAGATCAGCTATTCGCGCGACGGCTCCGGCAATGTGACCTATCACTCCGTATGGCTGGATGGCAACGAGCAAGCGATCGACGCCACGGTGGCGTCCTCGGCCGCGCTGGGTTGGCAGGTCGGGGCGTTGCAGACGCAGTTTCAACTGGATGGACTGGGAGCTTCGGGCGGGTCTACGGTGTATCTCGATAACCTGACCATCTATCGCTGGTGAGCTAGGCGGGGAGCGTAGCGTTTCCCCTTTTCATTTTTTGCGAGCGGTTGCTTGAGCGCATCGGCAGGTGTCGCGTTTGGACATCTGCGGCCCCTGAGGTATTGGGATTCATCGACTCAGGGTCTGGGGGTCCGCGTCTGGGGGTCGGAGCCTGGGGTTTTCACGATTCAATGCAATTTAGCCGGGAGGACTCCGTCATTAGAGTTAGGGGCCCTGCCGGCTATTTTTGAGAGATTTTCATGGGACGGGGTTGCCAGATCGTGTTGTTCGGCGTATTTTACTAACTAGTTAGTTAAGATGTCTGCATCCACCCCAACCCGTACACAGGCTGAACGCGCTGACCAGACGAGGACGCGCATTCTGGACGCGGCGGTGCGCGAATTCAGCGAAAACGGCCTCGCGGGCGCGCGGACCGAGCAGATTGCCGAGGCAGCAGGCGTGAACAAGGCGCTGCTCTACTACTACTTCCAGGGCAAGGAAGCGCTTTATGAAGCTGCCCTGGGGTCGGTGGCGGAACGCGTGGTGGCCAGCAGCCTGGCAGCGATGACCAGCGACCGATCGGTTGGCGAGCAGGTGGTCCAATTCGCACTGAACCACTTTGACCGCATCCACTCGCAGCAAGGCTTTCAGAGCCTGATGCAGCAGGAGATGATGCGCCTGCATCGCGGCGAGGAGAACGCGCTCACTCCCATTATTGAGAAGGTCTTCCGGCCCATGATGATGAAGCTGCGCGATTTGTTTGCGGAAGGCAAGCGCAGCGGCGAGCTGATCCAGGTGGACGAGTGGCAGATCATGTACGCCGCACTCGGGGCGAACGTCTTCTACTTTTTGTCGGCGCCGATTGTGGGAATCATGCTGGGGACCGATCCGCTGGAGCGCAGCGCGATGGAGTTCCGGCGCAAGGCCGCCATTGAGTACCTGGGGCTTGCGATTTTTAGCGACCGCAAACATGGGGCTGAGGTCGCGTCGCGCGTGCTCGCCGGCACGCCGATGCCGGAGAGCGGCGAATTCAAGAGTTTTGAGGTGAAAGCCAAGTGAACGCACGTAATCGAGTTTTCATGATTCTCGCCCTGCTGACGGTGGGGTCTTTGATCTGGTACTTCGTCACGGTCAGGCCTACGGGCGACATGCAGCTAATCGGCACTGTGGACGCCAACGAGGTGCTGGTCAGCGCCAGGATTCCGGGGCGGATTCAGACTTTGACCGTCAAAGAGGGCGACACCGTAACCGCAGGCCAGTTGATCGCGGTGATTGAGAGCGACGACCTGGACGCCGCGCTGAAGGCCGCCGAGGCGACGGCTGCCAGCCAGCGATCGAAACTGACTGGCTCTGTCGAGACGGAGCAGCAGAACAGCGGCGAGACCTCTAGCGCGACCGTGAGCGCAGAGGCCCAGGTTCGGGCCGCGCAGGCCTCGCTGGTGCAGGCACAGGCACAGTACGACCACCAGCAGGCCGACACCAGCCGCACCGTGGCGCTGGCCCAGCAGGGGATTATGAGCGCCCAGGCGCGGGACGAGCAAGTAACCGCGCTGCAAGCCGCGCAGGCTGCCGTGAATGCCGCTCAGGGCACTCTGAACGCCGCCCAGGCAAACCTGCGCCAGGCGCGGGCCCATGAATTGCTGACATCCGTTTCTGCGCAGACCGTTGTTTCCACACGCGCCGACGTGGCCAATGCCCGCGCGCTGGCTGACCAGGCCCGGGTCGAGAAGAGCTATGCCGAAGTTGTGGCGCCGGTGAGCGGACGCGTCAACGTTTGGGCTGCCCGCCAGGGCGAAGTTGTGGCCATGGGCGCTCCGATCGTGACCATCATGGACCTGACCCAGACCTGGGTCTACGCGCCGTTGCCCGAAACGCAGGGCGACAGCGTCCAGCTCAGCGACAGCCTGCGCGTGGTGATGCCCAGCGGCGAAACCGTCTACGGCAAAGTGATCAACAAGGCCGCGGAGGCCGACTTTGCAACGCAGCGCGATGTGAGCAGCCGCAAGCGCGACATCAAGACGATCCAGTTGAAGCTGCTCGTCGACAATCCCGGTGAGAAGTTTGTCCCTGGCATGACGGCCGAAATCTACATTCCCAAAAGCAAGCTGGTGAAACAGTGAGTGCCGCGGCTGCCGACAACGCCCCGGCGCAAAAGCCCGCCGCGATTGTCGTCGACCACGTCGTGAAACGCTACGGCGCGTTCGAGGCCGTCAAGGACGTGAGCTTTACCGTGGCCGACGGCGAGATCTTTGGCCTGCTGGGACCCAACGGCGCGGGGAAAAGCACGCTCATCCGCATGATGACCACGCTGATGCCAATCACTGGCGGCAGAGCCATCGTTGCCGGTCAGGATGTAGCCAAGGAGCCCGATGCTGTGCGCCGCGTCATCGGCGTCATTCCCCAGGCGCTTACCAGCGACCCCGATCTTACCGTTGAGGAAAACCTGAGCATTTATGCCAAGCTCTACAGCGTCCCCAGGGCTGAGCGCGCCAAGAACATCGCCGATGTGCTCGAAGCCGTTGACCTCACCCAATGGCGTGGCGCGCAAACCAAGACCCTCTCCGGCGGAATGCGACGGAGGCTCGAGATTGCCCGCGGCCTGGTACACAACCCGAAGATCTTCTTTCTCGACGAGCCCACCACAGGACTCGACCCCGTCTCTCGCATCGCGGTCTGGGAGATGCTCGATAACCTGAGGCGAACCCGGCATCTCACCATGCTGCTGACCACGCACTACATGGAAGAGGCCGATAAGCTCTGCGATCGAATTGCCATTGTGGATCATGGCAAGCTCGTGGCTCTGGGCACGCCTCTCGAACTCAAGCACAGCGTGCCCGGCGCCAACGTCGTGGAAGTTCATTTCGACCGCGAAACCGATCAGTGGCAGAAGCGCCTCGAAGACATGGAAGGTGTGACCAGTGTGCAGGCCGAGAGCGCAGGCTTCTATCGCGTTCTCACCTCTTCCGGTTCGAAGACCACGATGCAACTGGTCGAACTGGCCGCCTCCCTGGGCGAAACCCTCACCTCGCTCAGCGTGCAGAACACCACGCTCGACGATGTCTTCGTCCACTACACAGGCCGCCAGCTCCGCGATGAGCAGGTCAAGCCTCCGGTGTTCACGTTGCCGCCCCGGCCAGGAGCACAGC
>JBARBP010000006.1:0-4186 GCA_049793195.1 Occallatibacter sp. | reverse complement strand
AGACAAGAGGAGTAACTCACGCCGTGCTGGCGACTGCAAAGAAAACAACACTGATCGAACGCTTCCGCACCCACGATACGGACACCGGTTCACCGGAGGTCCAGATCGCGATTCTGAGTGAGCGGATTGGCGAACTGACCGAGCACTTCAAAACTCACAAGAAGGATCACGCCTCGCGGCGCGGCCTCTTGCAACTGGTCAGCAAACGCCGCCGCCTGTTGGATTACCTGAAGACGCACGATACCGATCGCTACCGCGACGTGATCGGCAAACTCGGAATCCGCAAGTAACCAGAAAGCTGACATTGACCCGGAAGCGCCCAGACCGGAAATTGGTCACGGCTCCTGTTCCACCCAGAACCTGGGGCCATGGTGGACCTGGCAAATCCGACCCGCTGCCAGGGACAGCGCACAGCTATCCCCTGTGCGCCGTTCCCGCGCGATGCGTCTCGCCTCGGCTGAGACCGTCCGCGCACCTCGGTGCCTTCCCACTACAAGTTTCCCAAGCGAAAAAACTGAAAAGAGGACGCTATGTCTACCAAGCATGAAGTAGCTGTCGAGCTTGCCGGCGGCAAGCGGTTGGTCTTTGAGACCGGCCGCATGGCCAAGCAAGCCTCTGGCGCCGCGCTGGTCTCCACGGGAGAAACCGTCGTTCTCGCCACTGCTGTCGCCTCTCCCGATCCCCGTGAGGGAATCGATTTCTTCCCCCTTACCGTCGACTATCGCGAGTACACTTACGCCGGCGGCCGCATTCCCGGCGGATTTATCAAGCGTGAAGGCCGGCCCAGCGAGAAAGAAGTTCTCACCTGCCGCCAGATCGATCGCCCCATTCGCCCGCTCTTCCCTGACGGTTTCCGCAACGAGACTCAGGTCATCGCACTGGTCTTTTCCGCCGACAAGGAAAACGATCCCGACGTCGTCGGCATCAACGCCGCCGCCGCTGCACTGGCTCTTTCCGACATTCCGTTCAGCGCCACCGTTGGCGCCGTCCGCGTGGGCCGCGTCGATGGCCAGTTCGTCATCAACCCCACCTATGCCGAGCGCGCCGCCACCACCGTCAACATCATGGTCGTTGGACACAAAGACGGAATCGTCATGATCGAGTCCGGCGCCAAGGAAGAGACTGAAGAGGTCATCCTTGCCGCCATCGAGTTTGCTCACGAAGAGATCAAGAAGATCGTCGCCGCAATCGATGAGCTGGTTTCAAAAGCCGGCAAGCCCAAGCGTGCTTTCACTCCTCCCGAGTTCGACGAAGCGTATTACGCAGAGCTCAAGGCCAAGATCGGCGATCGTCTCAAGGACGCGCTCGACACCAAGGCCCACGGCAAAACCGAAAGCTACGCGCTCATCAAGCAGATCAAGGACGAACTGGCTGCAGAACTTCCCGCCGACGACCCGGCCGCAAAGAAAAAGCTCGGCACCTACTACGAGCATCTCCGCGAGCGTCTTTTCCGTGAGCAGGTCACCAAGGACCACATTCGTCCCGATCGCCGCGCCTTCGATGAGATTCGTGCAATTACAATCGAAACCGGCGTGCTGCCCCGCACCCATGGCTCCGCCCTCTTCACTCGCGGCGAGACCCAGGCCTTAGTGACTGCCACCTTAGGCACAGCCGACGACGGCCAGCGCCTCGAAAGCTACGAAGGCGAGCAACGCAAGAACTTCATGCTCCATTACAACTTCCCGCCCTTCAGTGTGGGCGAGACGGGCCGCATGGGCGGCACGGGCCGCCGCGAAATTGGCCACGGCGCACTCGCCGAGCGCGCCATTTCCGCGGTCCTGCCCAGCGCAGAAGAGTCCCCGTACTCCATCCGCATCGTCTCCGACATTCTCGAGTCCAACGGATCTTCGTCCATGGCCTCGGTCTGCGGTGCCAGCCTTGCGCTTTACGACTCCGGCATCGCCCTGAAAGGTTCTGTTGCCGGCGTCGCCATGGGCCTTGTCAAAGAAGGAGACGATTACGCCATCCTCACCGACATCGCCGGTGCGGAAGACCACTACGGCGATATGGACTTCAAGGTAGCCGGAACCCGCAAGGGCATCACCGCTCTCCAGATGGACATCAAGATCGGCGGCCTCACCCGCGAGATCTTGCAACAGGCTATGGAGCAGGCTCGCCGCGGCCGTCTCTTCCTACTCGACAAGATGGATGCAGTGCTCGACGGACCGCGCACTGAGCGTTCCGCCTACGCGCCCCGCATTGAAACCGTAATGATTCCCACCGACAAAATCCGGGATCTGATCGGCAAGGGCGGCGCAACCATCCGCGGGATCATCGAGCAGACTGGCGCCAAGATCGACGTGGACGACACCGGTCGCGTCAATGTTTCCTCCTGCGACGCCGATGGCCTCAAGAAGGCGCTCGCCATGATCAGCGATATCACAGCCGTTCCAGAAGTGGGTAAGGTTTACCTTGGCAAGGTGGTACGGCTAGCGGAGTTCGGTGCGTTCGTCGAGCTCTTCCCCGGCACCGACGGCCTGCTCCACATCTCAGAAATCGCCGAGCATCGCGTCAAGGAAGTCAAAGACGAGTTGCGCGAAGGCGACCAGGTGATGGTCAAGGTGCTTGCCATCGAAGGCAATCGCATCAAGCTCAGCCGCAAGGCGCTCATCAAAGAGCAAAAGGCCAAGCTCGTTCAGTCCGCTCCGGCAGCCGAGCCTGACGATAGCGAGGGCACGGTCTCCGAGTCCTTCGCTGCGCCCGCCGCTCCTCCTCCTCCTCCTCCTCCAGTAAGGCCGCGCAATGAGTTCGACGAGCGCCAGCCAAAATCCAACCAGAGCACCATCCTCATCGAAGGCGGAGACGATTTCGATGAAGAGCCTAGCGGGGAGTTCGACGAAGAAAGCGAGCCGAACTTCAACCGCGTTGACGGAGCGCCTGTGCCGGTAGGTCAAACAGCCGGATCCAGACGTCCTCCTGCCAACAACAACAATCGTCGCCGTCGCCGTCGTCGCCCGGCCGGTGGTAGTGGTGGTGGACGCGGACCCGGCGGCCCCGCATAGCTCGTCGCGAAAAAAGCAAGAGTAATCAAGGCCCGGACGCTCTATCCGGGCCTTTGCTTTTTCATGTTGCTTTGCACATGCCGTCTCCCATACCCTGAACCAGGTTTGAAATGGAAAAGGGGCGAATCCTGATGACCGGCACTCGACTTATATCGGTAGTTGCATGTTGCGTTCTCTGCGCGCAGAGCGCCCTGGCCGGAGCACCATTGAAGGGAATCGACGTCAAGCTTGGGAAAAATCCCGGCGGCGGATGTGCTGCTCGAACAACAGACGGATCCGGTAAAGCCAATTTCGGTGTTTGGCCCAAAGGCAATTACACACTGAGCCTCAACGAGGCCGTCACCTCGGAGCCGAGCGTCAAAAGCACGGTCCGCACACAAGCCGCCCCTTCGAATCCTTCAACTTTGCTCCCGCCCAAGATGCATCTCAGCATCATGGGCACGACAAGCGGAAAGGTCGAGCGCGACGTCGCACCCACAACTGCCTCGGCTCGCGCCCTTCCTGTGGAATTCTCTCTGGGTGGAAAAGAAGAACTCGTCGTGGTTGTCACCGCGGCGCAATAAGCCATCCGCTTTCAGTGTCGACAACAAAAGGCCCGGAATCTGCATCCAGGCCTTTCTCGTTTAGCGTCGTTGCTAATGTAGCGCTTCGGCGGTTCCGCGCTCATCCTCTATCCAGCCTGCTGCGAGCGCGATCCATCATCTTTTCGCGCCAGCGCGACGGACGCGGGAAGACGTGCTAGTTCTCCTAAACGTCCGGTCCTGTGCTTGAAGTCGTACATGCGCAGATCGGCAGCAATGCACAGTCCCTCGCCGTCCGCTGCATCCTCTGGAAAAAGAGCGATCCCAATACTTGCACCAATGTGCAAGGTCTGACTCCCAGAGTCAAACGGTTCCCCAAGCATTTCGATCAAAGACATGCCGACCCGCTCTGCGTCTTCGCGGCTGATCGGGTCATCCAAAATCACTGAGAATTCATCGCCCCCAGTGCGCGCGACGGTATCGGACTTGCGTACGCGGTCGCTGAATACCGTTCCCACGCGTTTCAGCAGCAAATCCCCAACGTGATGACCCAGAGTGTCGTTAACCTGTTTGAATTGATCCAGGTCAACCAAAAGAAGGGCTGTATGCGATCCCGATCGGCGGGCGCGTTCAAGCGAGCTCGACAGCCGGTCGTGGAACAGT
>JBARBP010000005.1:0-3797 GCA_049793195.1 Occallatibacter sp. | reverse complement strand
CCGAGGTTGAGATAGATGGGCGGCGTGGCTTCTTCCTGGTGGATGGCGTGGCTTTTGCAGCCCTCGACGCAGCGGCCGCAGAAAGTGCACTGACCGGGGTCGTAGCTCCAGGTGAATTCACCCTTGGCGGCTTTGAACTCTATGGCGCGGGCGGTGCAGCGGAACTTGCAGATGGCGCAGCCGGTGCAGAGCTCGGGATCGAATTTGACGAGACCGCGGTAGCCGTCACCGACCTTGGGACGCGCGGGGAAGAGCATGGTGCGGTTGCCGCCCCAGAGGTTCTTCCACAGCATGGAGAGGATGCTCATGATCTAAACCTCATGAAGAGCGCGGACGAGATGGCCAGTACCGCGAAGATAAGCGTGCATTGCCAGTAGAAGCGGACGGTTGTGTCGATGGCCAGCCTGGCGGTGGCAGAGGCAAGCGCGGAGAGCATCAGGACGATGGCAATCATGAGCCCGACAAAGACAAGAGCGGCGAGCCAGACGAGGGTGATGTGCGGCGCGACGAGGGTGGCGACAAGGCCGGTAGCGGCGACCCACTCGAGGCCGTGGGATAGCTCCCACATGGCGAGTTCGGGGCCGGCGTACTCGACCATGGGGCCGGAGTAGATTTCCTGCTCGGCGTTGGGCAGCGAGAAGGGATTGAGATGCAGTTTGGCGGGCAGGCATACGAGGATCGCGAGCACGCCCAGCCAGCGGAGCGGCGAGGCCGGCAGTTGCGCCAAAGCCTCAAGGCGGAACGTATGCTGCGAAGCGGCAACGGAGACGATTGCCAGGAGAAAGACCACGTTGTAAGCAACGCTGAGAACAGCTTCACGCGCGGAGCCGATTTCGCCGAAGATGGAGCGCGAGGAGAATCCGGCGGCAATGATGCACATTGAGGGAAGTTCGAGCAGGGCGAGCAGCAGAATCAAATCGCCTTCGAATCCACCCGAGGAGGGCAGAACCGGAAGCAGGCCAACGGCGCCTGCTGCTGCTGAGACAGCAATCAACGGCCATGCGCGCATCAGCAGGCCGCCCACTCCGCTGCGGGGAGGGGTGGTTTTGCCCAGCAGCTTGATGAAGTCGAAGAAAGGCTGCATGAATGGCGGGCCGACGCGGCCTTGCATCAGGGCAACGGCTTTGCGTTCGACCCAGAGGAAGAACCACGCGGCGGGAACGGCGAAGAGCAATCCCGGAAAGATGAGCAGGCGGGCAAGAGCAGTGGTCAGATTCACGGCCGTGTTCATGACTGTGCCTCCTCATTCACTGCTGCGATTGAGAGTTCGGTCCTGGGCGGATTCATGCCTCTCTCGGCCAGGATTTCAGCGGCCTTCGCGACACCCTGGATGATGGCGTCGGGGCGCGGCGGGCAGCCGGGAACAAAAACGTCCACGGGAATGTGCTTGTTGAGCGGGCCGTCGAGTGTGCGACTGTCGATGAAGACGTTGGTAGTGGCAGGGCAGGAGCCGATGGCGACCACCGCCTTGGGTCCGCAGACCTGTCCGTAAACGGTTTGAATTGCCTTGACGGCGTTGCGGGTAACCGGGCCTGTGATGCAGAGAATGTCTGCGTGCCGGGGGCTGCCCTCAAGACGCACGCCTAATTGCTCGGCGTCGTAGCGCGGAGTGAGGCTGGCCACCAACTCGATGTCGCAACCATTGCAGCTTCCCGAGTTCATATGGAAGAGCCATGGGCTGTGGCGGCGCGAGTAGCACATCAATCTGTTCCAGAGCTTCATAGTCTCCCCCACTTGATCGTGTCGAGCAGGCTGGGCCAGATGCCGGCAGCGAGAATGAGCGCGACCAACAGGACGATGGTGGTTTTCAAAAGCCACGGCTCCTTTAGCTTTGGAATTGCTTCCGGCTCATCATGAGCTTGCGGTGAGTCTTGATTACTTTCCGGACCCCACCAAATGCCAGTCAAAGCGAGCACGTAGGCGATCAGGGCGAAGATCGACGAGACGATGAAAATGGCGCCGAGCGGCCAGCCGATCTGAACGGCGGTTTCATAAAGCTTCCAGCGGCCAATGAAGCCGAGCGTCGGCGGAATGCCGAGCATGGCCAGCATGCCGAAGAGGAAGCCGAAGGCGCTTACCGGGAATCGCGTAATGAGGCCGGTCTGCTTGCCTTCGAGAGCGCCCGCGGCTTCGGGACCTGCGAGGCAGGTGAAGAGCAGGGCCTTTGCAAGCGAATGAGTAGTGGCCGCGACCAGTGCGCCGGTGGTTCCAAGTGCTGTAGCAGAGGCGAGACCGAGCAGCAGGAAGCCGACGTCCTCAACAGTGGAGAGAACCAGCAGGCGTTTCAGGCTCCGCTGCGTCAACATCAGCAGCGCGGCCAGGAGCGATGTGGCTGCAGCAAATCCGACCCAGAGCCCGGTGGGCGTGAACAGGCCAGGCGAGGCATGGGCTGCGACGTACAACTCGCCGAAGGCAGCCATGTCCACGACCGCAATGATCAGGCCGAGAACGATGGCTGGCAGTTCGTCGGCCAGCTTGAGCAGCCAGAAGAAGAGCGGCACCGCAGCCAGCTTAACGCAGATGCTCGTGAGCAGCAGGGCGCGCGCCCAATCCGGTTGGCCGCGTTCAAGAAGCAGATCGTTTGCGGCCAGAGTAAGAGCCGAGAGCAGAACCACGACCGCATAGGCCAGCTTTGCGGAGCGGGTCCGCGCGCTTTGCCAGACCAGTGGGACGGTGAGCAGCGCGCTGAGTTCGAGCAGCCCGAGACGCAGCCATGGGTCGGCAACAGCGAGGCCCGAAATAGCGGCCGCGCTTACGAGCACCATGAGGAAGGCAAAAGTGCGCGTCTTTGTGTACGAAAGCGCAGCGATGATCAAGGCAACCGCAGCGATGGCGCAGGCGGCAACCAGCAACTGCGGAACCGGGATTGATGCGCCAGCCGTCAGGTTTGCAACGCCAGGAACCAGCCAGCGAACAGCAGCCAGAATCAGCGCGGCGAACACGACGACAAGAACTGTAGCTTGCTGCTCCATCCACGAGACGAGAACACCAAGCCCGCGCGAAACGGTTTGCAACCCGCTCCAGGCGGCCAGATAAACGCGGTCCACATTGGACCAGCGGAAGAACTCATGCCAGTTCCCGAGGAAGATGGAAGAGAAGTCGCCGGCCGTCAGTCGGCCCTGGTCGGAAAGCGGTTCGCCGCCAGTAAAAATATCGCCGCCGGCGCCAGCCAGGGCTGCACCACCAGCGGTGACGGCCACGGTTGCCGGAGTCTGGCGCGCTGCATAGGCAACGGCATAGATAATGCCACCCAGAACGATAGAGACGATCGCGAGCACCAGGCCGCCGGCGGTCGAGAAGCTCCCCGCATCGGAAGAAAGACCGAACCAGGTGACCTGAACGGCGCTGAGCCCAAGCGCGCCCATGATGGGATTCAGGAGATAATTGACGGCCAACTGCGGCGCTATACCGAGAACCACGCTGCCCGCCGCCAGTAGTCCCATTCCCCACACCATGGTGGGCGGAGATTCGTGGGCATCCTTGGTCGCCTCAGTCAGCGGGCCAAGGAAGACAGCACTGGTTGCTTTTGCCCCCAGGAAGACGGTGCCGAGACTCACGGCCCATGCGACCATGGCGGGAACAGCCCACCCGGCCTGCAATGCCGCAGCGTAGAGCATCCACTTGCTCGCAAACCCGCTCATCAGCGGAATCCCCATCATGCTGCCAATGCCGATGAGCCAGGAGACCGTGGTATGCGGCATCTTCTGTGCCAGGCCGCCCAGCTTGTTCATATCGCGCGTGCCCGCCGCATGCTGTACCGAGCCCGCATTCAAAAACAGCCCGCCCTTGAAGAATCC
>JBARBP010000004.1:0-38274 GCA_049793195.1 Occallatibacter sp. | reverse complement strand
GAGCCCGCCTCCGCGTGGCCTTGAGCGCCCTCACCGTCGCCGAGTACTTCCGCGACGTCGAAGGGTCGGACACGCTTCTCTTCATCGACAACATCTTCCGCTTCACGCAAGCCGGTTCCGAGGTCTCAACCCTTCTCGGCCGCATGCCCTCCGCCGTCGGCTACCAGCCCAACCTGGCCACCGAAATGGGCGAACTGCAGGAGCGCATCACTTCCACCTCCAAAGGTTCCGTCACCTCCGTGCAGGCCGTCTACGTTCCCGCCGACGATCTCACCGATCCCGCGCCGGCCACCACCTTCGCTCACCTCGACGCCACCACCGTGCTCAGCCGTCCGCTCTCCGAGCTCGGCATCTACCCGGCCGTCGATCCCCTGGCCTCCACCTCGCGCATTCTCTCCGCACGCATCGTCGGCCAGGATCACTACGACGTGGCCCAGGGCGTCAAGCGCATTCTGCAGCGCTACAAGGATCTGCAGGACATCATCGCCATTCTCGGCATCGACGAGCTCAGTGAAGAAGACAAGCTCACCGTAGCCCGCGCCCGCAAGGTGCAGAAGTTCCTCTCGCAGCCCTTCCACGTAGCCGAGCAGTTCACCGGCATCCCGGGCGCCTACGTCAAGGTTGCAGACACCGTGCGCAGCTTCAAGGAGATCATCGCCGGCAAGTACGACGACATCCCCGAGCAGGCCTTCTACATGAAGGGCGCCATCGAAGAAGTGCTCGAAACCGCCGAGAAGCTCAAGGCGACCGTGTAACGCCAGTGGTCAGGGCACAGTGGACAGTGGTCAGTAAAAACGCACCCTTCCGAATCGGCCTTTGTACTTCACTGTTCACTTTCCACTGTGCACTGACCACTGGCGACTGAAAGGAGCCCCATGGCCGACGAAACCAATCAAATCCGCGTCCGGCTCGTCACTCCCGAGCGCACCATGTGCGAGGTCGCAGCCACGGCTGTTGAGCTGCCCGCAAAGAACGGCTACTTCGAAGTGCTCTACGGCCACGCGCCGCTGGTTGCAGAACTCGGAGCCGGCGACGTCATCGTCCACAGCGGCGCCGATATAGCGGACGGCAGCACGGCCGACTCATCCCGCTACTTCGTCAGTTGGGGCTTTGTTGAAGTCCTTCCCGACCGCGTCACCATCCTCGCCACCGACGCCCTCAAGCCCAGCGAGATCGACGTCCCCCGCGCCGAGCAGCAACTCGACCACGGCCTCAAGATGTGGAAGGAAGCCGGCGAAAGCGAAGACGCCTACACCGAATCCCTGAGAGTCATCAACGAAGCCGAAGCCAAAATCGCGTCGGCCCACGAGAAGGCTTGAAGCATTTCTCCCTGCAAAACAAAACGCCCTGCTCGATTTAGCGGGGCGTTTTTCAATTGATGCAACTCACGGGATACTCTTCCGGCAGCAACCAACCGAACAGCAATTTCTGAGCCAGAGGTGGGCGTCTTTCCTGTCCACTGTTTTTCACCAGTGCTTGCGCCCCGACAGAACATCCAACTCCGATCCGGCGAGCAGAAACGCCCCTACGCCGAAGTCGTAACTCGAACTCGGCTCATACTCCGCCGGCGCTTCCCCAATTGGCTGGATGCAGCCCAGCCTCCCATCGGCATAAACATGCGTCAGCATTCCCGCCCATGCTCGCTCCACCACCGGCAAGTAAGTATCGGCATCCAGCATGCGGTGGCTGATGCCCCACGCGATGGCGTACGTGAAGAACGCCGAGCTAGACACCTCCGGCAGCGGATAGCTTCCGGCATCGAGCAGCCCCGGACGCCACAACCCATCGCTTCCCTGCACCGATCGAACTTCCGCCGCCATCTCCCGCAGCAGCGCCACGTAGTGCGGCCGCAGCGGATCGTCCGAGGGCAGAGTTTCGAGAACCCGCACGATGCCCGCCATCACCCACCCGTTGCCGCGCGCCCAGAAAATCTTCTCGCCGTTCTTCTCGTGTTTGTCCAGGTAGCTCGCGTCGCGCGAGAACAGATGCTTCTGCTTGTCGTAGAGAACCTTTTCGGTCTTTCCCCATTCCCGGTCAACGTACGCATTATAGGTATCGTCGCCGGTTATTGCGGATAGTTGCACACCCGCGGCCGGCGCCATGAACAGCGCATCGCACCACCACCACGCCGGCTTCTCGGGATCGTTGAGCAACGCCACCGCATCGTCATATTGCCTGCGCATCGGCGTCAGTTGTTCCTCTTTGCGCGAAGACCGATAGAGCTCAATGAAGGCCTGCGCGATGGCGAAATCGTTGGCCGGATTCAACGTCCGCTCCAGCTTCCAGCCAAAGTGCTCGCCCACCGAGGCGACGTACTCGCTGTAGCTCCGATCGCGCAAAGTTCGGGACGCCGCCATCAATCCGATATCCAGCACGCCGAAATCCCACGTCCGGCTCGGCGGCTGCTTCTCCACGCGCGCCAGCTCCCAGTCGGCCACCTTCTTCATCGCCGCGCGAATCTGCTTTGAATGCAGTTCCGGAGAAAGAGAGGAGTCGAGCGGCCCCGGATCGCTGGGCTGATCTCCCGGCGACGGCGTGCCGTTCGCGGCCTGCTGCGCACGCCCCGCGGGATTCGATATTCCCAAAAGCACAACGATGAGAAATCCAGGAAGCATTTTGGCCGATAGTCCAAGAAGCTTCTTAGTCCCAGCGGCAGCCCACTGCGCCCCACCTGCCCAACGCATTTCTTGTCTCCCATGGCTATGCTGCCGTTCTTCGCCGGCATTTCACCCTGGCCTTTGACATGCCTGCTTCAATCATACGGTCGAGCGTACAATCTCCGGCAACCGCCCATCCAACTTGCCGACTGTACGTCTATCTCGATAAAGTGACAGCCACAGGTCATCTTTCGGGCGAGCCACGTCCCGGAGTCCCCTGCACCGCATAATTACCTCTTCTTTAAAGGATCTTGCATGACTTCCGTGCCCGTGAATGCCGTCGCCAACCCCATCGCGAACCAGGACATCGACTCAACTCTTCGCGAAAATCGCGTCTTTCCGCCGCCGCCCGAGTTCAGCGCCAAGGCTCACATCAAAAGCCTGGAAGAGTACGAGACCCTCTACAAGCAGTCGATCGAAGACCCTGAAAAATTCTGGGCCACTGCAGCTGCCGATCTACACTGGTTCAAGCCCTGGGACAAGGTGCTCGACTGGAATCTGCCCACGGCCAAGTGGTTCGTCGGCGGTAAGACCAATCTCTCTTTCAATTGTCTGGATCGCCACGTTCTCGGCGCCCGCGCCAACAAAACCGCGCTCATCTGGGAAGGTGAACCCGGCGAAATCCGCCGCCTCACTTACGCCGAGCTGCTCGTCGAAGTCCAGAGATTTGCCAATGCCCTCAAGTCGCTGGGCATCAAACAAGGCGACCGGGTCGCCGTTTACATGGGCATGTCCCCCGAGCTGGCCATCGTTCTGCTGGCCTGCGCCCGCATCGGCGCGGTGCATTCCGTCATCTTCGGCGGGTTCGCCGCCAACGCCATTGCCGACCGCGTCAACGACTCCGCCTGCGTCGCCATCCTTACTCAGGACACCAGCTACCGCCGCGGCAACGAAATCCAGCTCAAGCGCACCGTGGACGAAGCCATGGCCGCTTGCCACACCGTCAAGCACGTGGTGGTCTACAAGCGCAGCGGCTCACCGGTCAAAATGGTCGAAGGCCGCGACCACTGGTGGCACGACCTGGTCGCCGCCGCCAGCCCGGACTGTCCTGCCGAGCCCCTCGACTCGGAGCACCCGCTTTACATCCTCTACACCTCCGGCTCAACCGGCAAGCCCAAAGGGCTGCTGCACACCACTGGCGGCTACGCCGTGCAAACCTACCTCACCACCAAATACGTCTTCGACCTCCGCGACGAGGACGTTTACTGGTGCACCGCCGACATTGGCTGGGTCACCGGCCACTCCTACGTCGTCTACGGCCCGCTGCAAAACGGCGCCACCGTGCTGATGTACGAAGGCGCGCCGAACTGGCCCGACTTTTCGCGCTTCTGGAAAATTGTCGACGACCACCAGGTCAGCATTTTCTATACAGCGCCCACCGCCATTCGTGCCTTTATCAAGTGGGGCGACCAGCACGTGGAAAAGTTCAAGCTCGACTCGCTGCGGCTGCTCGGCACCGTCGGCGAGCCCATCAACCCTGAAGCATGGATGTGGTACCGCGAGAAGATCGGCCACAACCGCTGCCCCATCGTCGACACCTGGTGGCAAACCGAAACCGGCGCTATCCTCATCGCGCCAATTCCCGGCGCAGTGCCCACCAAGCCCGGCTCGGCCACGCGGCCATTCTTCGGCATCCAGCCGGAAGTCGTCACCAAGGAAGGCGAACCCGTGCCTGCCGGTCACGGCGGCCTGCTCGTCGTCCGCAAGCCATGGCCTTCAATGGCCCGCACCATCTATGGCGATCCCGAGCGGTTTCAGAAGACTTATTGGTCCGACGTCCCTGGCAGCTACTTCACCGGCGACGGCGCGCGCCAGGATGCCGACGGCTACTTCTGGCTCATGGGCCGCGTCGACGACGTCATCAACGTCAGCGGCCATCGCCTCGGCACCATGGAAGTGGAATCGGCCCTCGTCGCGCATCCCAAGGTTGCTGAAGCCGCTGTCGTCGGCCGCCCCGACGATCTCAAGGGTCAAGCCATCTCCGCCTTCGTCTCGCTCGAAAGCGGCAACCAGCCCAGTGAAGAATTAAAGGATGAATTGCGCAAGTGGGTCTCGAAGGAGATTGGCTCCCTGGCCCGCCCCGACGACATTCGATTCACCGAAGCTCTGCCCAAAACCCGCAGCGGCAAAATCATGCGCCGCCTGCTCCGAGAGCTGGCCACCCACGGCGAAATCAAGGGCGACACCACCACCCTCGAAGACTTCACCGTCATCGCCAAACTCCGTGAAGCCGAAGAAGGCTAGGGCACAGTTTGAGGGGTGCGGGCTTCACCCGCGCAGCCACGTCCCGATGCCCCAGCTCCTGATTCCGTGACCTGGGATGGGTGATGCCGAGTACTCCGGCCTGTGCGCTTCCGCGTCCTCGGCGGACTCGGGGTCCTCGGTGGACTTGGATTCCTCGACGCGCGATTTTTGCTCGATGGGGTGAACGGACAGCTCTTCGTTCCTGGCGTGGCTCAGCGAAGAGCGGAATTCGCTCATGGTCCGCTCCGCAATCGGCCCGCGTGAAGACAGCTTCCCTTCGTGTATCCTTTTTTGCAACGCTTGAGAATTCATAATCCTCCCCAGAACGTTCCCCTGAACGGAATTACTCGACCGCGGCAAAGCCAATGCCGCGTTAGGCGAGGTCCGCGCAGCTGATCATTTCATCGGGTGATTCGCCTTGTTTCAACACACCGGGGATTTCAACAGCAGTCCTGCAATAAAGGTCGATCAAAATGAAGGTCCATCAAAACGGCGGTTGCTCCATCCGAACTCAACCCTGGTAACTAATTCAGATTCTGGCGCAGAGAACCTCATTGAGCAATACGGCTTTCGCCGCAAGACCCCCTCCCAATCGGTGCTCAATCAAGTTCAATTCGGTAACCGGATAAAGGTTACCTCCGGCTGGATGCTTCGAACTTGGTACCATGTCGACTTTGGATCGGCGCGCCTCTGCTAAACAGGTGGAAATAAATAACTTCTATGCAGAGACCGCAGAGGACCGGGGGGTGGGTATCCCCCGCCTATACCAGGAGTTCTATGCGAACCAGATCAGCGGCACCAATCCAGCGGCGGCCAGCCCCAGCAGGAACAGCAAGGCCTGCAACCCCGTCTTCTTGTCCGCCAGGCTGTAAGCGTAAATTCCTTTCACCACGTTGTTGCTCGCGGCGGCAATCAGGATTGCCCCCGCCGCCACATTCACCGGAGTCAATGTTCCCGCCGCCTGCGTCAACCCCATGATGAACGGATCGACGTCGCTCACGCCCATGATCGCCGCCAGCGTATCCACTCCCCCCGTGCCCAGGTACTTTACTGCCAACTGCGTAATGATCAGCATGGCCAGAAACAGCCCCGCAAACATGAACGCCGTCAGCAGCTCGAGCGGATTCTTCGGATCGTACTCCCGCTGAATCTCATCCTCGCTCTTGTCCTTGCGCCGCGACCACAGCCACCCAACAACCAGCGCCGCGCCCGCCAAAACAAGAAACGGCGCCAGCAGCACCGACATCAGCTGCCGGTTAAAGAGCGCCAGCAGCGCCGCCAGCCGCAGATACATCACACCGCACGCAATCAGGATCCCTCCGGCGAACAGATGCGGATGCTGCTCCCGCGCCGCCCGCTTCGCCATCACCACCGTGGTTACCGTGGAAGAGTATGCCCCGCCCAGCAGCGCGGCCAGCACAATGCCGCCCTGTCCCTTGGTAATTTTCTGCAGCACGTAGCTCGCATACGAAATCGTACTGATAGCCACCACCACCAGCCACGTCTTGAAAGGATTGATGTGAAACTGCCCGAACTCCTGATTGGGCAGCGCGGGCAAAATCACGCCGCTCAACAGCAGGAACTTTGCGAAGGTAAATATCTCATTCGGTGCAATCGTCGTTGCCAGTTTCTGGAGAGAGACTTTCAGGTCCAGCAGCAGCAGGCTGGCAACGGCCAGCGTTGTGGCAATCCAGAAATGTCCCGAGCAGATAAGCACGCCCACCAGAAATGTCGCCAATCCCGACATCTCCGTCGTCACGCCCGCAATGTAGCCCGAACTCTGCGGCGCCACGAGCTTGTGCCAATACGAAAGAAACAGAAATCCGGCGACGACCAGAAACCCGACAGTCAGAGCCAGCAGTTGCGTTCCGGAGATCAATGCCAGCGAGTAGCCGATCAGCCCAATCAGCGGAAAGGTGCGTACCCCGCCAAACGTATAGTTCCCGGCCACCTTGTGCTCTTCCCGCTCCAGCCCCAGCAGGAACGAAAGGAACAGCACCAACACAATCTTCGCTGCCTCAGGAGGTAACAAATCGTAGAACGCCATTCGAATCAGGCCTCCAGCCTGCCAGCCAGCTTACACGCTGCTGCGGCTCCAGAGCATCATATTCTTTACCAACTATGCAGCCACTCTTCGTCGCGCCCAATCCGCACCGGCGCATTGAATAGCTCGCTCAGCCGCGCTTCGGTCAGCAACTCCTCCCGCGCCCCGTCCGCAACAATTCGTCCCTCCCGCATCAGGATGATGCGCTCGATCTCCGGCAAAACATCCCCCAGGTGATGCGTCACCAGCACCAACCCCGTCCCCTCCTGCGCCAGTCTCCGCAGCGTCTCCCGCAACTCCCGCTGCGCCGCCAGATCGAGCGCATTCGATGGCTCGTCCAGCAGCAGTTGCCGCGGCCGGTGCACCAGCGCCCTCGCAATCAAAATCCGCCGCCGCTCGCCGGCAGACATCGTGCCCACCAGTTGCTCGCTCAGATGCGTCGCTTCCATCCGCTCCAGCGCCTCGGCGGCCCGCGCGCGCATCTCCTCGGTGACCACCAGATTCGGCCACAGCGTCGACGCCGAAAAGAATCCCGCCGTAACCGCGTCGAGTCCCGTTGTCACGGCCGTTCGTTCGCCGGGCAGCTCCGCGCCCATCAGGCCCGCGCCCACAATGCCGAAGTGCCTGCGCAGTTGCGTCAAATCCCAGCGCTCGCGCCCAAAGATCCGCACCAGCATCTCTGGCCGCACCATGGGATAAACCTGGCACGTCATCGCCAGAATCAGCGTCGACTTCCCGCATCCATTCGGCCCCAGAATTGCCACATGCTCTCCGGTGCGAATCGTCAGGTTCACGTCGTGCAAAACCACACGGTCGCCGCGCGCCACGTTGACATGCCGCAGTTCAAGAAACTCCGCCCCCAAGTCCGAGCCCGAGTTCTCTGATGCTCCCGCCAATTGCTCCGCCATCGAATCCCCACCTGCAAGCCTTCATTTGTTAGTGCTCGGTTTGAAGGTCACGGGCTTCCGCCGCTGAGAGGATGCACCTTCAAATTGACCCATAAGCCGCCATCCACCTGCTAGATTAAATGGGTTGACCTCATCGAGATGACTGACCTTTCCCGACTCATCATTCCCCGCGGTTTCCGCTTCGGCGCCATCAGGGCCGGAGTCAAAGCCAGCGGACGTCCCGACTTCTCTCTCATTGTCGCTGACTCCCCGGCCAGCGCCGCCGCGGCCTTCACCTCCAACCGCGTCATCGCCGCGCCCCTAATCGTGGACAAGCAGCACCTCAGCGCCACAAAGGGCAAGGTGCGCGTCGTGGCCATCAACGCAGGCAACGCCAACTGCGCCGCCGGCCAGGCCGGACTCGACGCCGCCAACGCCACCTGCGATGCCGCGGCCAGGGTCTTCGCCTGCAGCTCGGAGGAAGTCTTCCCCTCCTCCACGGGCATCATCGGCGTCCCCCTGCCTGCCCAGAAGCTCATCGACGTCATGCCCACTCTCGGCGCGTTTCTCGGCGTCGAGTCCGATCACTTCCTCGAGGTGGCCCAGGCCATCCTCACCACCGACACCGTCGAGAAGACCGCCTTCGCTCGGCTGGAAGTTGTCGGCCCCGATGGCGCGCCCCAGGAGATCCGCATCGCCGCCCTCGGCAAAGGCTCTGGCATGATTCACCCCCAGTTGGTACCCCATGCCACCATGCTTATTTACATCCTCACCGACGCCTCCATCGAACCCGCAGTCCTCGATAACTATTTGCGCCCCGCTATCGAAGTCAGCTTCAACCGCATCTCCGTCGATGGCGACACCTCAACAAATGACACCGTCCTTCTGCTCGCCTCCGGAGCCGGTGGCGCTTCCATCGGCGCAGGCAACGCGGCGTTCGCTTCCGCGCTCACCCAGGTGTGCACCTCCATGGCGCGCCAGGTCGTCGCCGACGGCGAAGGAATAACCCATGTAGTCGAGTTGCGCGTCGAGGGTGCTGCCAGCGACGCTGATGCTCTTCGCGTCGCTAAAGCCATTGCCCATTCGCCTCTCGTCAAGACGGCCTGGGCAGGCAACGATCCCAACTGGGGACGCCTTGCTGCCGCCATCGGCTACTCCGGCGCCATGGTTGATCCCGACCGCATCGACATCTCCTTCGGCGAACACCCCATCTGCCGCAACGGCGGGCGCGCTGCCGAATTTGACGAAGCAACGGCCCACGCCTATATCAGCCAATCCGAGTTTTCAATTTCAATCCATCTCCATCAGGGTTCGGGCTCCTGCGTCTTCTGGACCACCGACTTGACCGTGCAGTATATCCATATCAACGCCGACTACTCGACATAAGTGCGGGCTCCATTCATCTCTCAGAATGGGTGGCTGCAGCGGCCGCACAAACCAGCCCAACACTGGATCCCTCGTCGTGTATGCCTTCTCCGATCCTTCCATTTACAATCGCAACATCCCTGAGGCCTCTGCATTCGATGACCATCGCGAGCTCGAAAGTTGTTCCGCCGGCCTGTGCGGCTCCTCCCCACAACGGCTTCTCGCTCATCTCCAATGACAAGCTTCTCCAGATCTACAGCACCATGCTCAAGTGCCGCATGCTCCAGGCACGCATCCGCTCCTTTGCCGACAAAAACAATTCAATCAGGCCCGCTTCCAAAACGAGCCCCGCTTCCGCAATCAGTCAGGAAGCGCTGGCCGCCGGTGTCGGCCTCGATCTGCTTCCCGGCGACACGCTCGCTCCCTCGCCTGGTGGCTTCATTCCCTGCTTCGTCAAAGGCCTTCCCCTGGGAACAATTCTTGAAAGAGTCTTTTCCGTGCACTCTCCCCGAAGCACCGCGGCCCGACCACGATACACAGACATCAATCTCATTCCGCCTTCTTTGAACCTCGCGGCGCAGCTCAAAAGAGCCATCCGCGACGCCACGGCACACAAGAAAAGCAGAAACAAGAAAATCGCCGTAGCTTTCTGCGGCGACTCGAGCTATTCCCCCGGCATTTTGCTTGACGTAATGCGCCAGGCGGGAAAACGCAACCTGCCCATCCTGCTGATCTGTCACAGCGGCAAGTCCGCCAACGAAATCTGCCCGCAAGCGCAAGCCTTTGGTTTTCCTGGCGTCATCGTGGATGGCGATGATGCTGTTGCCGTCTATCGTGTTGCAACAGAAGCCATCGCGCATGCTCGAAGAGGAAGCGGTCCCACTCTCATCGAGTGCAGACCATGGGTGCTCTCGGGAGACGAATCGCGCGGCCGTCCAGCAGCCGGCGATCCCATCCTCAAAATGGAGAATTACCTGACCCGCAAGGGGCTTTTCGATAAAAAGTTCAAATCCAGCGTCACAACGGCCTTTCGCCGTGAGCTTGAGGACGCTTTGAAGTTCGCGCATTCTTCCGAACCGACCAAGAGCCTGTAGCGAGTGTTTTCAAATCCTGAATGCACGAGGAGAGCAAGCCCGCTAGTCGTCAAACACCTCGCGCAATGTTGACAGCGTCGCACTCAACACGGCAGCGGACAACGTCCCCGACCGCTTCACCATGCGCGACTTGTCAATGGTCCGAATCTGGTCCAGCAAGATCAGCCCGCTCTTGCCACCATGTCGAACCGCAATCCGAAATGGGGCCGGATGGCTGCCGGCCGTCATCGGAGCCACCATCGCAGTGCGCAGGTAATCGTGCATCTCCGGAGGCGAAATCACCACGCACGGGCGAGTCTTCCGAATCTCGCTGCCAACTGAAGGGTCGAGATTCACCAACCAAATCTCTCCGCGTTTCACCACTTAAGCTCCGCATCCCCTTCATTGGCAAACTCGGGCAGAACGAGCGCGTCATTGCCCGTGGCGGCCAGTCTCCGGCTAGCCGCGGCCCAATCGCTGCGTGGCGCAGCTTTGGGCCTGCGCAGCACCAGCGCATCGCCCTCCACGCGCATCTCAGCCTGATCCACCAGCCCCACCTGTTGCAGCAGGGGCTTGGGAATCAAGACTCCCTGCGAGTTTCCCAAACGCCGGATCGTTGCGAGCATACTGCCCTCCATGTAATAACAATGTTATCACATAAATGGAGAACCCGCCTCTAAAGTTGTCCCGCTGTTTTCCCGAGGAACGAGCCCTACCGCGCCCGCGGATGCGTCCTGTCGTAGACCTGCGTCAATTGCGAAGTTGTGAGCTGCGTGTACCGCTGCGTCGTCGACAGCCGCTCGTGCCCAAGCAACTCCTGAATGGCGCGCAAATCGGCGCCCTCTTCAAGCAAATGGGTCCCGAATGCATGACGCAATGTATGCGGATGCACGTCGGAAGACAGTCCGCGCAGGATGGCAATGCGCTTGACGATGCGTCCCACGCTCCGAGTAGTGAGTCGTGCCTCGCCCCCTGGTTTGCCCAGCCCGCGCAGTTGCAGATTCACAAACAGCGCCGGAGTCACCGCGCCCTTTGCGGCGTTCAGCCGCGCGGTTCGCTCGGTAAGGTACGAACGCAGTGCGTCCGCCGCCGCATCGCCTAGCGGAACATACCGCTCCTTCTGTCCCTTGCCGTGAACCAGGATCGCGTCGTTAGCCCATTGGATGTCATCAAGATTCAGCGCGGTCAGTTCAGCGTTGCGAATCCCGCAGCCATACAGCAGCTCAAGTATGGCCCTGTCGCGCCCCGGCCAACTGGCTGAGTCTTCACTGACCGAGTCCACCACCTGGTTCATCTGCTCAATCGAGGGAACGCGCGGCAAATGTTTAGGCAGGCGCGGCGTGGCCACCAGCGACGCCGCGTTTTGCTCGATGTGTCCGGTACGCGCCAGCCACTTGAACCAGCTGCGAATCGCCGCCAGTGCCCGGGCAGCCGATGCTTTGGAGAGCCCGCGGTCGTAGAGCGTCCCCAGATAGGCGCGAATGTCCGTGTGCTCGATCCGCTGCACGCTTATGGCCGCATTTTCCCCGGCCCCGAATCGCGCACTCATCCATGCGGCAAACCCATGCAACTCCCGCTGATACGCGCGCAGTGTGTGCATGGAGACGCCTCGCTCGTTAGTCAGCACCTTCAGAAAGTCGATGACCAATGTATCGAGCGGAGCGCCAATCGCTGCTGTCGTCGATGCGCTCATGCCGGTTCCTTCTCTGGTTCTCGATCGATGGCCTTCTCGCTCGGTCCGCCGCCTGTCCCGCTCTTCTCAAAAGTGCGCGTCCCGAATGTGCGTTTCTCGGCTTGAACCGCCTCCGGCCTCGAAGCCCCGCGCGGATGATGCGCGCGATGCACAGCCTTCAGCCGCCCCAGCGCCAGGTGCGTGTAGACCTGCGTGGTTGAGATATCGGCATGCCCCAGAATCAGCTGCACGCTGCGCAAGTCAGCGCCGTGTTCCACCATGTGTGTGGCACAACTGTGCCGCAGCCGATGCGGACTGGCTCCGCCGTTGGCAAGTTTCACCAGGTGCCAGACCCATTGACGCGTCAGCGGCATGCCCCGCAGAGAGAGAAACAGCCGCGCCGCATCCTGCCGCGATGAGTCCTTCCGCGCGGCACTTTCTTTGCTCCTTGAACTGATCCGCGCCAGGTGAGGACGTCCCTCCCGCAGATAAGTCTCCAGCGCCCCCAGTGCGGCGCGCCCCAGCGGAACAATCCGTTCCTTGTCGCCCTTGCCGCGCACGTGCACTCGTCCTGCGTCCAACGCCAGATCGCCCGTCGAGAGCGCCGTCACTTCCGATACGCGCAGCCCGCCGGCATAGAGCAATTCCAGAATCGCGCGATCGCGCAGCGCGGTCGCCTTGGCCTGCGGATGCGAGGCAGCCATCCCGGCGCGCTCCAGCATCTCCGCAACCTCCGGCTCCGCCAGCGATTTGGGCAGCACCTTCCACGTCTTTGGCGTCTCAATATTCACCGTCGGATCGTGATGCGCGCGCCGGTCGAGGAGGAGCCACTTGTAAAAACCCCGCAGGCAACTCAGTTTGCGCGCCGACGATCGTGAATCCATGCCGTGGTCGCGCAGATGCTCAAGGAAAGCGGCCACATCCTCCTGCACAGCCTTCAGCAGCACGCCATTGCGTCCCTCGATAAACTCAGCAAAAGTCTTTAGATCGCTTAAATAGGCCTCACAGGTAAGCGGCCGTAACCCCTTTTCTACCCGCAGATATACTTGGTAATCCTTTAAGAGATCAAGATTGCGCTGGCTGTCCATTGGTTCGATTATCCGCGCGTTCCAGACCCGCCCACCGCTCCCGGCTCGCGTGTCGAACCTCGTTCATCAAGGAATCAACATCATCACCTCATCTCTGTCACCCTTGACGTCTTGACTCGGCTGGGTCTTCTTCGAACCTTAACGTGCAAAATGGCTCTGTTCTGGAAGAGAATAGAATAGAGTTGGATGAATTTTGAGCAGGATTGAGGGAAGTTTGACCGCAGCGCGGATAGAGATTCAAAAGTGGACGGCCCAGGAGTTCAAGCGGCTGGTTCTGGAGAGCAATCCTAAAGTCGCAGTCTTCGATTGCGACGGAACCCTATGGGGCGGAGACGCGGGTTATGGGTTCCTGGCATGGTCACTTGAGCAGGGGCTGGTCTCTCGCTCCACCAGCGACTGGATCGATACCCGCCATCGTGCCTACCGTGCCGGACAGGTATGCGAAGAAGAAATCTGCGGCGAGATGGTACAGATTTATGCCGGTCTGCGCGACCAGGAACTCCGCGCCGCCGCTGCCCAGTACGTAAAGGAATTCGTCCACGACTGCATCTTTCCGGAGATGATCGACCTGGTGGCCGCGCTCCAGGCAGCCGGCGTCGACCTGTGGGCTGTCAGCTCCACCAATCGCTGGGTAGTTGCCGAAGGAGTGCGCGATTTCAGGATTCCCGAAAACCACATTCTCGCCGCCGAGGTTCGTGTTAAAGACGGCCTTATTACCAGCGAAATCATGAATGTCCCCACCGATCAGGGCAAAGCTGTTGCCCTTAAGCGCGTTGGATTGACCGCCCCGGACGCGGTCTTCGGCAACTCCATACACGATCTGGCCATGCTCGAAATGGCCGTTCGTCCCTACCCTGTCAACCCTTCTCCTGCGCTGCTCGACGCCGCCGGAAAGAACGGTTGGGGCTACTTCCGGCCCGCCACGGCCGAGGGTGTGGCAGCGGTAGTTGGAGGGGAATAGAGCACTTTCGCCCTGACCTGTTGACAAGTTGACCTGCGAACCGGCTAACCCCGTGTCGCGGAGCCTGACTCGCCGTATCTGTTCGGACCGTTACCAAGCCTTTCGCGGAGTGATCTTCTTTCACCGCGCCAAAACCCACCCCGCCCTGTGGTGCGGCAACTCCTTTGTTGCGTTTACACTAAAGGTGTGGGAGACGCCCGGCCAAACTCCAACCCCCGTTCCAATGCCCCTGCCCTGCGCTTTGTGGCGGCGGCACTGATTGTGCGCAATGGAGAGGTCCTCATCGGTCAACGCCGCACCGATCAGCCCATGGCCTCGCTTTGGGAGTTTCCCGGCGGAAAGATCGAGCCGGGCGAAAGCCCCGAACAAGCCCTTGCCCGCGAATTGGGAGAGGAGCTTGGCATCCAGGCTTCCATTGGACCGCCCGTCACCCACATCCGTCACAACTACCGCCATGGCGGCGCCGTCGACCTGCAATTCTTCGCCGTACACGAGTTCACCGGCGAAATTGACAACCAGATCTACCAGCAGGTCCGCTGGGTCCGCCTTCAAGACCTCACTGGCTACGAATTCCTCGCCGCCGACCGTGGCCTCATCCGCGACCTCGCCGCAGGAAAACTCCTGTAAAAGAATATTCGCGCGTCCAATAATCTCAAGTTGGCGATTCGGCGGGAAAACTTGTTGACCTCCGTTACGTTACGCGTTACACTCGATCATGATTCGATCCTTTCGCCACAAGGGGCTCAAACGTCTCTATGAGGACGATGATTCCCGTTTTGTGTTGGCGGAACATTTAACCAAACTGCGCAACATTCTCGCCCGTTTGGATGCGGCCGGTTTTGTGGAAGATATGGATCTGCCCGGCTTCAATCTGCACGCAATGAAGGGCAAGTTGAGAGGTTTCATGGCGGTCACGGTCCGAGCCAATTGGCGAGTGATCTTCCGATTCATCGAAGGCCATGCATTTGATGTCGATTATCTGGATTACCGCTGAGGAGGTTTCCCATGCCCATGAAAAATCCGCCACATCCCGGCAACGTAGTTCTTAGCGAGTGCATTGAGCCGCTCGGAATCACGATTACGCAGGCCGCGCAGGCTCTCGGCGTCACGCGCACCACACTCTCGGAACTAGTCAACGGCAAGCGAGGCATTTCGCCCGAGATGGCCATCAGGCTTTCGCAAGTATTCGGCGGCAGCGCTGAAAGCTGGATAACGCAGCAGGCTCAGTACGATCTTGCTCAGATTCCCGCAGGGAGAATTCAGCTTAAGCGTCTGGCCGTGGCGTGAAAGTCATGTGACCTTCCCAGTCCCTGGAAAATTCATCTGGGAACCCGGCAAACTGGATGCAAAGACGAAGGCTGCCCCTCAATGTCCCGGCATCATCCCCCAAAGCATCACCAGCGTCATCCCGATCACAATAATGCTCGTCCCCCACGCAATCACATTCCACGCACGCGAGTTCTTGTGCTCGCCCATCAGGTCTTTGCGGTTGATGAGCATCAGCATCAGAATAATCACCACCGGCAGCAGCACGCCGTTCAGCACCTGTGACAGAATCGCCACGTTGATCAACTGCGCATCCGGCAACACCAGCACGGTCACAGCGCCGCCGACGATCAGCAGCGAGTAAAGCCAGTAGAAAAACGGCGCCTCCTCGAAGCTCTTGTCCACTCCCGACTCCAGGCCCATGCCTTCGCACACCGTGTATGCCGTGGAGATCGGCAAAATGGAGGCAGCAAACAGCGACGCATTGAACAGCCCGAAGGCGAACAGCAGGAAGGCATAGTCGCCCGCCAGCGGGCGCATGGCCTCGGCTGCGTCACTGGCCACCTGGATGGCTCCCATCCCATGCACGTAAAGCGTGGCCGCGCACGCCACCACAATGAACCACGCCACCAGATCCGTGAAGAAGCTGCCTACAATCACGTCCAGCCGCGAGGCCGCGTAGTCCTTCACGCGAATCCCCTTCTCCACAATCGACGACTGCAGATAGAACTGCATCCACGGCGCGATCGTGGTCCCCACCACGCCGATCGCCATGTACATATACGCCTTGTCGCTCCACACCGATCTCTGCGGCATTTTCACGGTCGCCAGCAGCGCATCGTGCCAGCTCGGCTGCGAGAGCACTCCCGCGAAGATATAAGCGATATAAACAACCGAAGCCACAAGAAAGATCTTTTCCGTGCTCTTGTAATTCCCCTTCACCACCATGTACCAAACGAGCGCCGCGCACAACGGCACCGAGATGAACTTGGTCACGTGGAACAGGTGCAGCGAACCGGCGATGCCGATGAACTCGGTCACCACATTCGTGTAGTTCACCACGACCAGCATCACCATCAGCAAAAAGGTGAGCCGCAGCCCGAACTCTTCCCTGATCAGGTCGCTCAGGCCCTTGCCCGTCACCACGCCCATGCGGGCGCACATCTCTTGCACCACGATCAGCGCGATCGTGATAGGAATCATCATCCATAACAGGGTGTACCCGTACTGCGCGCCTGCCTGCGAGTAGGTGAGAATTCCGCCGGAGTCGTTATCGACATTTGCGGTGATGAATCCCGGACCGAGAACGGCCAGAAACAGCAATATCCGGATTCGCCAACGTTTCCACATGCCCGGTCGGTCCGTTCGCGGTTCTCCAGTTGGCGTAGGCCGAAGCCCTTGTGGCTCGGTGGCTCTTTCCTCAAGAAAAAACCAACCGGCACGGGGCCGGAAACGCCATCGAAACTGGAGAATCGCCTTAAGGTGGATTCATCTTGAGTTTCCTCACTGACCATAACAGGCGAAGCCCGGATGCGCGAGTGCCGCGTGTTCGACTGTGGGACTCGCGAATCCCGCCTGTTCGATCTCCCGGCAAGATTTCATGCAGAACTTGACAAACGTATGTTATCTAGGTACATTGGTACCAAGATAACAGGAGGAAGCAATGCCAAATGAAGCGCAGCATCGTGAACCCGTCGTAGTTGAACGTGTCCAGACCGGCGTCCGAATGGAGAAGCGCATGTTGAAGGTGCTCAAAGCGCTCGCCGAGCAGAAGGACATGACACTCGGCGACCTGCTGGAAGGAATCGTCCTGCATGCCTTTGAGGGCAAAATCGTTCCATTCTCGCAGCAGACACTCAAGGAAATCGAACAGTTCAAGGCCCTCTACGGAATGACCCTCAAGGCCAGCGACAGTCACAACCTGAAGGAGCGCAAACGATAGTCTGACGTGCTCTTGACAGCTCGATGTGCGCCGGACTACAACTCGCTTTCATCAACTGGAAGACAGGAGGGCTCGCTCAATGATTCCGTCGGATTCCATTCAAGGCTTGCCCGCGCGGCGCAAAGTTCTCTCGGGCATGGTCTCCGCAGCCGCGCTCTTGGGCTTCAACGCCGCGAGCGTCGCAGCCGCCGCACCCGCCGCCGCCGGCACGCCCGCCGGGCAACCTGCCATCCCCGACGGACTCTTCGCGCAAGCCCGTTTCCGCAACTACAAAACCCGCCGCAGCTCAAGCTGGGACCGCACCGGCGGCAATCGAGACGCCTCTCCCGTCGAGCCCGGCCAAACCGCCACGCTCCTCGACACCACCGGAGCCGGCGTCGTCACCCACATCTGGTTCACCATCGCCTCGCCCGATCCCATGCACCTCAAGAACCTCGTCCTGCGCGCCTGGTGGGACGGCGAATCGGCGCCCTCTGTCGAAGCACCCATAGGCGATTTCTTCGGCCTCGGCCTTGGCGAATACTTCGTCTATCAGTCGGCGCTGCTGGCCGTTGCTCCCATCAAGGCCCTCAACTCCTATTTTCAGATGCCGTTTTCAACCGCCGCCCGCATTACCGTGACCAACGAGGGAAAGGTCCGCACCGACGCGCTCTACTTCGCCATCGACTACGTCACTCTGCCCAGCCTTCCCGCCGATCTCGGCCGCTTCCACGCGCAGTATCGCCAGGCCGCGCCCTGCAGGGGATGGACCAATGACTGGACCAACAACGGCAGCCCCGGCATCGAAGACCGCAAGAATCTCGATGGCAAAGACAATTACATCTTCATGGAGGCCAAGGGCAAAGGCCACTTCGTCGGCGTCACCCAGTCCGTCTTGCAAAACCAGTCCGGCTGGTTCGGCGAAGGCGACGACATGATCTTCATCGACGGTGACACCCAGCCCACCATCAACGGCACCGGGTCAGAGGATTATTACAACGGAGCTTGGGACTTCGGCCTCCAGTCTTTCGGCTATCAGCACAACGGTGCGCCCTACATGGTCGACCCCGAGCGCATCGGCGGACGCTATTGCCTCTACCGCTGGCACACCGAAAGCCCCATCACCTTCGACGAGTCCATCAAAGTCACCATCGAGCACGGCCACGCCAACCACCGCTCCGACGATTTTTACTCGGTGGCTTACTGGTACCAGACCGAGCCCCACGCGCAGTTTCCCGCATTGCCCTTCGCCGAAGACCGCATCCCCAAAATGTACGACCCCAGCGGCCCCGCCGCCCCCACGCCCATGCCAAAGGAATAACTTTCTGGTTGCCGACAATACAAGATGAACACGCTGACTGCGTGAAAGACGAACTCAGCCGGTTCCAAATTTTCGTCCGCTCAAGGAGCCACTTGATATAACGGAGGCATGGTCCGAACGAGAACGCGAGCGTGACTTAAGGGGTTCGAGTTGATGCGATCGTTTCTAATTCACCTTGTATCGGTTGTTGTCTTGGCGAACTTCGGATGCAAAGCCGGATTCGCGATAACCGCGCGGCTCGGTCGCGCGGATTTTGAGAACTCATGCAACTCCGCTGTCCAATCGAAATTCGATGAGGCGGTTTTGCTTCTGCACTCAATGGAGTTCCAGCAGGCTGAGAACGACTTCAGACAGGTCGAAGCGACTGACTCCCGCTGCGTCATTGCTGCCTGGGGCCTGGCTCTTGCTCAAACTGAGCGCTCCGGTGCGAATGTACCGTCAAAAGTTTTGGAGAGCGGATGGAATCAGCTTCAGCCATGGCTCAACCGCCCCGATGGATCTGAACGTGAGCGGATGTACCTCGACGCCGTAAGAGCTTTGTATGAGGATTATCAAAATACGCCCGGGGCCGTTCGCTGGGATCGATACCTTGCTGCGATGGAGGCTATCCGGAAGAAGTACCCGCGCGATCTAAACGCGAGCCTGTTTTACGCTCTTGGGCTGGTATGGACAGCGGGTCCGGGCGAATCGGGGCTGGCGCAGCGTCAAAATGCCCTCGCTATTCTGCGGCCCATCTTCAAGGAACATCCAGACAATCCGGGAGCGGCACATTACATCATCCACGCTGCCGATACTCCTGAGCTTGCGGCGATCGCGCTTCCAGCTGCCCGCAGATATGCTGCGATCGCTCCCGACTCGCCTCACGCCCTGCATATGCCTTCCCATATCTTCAATCGCGTTGGCGATTGGCCTGACTCAATTCGAGCAAATTTGGCCTCGGCACAGGTCGCGGAGGACTGGACCCGAGAGGGGCATGGCGGAATGTTCGACGAGCAGCACGCTCTGAACAATCTAGAGTACGCATATCTACAATTAGGGGAGACGAAAGCGGCGCGGGGTGTCATCAACCGGATCGATGCGCTGGCCAAATTAATGCCGAGCGCGGATCCATGGGAGCCCATTGATGCTCGCATCTATTTCGATGTCGAAACACGTGACTGGCGAAATGCGTTGACGCTGGAACCCCCGCCTAAGTCGCCATTTGATGAGAATTTCGACGTGTATTGGATACATACCATTGCCGAGGCCCGACTCGGCGAACCTGCGGCGCGGATTTCACTTGAACAGTTTCGCAAGTCATCGGCGGAATGGATTTCCGGACACGGTTGGGGCGATGTATTGCACCTTGCCTTGGCAGAAGCCGAGGCTTGGACTCTCTATAGTGAGGGACAAGAAACTGCAGCCATACACGAGCTAACCGGTGCTGCCGACTTCGAGAAGAATCATCCGATTTACTATGCGGATGTGTTACCCCGACCGGCGTCGGAGATGCTCGGAGACATGCTGCTCCAGATGGGAGAAGAAAAGGAGGCCTGCGCTGCGTTTCACGCCTCTCTCAAATTGGCTCCCGGCACGTTTGACGCGGTCCAGGGCCTGAGGATCTGCTTGCACAATTCGCCCGCCTCGTAAGCTGGGTGCCCAGGTCTCGTTTTGAGACTTGGGTCTTTCAGCCACCGAATATCGGTCCAAACTGTCCATTATTTCGCTCAAAAAATTCCTAAAAATACTGAGGTTTCCACTTGACTATTTTCCGATTTACCTCAATACTGAAGTTGTTGCTTCACTAATTCTGACCCAAGGAGAACTCCCATGACAGCTCAAACCGCAACCCAGGCCGTCCACAACACCTTCGTGATCGAGCGCAACTATCCCCACAAACCCGAACGCGTCTTCGCTGCATTCGCCCAGCCCGCCCGCAAGCGCCTCTGGTACGCCGAAGGCGACCACGACATCCAGGAATTCGAGATGGATTTCCGCGTGGGAGGAAGCGAACGCTTCCAATACCGCTTCAGAGAAAGCCACCCGATTGCCGGCTCTGAAATCATCAATCAAAGCACCTATCACGACATTGTGCCCGGCGAACGCATTGTCATGACCGCGAAGATGTCGCTGAACGAAAAGCCCATCCTGGTGATGCTCGCGACAATCGAGTTCCTGCGCTCTGAAACCGGGACGGACCTGATTCTGACCCACCAGGGAACTTTCCTTGATTGGGAGGGCGGACCGCAGATGATCGAAGCAGGGTGGCGCGGGCTGCTCGATCGACTGCAGAACTACCTGGCACAGTAAGGGGCCGTCGATGAAAGCGCAGAAAGCTCATCGAATTGACATTGACCGCCTCTTTCACGCCCTCGGCGATCCCACACGCCGGACCATGCTCGACCGCTTGACGCACGGTCCAATGTCGGTTTCAGCGTTGGCCGAGCCGCTCGGCATAACGCTTACTGCGGTGACACAGCACCTGCAGTTGCTGGAAGAGGTGCGCCTCGTCCATACCGAGAAGCTCGGCCGGGTCCGCACCTGCCGCATCGAGCCCGCAGGTTTCGACGCCCTCGAGAAATGGGTCGCTGACCACCGGACGATCTGGGAGCGGAGGCTGGACCGCCTGGGCGCGCTCCTGAATGAACCAGACGAAGAACAGGAATGATGCGTAGGTCAGACGATCAAGCAAAAGGGTGGATTCATCTTTGAGATGAATCCACCCCTTGTGCGTTCAAAAGATCAAACCCCAACCGGCCCAGCGATCAGGCCGTAGCCGCCAGCTCGCGTTCCGCCGGCTCTTCCAGGTCCACACTCATGCTCAGCAGCGATTTCACTACGTGCACCGCGCTGTAGCTGTCCTGTCCCGGCCGCAGGTACTGCACAATCGTATTCAGGTCGTCGCCAACCGTCACAAGTGCCGGCTCGATTGCTCCGTCCTTGCGTGTCTGCTGGTGCCCAACGTTGGCCATCAGCGCATTGCACAGGCACTTGCGGCCAACCGTGTCTTCAGCCTTGCCGCCCTTCATGACGTAGTTCTCAACCGGCTCGGCCGAGCAACGATACGCAATCTTGCCCTCTTCGGCAGCATACGGCTCGCGCAAATAACCCAAATCGCAAACCCGCTTACGCTCCTGGTAGATGTTAAAGGCCGAAGAAGTGCCTTCCAGTTGAGCCACCTTGAAAGGAAATCCCGTAGGCGACGCCACTGGATCGGTATACACTTCGCCGGTGCCGTCAAGCGCCTTGCCAATCAGCGACGTCTTCAGGTCGGCGCGCATGCCCGATTCCCGGCTGAACGCAAACGCAGTGCCAACCTGCACGCCCGCGGCGCCCATCTCCAGCGCCTCGCGTACCTTTTCAGGACTGCCGTAACCGCCCGCCAGCCAGAAGGGAACTCCCATGGCACGGAACTCGGGAATGTTCACCTGGTCCCGCTCGCCATAAACCGGTTCGCCCGCGGCGTTCAGTTGCAGCTTGCCGCGCGGAGGCGCGTTGTGTCCACCCGCAGTTGGCCCTTCAATCACAAATCCATCCACCCGGCCGTTCGCCCGGCGCAGCATGGTCGTCGCCAGCGTGTTCGAGGAGACAATCGCCAAAAACCGCGGACGATGCAGTACCGGCAGTGGGCCCTCAATATATTCGGCCGGATCAAGAACCATCTGCGTATCCTGCCCAGGCAATGCCCCCGTCACTTGCAGCTTGTACTCTGCCATATGATGGGCTGCAAAGGCGTCGAGCACGCCGGGAATGTGCAGCGGAATCCCGGCTCCCATCAGCACGTAGCCCACGCCCGCCAGCATCGCGCCGTAGATTGAAGCCAGGTGCGGCATCTGCACCTTCTCCAGAAAATTGATGCCGACCGGATTCTTGTGGCCTTCCTTGGCCAGAAAAACCTCGACAAAATTGCTCACCATGCACAGCTCAATCAACTTCCGCGGACTATAGCGCTGGTGCATCGGCAACGTAGGATAGGGCTCCTCCGCCGCTTTGCCACCGGGAGTAAAGTACTCCTGCCAAATGCGCCTGGCCATGTCGGGAAAGGGAAAGGCATCCAGCCCCCGGCGCATGTGCCCACCCAGATCACCATCGGCGAGCCGGCGCACAAACAGGGAATCGAGTGCAGTTCCCGAGACCACACCCAGCTGGCCGAGTCGTGAGACAGTTTGGGCAAGGCGCCAATTAGACACACCCACACCCATCCCGCCCTGAATAATCTTTGGGAACTGGACCATCTATGAATTGTTTCATAGATTCAGAAAAATCCACAGGTTTTATCCAGCATTTGGCAACGCGGAGCCCAAAACTGTGCAGTTTTGCTCATTCCCTGACACTTGAACCATTACTTTAGGAACGCGCCAATGCAAATCCAGCGTCGCCTTAGATCTTTTCGCGCAGGAAGCTGATCACCTGGTCCGCCTGAACAACCCCCACCATCCGCCTCAGCGCGTCTACCACCGGCAGCGCATGCAGGTTATATTTGTCGAAAATCTCGGCCAGTTCCTTCTGGTTCGTGTCGGCTGGGGTGGAAAGTACCCGCGGCTCCGCCAGCACACTCAACCGCGCTTCGGGCTGGGCCATCACCAGCCGAGCCAGCGGAATCGCCCCGTGCAGCACCCTTTTCTCGTCCAACAGATATATCTCGGTCACTGTCTCTGGATCGCCATCGAAAGTGCGCAACGCCTGCACCGCCTGCGCGACCGTGGACTCCATTCCCAGGTAGACAAAATCTGTTGTCATGCAACCCGCGGCAGAGTTCTCGTCGAACTCCAGAAGCTCCTCGACCTCTTGCCGCTCCTCCGGTTCCATCTCTTCCAAAATGGCGTCTGACTGGTCCTCCGGCAGCTCCGCCAGCAGGTCTGCAGCCGCGCCCGGATCCATCTCCTCCACAATGTCGGCGATCTTCTCTTCGTCCAGCTTCTCAAGCAGCGCTTTCTGCAGCTTTGGCTCAACCTCCTCCAGCGCGTCCGCGGCCACTTCTTCGTCCAGTGAAGTGAACACAGCTTCGCGCTCCGCCGGAGCCAGGTCCTCCAGAATGTCCGCCAACTCGGATGGATGCATATCCGCCAGGCGTTCGTGCTCTATGCGCAGCTTGACGCGCCGCGCAGGATCCACCTCGATCACGTCGACAAAATGCCAGGGAATCCCGCGAGCGCCAAACTTCCGCGAAATCGACTCCAGAGTGGTGCGCGGCAGCACGCCTTTGAAGACCCGGCGGAATGCTCCACGCATCCCGATCTCCACCTCGGCCACTCGCAGTAAGTGCGCCGCGCCCTGTCCCATCCACTCCAGGTCCACATCGTTCACGCGGACTACTTTTCGTCCATTGATGTCGATGATTTGCCGGTCGACCAGGTCCTGCTGCAGATAGAGATAGTTGCCCTGGTCCTGGAGAGGAACCATCGCGCCGGAGGAGCGCAGCTCTAGCGTGCCGGCGGGCGTCTCCATCACGTCCTGAGAAGGCACAATGAAGAGCCCCACCCGGGTCTTGAGCACCAGACCAGCCACCTTCCCGGCGTCCGGTCCGGTGGCGACCGCAATGTCCTTGAGCCGCCCTCGCAAATGCCCCTGCGAGTCGGTCACCGGTGTTCCCAGCAGCGCGGTCAGGCTAACGCGGGCTGTCGTGCGAGGCTGCATAGTGAGAGTTTATTCCTTCGCACCAAGTGTACGCGCCGAAGCGCGGCAGCGGTGTCGCTACAGCAATTCGCTATCGGGTCCGCCCGCGCGTTTACTAGCGAACCTTGCCTTCGGAGCTGAACCTGTGTCTCCCCAATGCCACCCTCCCTGTTCGCTGTGCCCTGGTCTCCGGCCTGCAATCGTTCCGCATCAAAAAGTTACAATTGAGCGACACTTCACCCTCCAGCTCGTCTAAAAATCAAAGTAGGGTTTGAATCATTGTTCCGAGGGACAAGAATGACGACCGCGTATATCAACCGCATCGCCACAGCAGTCCCGCAGCACGATGTGCATCGTGCCTTCATCGACTTTGCGGCCAGCCTCCTCAGCGAGGGCACGCCCCGCAACCTGTTTCGCCGCATGGCGCGTCTCTCGGCTATCGACAGCCGCTACTCGTTTGTCAATCCAATGCCGGGCGAGGACGGTTCGTGGCGCGACGAGGAACAGATTTATGTCCCCGGAGATTTTCCGGCCACCGCGCGCCGCATGCAATTGTTCGAGCGCTTCGCCCCGCGCCTTGCGCATTGCGCGCTCGACCGGCTTGCCCTCACTCTCGATCAGCGGCGCGGCATTACACACGTGATCGTAACCTCATGCACCGGCCTCTACGCGCCAGGCCTGGACTTCGAAGTTGTCAGCCATCTCGGGCTCTCCCCTTCGGTGGAACGAACCATGATCGGCTTCATGGGTTGCTACGCCGCCATCAATGCCCTCAAATCGGCGCACCACATTGTTCGCTCCGAGCCCGAATCACAAGTCCTCATCCTCAACCTTGAACTCTGCACGCTTCACTTTCAGGAGACTCATGAGCTCGAGCAGGTGCTCTCGTTCCTGGTCTTCGCGGATGGCTGCTCTGCCAGCCTGGTCACCGCTCAGCCGCGCGGGCTGGCCATCGACAGCTTTCTTGCCGTCCAGATCCCTGCTACAAACCACCTGATCACATGGCGTATTGGCGAGCTCGGCTTTGACATGCATCTCTCCGGCGAAGTTCCCGCGGAAATTGGACGCGCCCTCAAGGATTCCGGAACTGAAATCACGCGAGGGCAGGCACCCGGTTCCATTCCCCTGTGGGCAGTGCATCCAGGGGGCCGCTCCATCCTTGACTCGGTTGAGAAAGGCCTCGGATTAGGCGCCGATGCCCTCGCTTGCTCTCGCGACATTCTGGCCCGCTACGGCAACATGTCTTCGGCTACCGTAATGTTTGTCTTGCAGCAAATCGCCCAACGTGCGCAGACGGGGCAAACAGGGTGCGCCATGTCGTTCGGCCCCGGGTTGACCGCGGAGACCATGCTTTTTCATGCCGCCTGACTCGCCCGACTTCAGCTCCCGCGCCCAGCTCACAGAAAAAATGGACGAGCCGTGCAGCCGCGACCAGTTGCGCGGCTGTCTCCGTGATATCGCCAGGATCAACCGCTGGACGCTGGCTTCGCGCCCGGTGCTCCGCTGGCTCGACGAGTTTGTGGACTCAACACAGGCTCTCACCGAGCCGCTCCGTATCCTCGACATTGGCTCTGGTTACGGGGATGGCCTGCGCAAGATCGAGCAATGGGCAAGAGCGCGCCGCGTCGCCGTCGAACTCACCGGCCTCGACCTCAATCCGGACGCGACAGCAATCGCCGCGGAGGTCAGCCCCCCCTCAAGCCGCATCCGTTGGGTCAGCTCGGATGTCTTCCTCTATGCTCCTCAACGCCCGATTCATCTGGTCGTCAGCTCGCTCTTCACCCATCACCTCGCTGAAGACCAGATCGTCCGCTTTCTGCGCTGGATGGAGCACCAGGCAGAGCTCGGATGGTTTATCAACGATCTCTCCCGAGCGCCAATCCCCTACCACTCCATCCGGCTCATCGCAAAACTCGCCCGGCTTCATCCCTTCGTGCAATACGACGCCCCCGTCTCCGTCGCGCGCTCCTTCGTGCCGGGTGACTGGCAAACAATGTGCGCCGCCGCCGGTCTCGGAAGCAACGACATCTCGATTCAACACTTCAAACCGGCGCGTCTATGCATCGCCAGGCGCAAGCCGCAGCCGCGGAGCGTGGCCCAATGAGCGCATCGAACGCGATCGTCGACAACCTCGTCATTGGGGGCGGTCTCGCGGGCTCAATGGTCGCCATCCGGCTTGCCGCCGAAGGACGCGCCGTCACCATCCTCGAGAAGGAGCGCACCCCCCATCACAAGGTCTGCGGCGAGTTCCTGAGCCCTGAGGCCATCGACTATCTTCACCAGGTTGGCGTCGACCCATTGGCTCTCGGAGCGGCCACAATTCGCTTCGTTCGCCTCTCATCTAAGGGAAGGACATTGCAATCGGCCCTTCCCTTCACAGCGCTCTCGCTCTCCAGGTCCACTCTCGACGAAGCCATGCTCGCGCGCGCCCAGCAATGCGGGTGTACTGTTCGCCGAGGCGTCTTCGTCGAGGAACTCACAATCTGCGACGGCTTATGGTTTGCCCGCCTGCGAGACCGCGAGCCGCGCGACAACGAATCTTGCCGCGCTCACACCGTTTTCCTCGCCACCGGAAAACACGACCTGCGCGGATGGCCCCGGACGCCCGGCGCGCAAGGCGATCTGGTCGCCTTCAAACTGCACTGGCAACTATCTCCCTCTCAAACGGAAGCTTTACGCGATTTCATGGAGTTATTTCTATTTCCCGGCGGTTACGGGGGCCTCTCCCTCATCGAAGGCGATGTAGCCAATCTGTGCCTCGTCGTTCGTCAATCCCGGCTCCGCGCCGCCGCCGGATGGCCCGCTCTGTTCACCTCGATTCTCGAAGACAACCTGCTTCTGCGCCGGCGTATCCTGGGCGCAGAGCCCTTGTGGCCGCGCCCCCTGGCCCTCTCGTCCATCCCTTACGGCCATCTTTTCTCACACGCCTCCGGACTATGGCGTCTTGGCGATCAGGCAGCGGTCATCCCATCCTTTGCCGGGGACGGCATGTCGATCGCCCTGCACAGCGCGGTCCTGGCTGCGGAAACCTACCTGACCGGCGGTAGCGCCGATCTATTCACGCGCAAGCTGCGCCGTCAACTGCGCCCCGGCATGTCGTTGGCGACCCTGATCGCCCGCGCCCTTGTGGGCAGCGCCGGTCGCCGCCTTATCCCGGTTGCTCTTTCCCTCTTCCCCCCCGCCATGAGCTGGATTGCCGCATCAACCCGCATTCCCGCCAGGGTGCGCCTTCCCGGCCCCAATCACCCAATTACGGGCAGGGCGGATACGCGTGAGGCCCAGCCGGACCTCGACCTCTAATCCATTCATCTCCTTGAAATAACTCAAGACTTGACACAAGCCCCTCCAGCCATGAAACTTCCAGCAAGGTCGGTGAGGAGCGGCAGGGGCGGATTTCCGCTACCCGTTGCGGACAAGGCGGATCGCGAACCCATTGAGCGAAACAAGGAAAGGAAGGCTGAGTTTTCACCTGAGCTCGACCATGGAGAGCGTCAGCGAGGTGGAAGCAGCAGCGGAGAAACTGGCCGCGGAGGCGGGTCTGGATGAGGAAGAGCGGTTCCACGTGACCATGGCGGTCCGCGAAGCTGCAGTTAACGCGGTTTTGCACGGAAATGAATACGACCCGTCGCGGCACATCGCCGTGGGTCTCGAGAACACCGGCAAGGATCTCGTATTTACCATTGCCGACGAAGGCAGGGGGTTTATTCCCGACACCGTGCCCGATCCCCTCGCGCCCGAGAATCTGCTGCGAGGCACTGGCCGCGGCATCTTCCTTATCCGTTCCCTCATGGATGAGGTACACTTTCGTCAACTGCATCCTGGCACCGAATTGACGCTTGTAAAGCATCTGGCGGCGGCGGGGGAAAAAACATGATCGGCCGCCGCAGGAACTCGGGCGGATTGTGTACGACTGATTCGCGCCCGCGGTTGGGGCGCGCGGCTGGCAATCGTGGTTGACCCGGCGGGGTTTTTCAACAGAAGTTCAGCACCGTGAAAGTGCTATAACCGTAGTACCAACAAGGAGGAAATTCCGTGGCACTTACTATTGCTTCCCGTGAGGTGGACGGCGTGACCGTTCTGGATCTTAGCGGGCGGATCACCCTGGGCGAGGGCAGTGTGCAGCTCCGCGATGCCATTCGCGACCTGATCAGCAAGGGGCAGAAGAAAATCCTGCTCAATCTGGGCGATGTGAACTACATCGATAGCTCGGGGTTGGGTGAGATGGTAAGCGCCTACACCACGGCCAGAAACCAGGGAGCCACGCTCAAGCTGCTCAAGCTGACCAAAAAGGTCCACGATCTGCTCCAGCTGACCAAGCTCTACACCGTCTTCGACATCAGCGACGACGAGGCCAGCGCCATCGCCTCCTTCAAGTAAGACCAGGCACGACCGAATGACGAGGGGCCATCCCGCACCGCGGGATGGCCCCTCTTGCATCTGCAGCCGGGTGCCCCCATCCTTGAATCGTTTTGTGATTCAAAGGTGGGAGATCACAGACATAAACCCCAACCGTATACGGCAGGTTAGAAATTCACCTTTGGCACCGCCTGCGCAGCCGGACTAGCCGTAAAGTAAGCGTCGTTCTTCGCGTACCCCGCCATCCCCGCCCAAATACTGTTCGGGAACTGCAGAATAAACGTGTTGTAGTCCTGCAGCGCGTCGTTATAACGCTTCCGTGCCACGCTGATCCGGTTCTCTGTCCCAGACAGCTCGTCCTGCAGGCGCATGAACTGGTCGCTCGAACGCAGTTGCGGATAATTCTCGGTCAGCAGCAGCAGCCGCCCCAGCGCTCCGTCCAACTGCCCATTGGCCGCGATCTTCGCCGCCGGACCCTGCGCATTCAACATCCCCGCGCGCGCGTTGGCAATGTCCCCAAACACCGTGCTCTCTTCCTTGGTGAATCCCTTCACCGTCTCCACCAGGTTGGGGATCAAATCGGCACGCCGCTCCAACTGCACATCGACCTCTGACCATGCGGCTTTCACGTTCTGATCTTTGGCCACCATCTGGTTCTTGGCGCTGATAAAGCTCCCAAAAACCATGAATACAACCACCAGCAGAACGCCCAGAATTCCCAGCGTAATTCCAAGTCCCTTGCTCATACTGTGTTTCTCTCCTCCGGCCTCCACTTTGCAGAAGCCCCTTCAACATACTCGAAAACATCCGTTGCCCCATCCTCGAATCGTTCTTTGATTCAAGAGTGGAGAGCCACAAACCTTCCTCCGCGCGATCGGGCCACTCAATCCTTTACGCTACCAACTCCCCCCAGCCCCGCCGCCGCCAAAACCGCCTCCACCAAATCCGCCAAACCCTCCACCGCCGCCGCCGCCTCCAAAACCACCGCCTCCACCCAAACCACCACCGCCGCCGCCCCAGCCGCGTCCACCCCCGCCAAAAATGCTGGAGAACAGTCCATACCCAAGCAGCATCCTGAAAATGGACCCGCCCCCAAAGAAAATCAGCAAAAAGATCAGCAGAATCACCTTGCCCAGCACCGGGCTATGCCGCTCCTGGGGTTCCGGCTCGGCCGATGGCATTGGCTGGTTGGTCAGTGACACTCCGGCGTCCGCTGCAATTACCTGGGCCACCTGGCCCACAACCAGCGTCACCGCCGAGTCGTAATCCCCCGAGCGAAGATAGGGAACCATCGCCCGCCCAATGTCGCCCACCTTGGCGTCGTTTAGAATCCCTTCCAGCCCGTATCCCACGTCGATGCGGTACTTATGGTCGCCCACGGCCAGCAGCACCAGCACGCCCTTGTCCGACCCCTTCTTGCCAATCTTCCACTTGTCTTCAAGCTGGTTGGCGTAGTCCGCCGCATCGTCGCCGTTCAAATTCTGGACGGTCACAATCGCAATCTGCGAATTGGCCTGGGAGTGGTCCAGTTGCGCGCAGATCGAATCCAGTTGTGCAACCGCCTCCGGCGAAAGCACATGCGCGTTGTCGCTCACATAGTCGGTGGGTTTAGGAAGGCTGTCAACGCTCTGCGCGTTGCCTGAAATGGCGAAAATCGCCAAAACAGCTGCCGGAAGCAGCCGATGGATGGTCGATTGTGCGTGCCAAAAGCCTTTCATCCCTTCCAATTGTACGCGGGCGGCAAGCCAGAAGTTCCCTTGCAGAACGAGTCCTGAGTGAGAATCCATTACCCGTTCTCAGGAAAGCAGATGCGGCGCCGCCATCTCCATGAACTCCCGTGGAGAAACGACCTTGGTCCCCTTCCAGAATCTGGGGAAGTGCCTCAAGTTGCCCGTGATCAAGTAATCCGCGCGGGCTGCATCCGCACATTCAATAAACATGTTGTCGTCCGGGTCGCTGGTCACGGCAATACTGTACCGGGGAACGGCGAGCGAACTGCGATTCTTCACGAGCTGCAAAAGTTGCTGGCACAGTCCTTTGCGAATTCGAAGCTCGCGCCGCGCAAGCACGGCGGAATACTCCTCCAGAATCGGGGCCGAAACAAAAACCCGTGCCGGCTTGGTAATTGCAATCAGGAATACGCTGTTCTGGACGCTCTCCGGCTTAAGCGCCGCGGAAACCAATACATTGGTATCCACAACCAGGCGCAAAGCTAGCATGAACTCTTCTTCTTCTGCGCTCTTGCCATCCTGATCGCCTGATCGATCTGCCGTGAAGTCAGCTTGCTCGTGTCCTTCCGTTCCGACTCCTCGCCGATGATTCTCAGCACTTCAGGCTCCGGCGCCGCAAGTTTCACGTAGTCGCGCAGACTCATCAATACTGCTCTTGGCGTGCCCCGCTTCTCAATCACCAGGGACCGGCGTTCGCCTTCCACATGATTCAGCAATCTTCCGAAATTTGCGCGTGCGCGCAACGCAGAGACGACCATCACGTTGCCTCCGCTCGTCGATGCTTTCATGAACTCTACACTCCAATATCTTGAACTGTACAGTTTGCCGGCATCTCAGTCAACCGGGTCCGCTAAACTAAGAGAGATGATTCTGAATCCCATGCCCACGCCCCCCGTTGCCCGCAAGGAACACAAAGAAACCCACCTCCACGGCGTCAAACTCACCGACGACTACGCCTGGCTCCGCGACAAGCAGAACCCTGAAGTCACCGCCTACCTCGAAGCCGAGAACGCCTACGCCGACGCCCTGATGGCGCCACTGAACAACCTCCGCGCAGAGCTCTACCAGGAGATGCTCTCCCACATGAAGCAGACCGACGTCTCCGTCCCCTACCGCGACGGCGATTGGTGGTACTACACTCGCACCGAAGAGGGTCTCCAGTACGGCATCCATTGCCGCAAGCGAGCCGTCGAATCAAGACCGGGTGCCCCCGGTCCCTTGCACTTGGGGACCGGGGATTCCTCGCCAGGCGCTACTATCCCTTCTTCTAAAACCTGGGAGTCGTCCCCCGAACAAATCCTCCTGGATGGTAACGAACTCGCCAAGGGCAACCCCTTCTTCGCCATCGGCGACACCGACATCACCGACGACGGCCGCTATCTCGCCTACACCACAGACACCACCGGCTTTCGCCAGTACACCCTCCACATCAAGGACCTCGAAACCAGCGAAACCCTTCCGGCCCCTGCGTCTCCGAGTCCGACCGAGCGCGTCGGCTCCATTGTCTGGGCGGCAGATAATCGGACCCTCTTCTACACCGTCGAAGACGAGCAGCAGAAGCGCCAGTTCCAGCTCTGGCGTCACACCCTGGGCACCCCACACTCCGCCGACGTGCTCCTCTATCAGGACGACGACGAGCGTTTCAACCTCGGCGTTGGCCGCACCCGCGATGGCAAATTTCTGGTGATGGAATCCGCCAGCCACACCACCACTGAATCTCGTGTGCTGGCGGCGGACCAACCGGAAGCCAGCTTTGCCCTGATCAGCGAGCGCCACGAACAGCACGAGTACTCCATCGACCACCGAAACGGCCTCTGGTTCATCCGCACCAATGACAGTGGCCGCAACTTCCGCCTCGTCACCGCGCCCGTAGCCACACCCGGCCGCAGTCACTGGACCGAGCGCATTCCCCACCGCAACGACGTGATGCTCGAAGAGATCGATCTCTTCGCCGGCTTTTTTATCGCCTGCGAGCGCGAGAGCGGCCTGCCCCGCCTGCGTCTCTGGACTTTTTCAAGCGACGGCCCGGGAGCCACCAGGACCGCCGAGATCGCCTTCCCCGAGCCGGCCTACAGCGCCCATCCCCACATCAACCGCATCTTTCAGACATCCACCTTCCGCTACGGCTATCAATCTCTCGTCACGCCCAGCTCGGTCTTTGAGTACGACGTCGCCAGTGGCGCATCCACGCTCCTCAAGCAGATTGAGATTCCCGGCGGCTTCGACCGCACCCTCTATGCCAGCGAGCGCATCCACGCCACCGCCCCCGACGGCGTTCCGGTCCCCGTCTCCCTCGTCTATCGCAAAGACACGCGCGAGCCCGGCCGCAATCCCCTCTATGTCTACGGCTACGGCTCCTATGGCTACTCGCTGCCCCTCGGCTTCAGCTCCAACCGCCTCAGCCTTCTCGATCGCGGCGTCGTCATGGCCTATGCGCACATCCGCGGCGGCGGCGACCTCGGCGAGCCCTGGCACGACGCCGGCAAGATGCTCGTCAAGCGCAACACCTTCACCGACTTCATCGCATCCGTCGAGCACCTTACCGCTGCTGGCTACGGCGATCCCACGCACGTGGCCATCGAAGGCGGCTCGGCCGGCGGTTTGCTCGTGGGCGCCGTCGCCAACATGCGTCCCGATCTCTTCCGCGCCATCCTCTCCCACGTCCCCTTCGTCGATGTCATGAACACAATGCTCGACGCGTCGCTCCCTCTCACCGTTCCCGAGTACGAAGAGTGGGGCGACCCAAATGATCCGAAATATTTCCAATATATGTTGAGTTACTCGCCCTACGAGAACTTGCAGTCAGCGAGTTATCCCGCGATGTTAGTCAAGACGAGCCTCAACGACAGCCAGGTCATGTACTGGGAGCCAGCTAAGTACGTAGCAAAACTCCGTACCCTAAAAACCGATAGCAACGCGTTGCTGCTGGTAACAAACATGCAAGCCGGCCACGGCGGCGCCAGCGGCCGCTACGACTATCTCAAAGAGATAGCCCTCGACTACGCCTTCCTGCTGCGGGAACTCGGAATGGTAAGTTAGAATCTTGCCTCTAAAACAAATAAAGAAAATGCTCTGTCATCCTGAGCGGAGCAAGCCGCGCTTTTTGCGGTTTGCGAAGTCGAAGGACCTGCGGTTGTTCTTCGGCGAACTTGGAATCCCCGACACTCGTATTCCGCGCAAAGACGCCTTCATCCCACCGTCTCCGTAATCGCCTCCGTCGCCTTGCTCATCTTCGCCGTTCGCTCAATCTTGTCCCAATTGAACGGCTTCCCATCAATCGCCCGAATCAGCGTCTTGAACAGCACAATCGAGAAGACCTGCCGGTAAGCAAACCGCTGTAGCCAGATGTGGAACAGCAGCCACCCATCGCCCTTGTTCGCCGGATGGCGCCGCTCCAGCGAGAAGGCCGCCGACGAAGTAATGAAGTCGATTACCAGGAACCCCAGGAAGTACACCACCAGCTTCTCCAGGCTGGCCGCCGACGCCGCCTCTGGGTGGTAGTAGCGATCGACAAAGAAGTTCACCACGCCCGCCAGAAACATCAGGTCGATAAACGGTGAAACCAGCGGCAAAAGCATCTGGAAGATCAAAATATTCGGCAGCGCAAACAACCCCATCGCCTTGTTGCGCACAAACGCGGCGCGATGCTTCCAAACCGCCTGCAATATCCCGAACGACCAGCGGAAACGCTGCCGCATCAGCCCCTTCACGTCAACCGGCGCTTCAGTGAACGCCAGCGCGCGGTCCTCGTAGTCCACCCTGAGCCCCTGCTCCAGCAGGTTCATCGTCAGGTCGGCGTCCTCGGCTACGGTGTTCAGCGGATAACCGCCCGCCGCCTTCACCGGCGCAGTGCGCCAGGCCCCAATGGCTCCTGGAACCACCGTGACCACGTGGAAAAGATCCAGCGCCCGCCGCTCGAAGTTCTGGCTGGTGATGTACTCCAGCGCCTGCCACCGCGTCCACAGGTTCACGCGGTTGCCCACCTTCGCGTTCCCGGCCATGGCCCCAATCCGGGGGTTCTCAAAATGGGGGATCAGCTTCGAGATCGCGTCCGCGGCAATCACTGTGTCCGCGTCGATGCCCACATAAATCTCCTCATTCATCGGCTCCAACGCAAAGTTCAGAGCCGCCGCTTTTCCGGCATTGGGCTTGCTCAGCACTTGCACGCGGCCCACGGCTATCTCATGCGCGTACGCCTCCCGAGCCACCTCCGCCGTGTTGTCGGTGGACCCGTCGTCGATCACGATAATGTGAAGATTCTTGTAGTCCGAGTTAAGCACCGATCGGATCGTCCGTACGATCACCGTCTCTTCGTTGTACGCGGGGATCAGGACGGCGACCCGCGGGGCGTATCCCTCGGTGGCATCGTGGTACGGCTTGCGCAGCCGGTCGATCACCGCGAACAGGCCCACGATAATCAACCGCGCGCTCATCAGGATGTCGCCAAGGAAGAAAACCATGACGATGAAGTTGCCCACAATATCTACGACCGAAAACGCGATCGAATCCGGAATGGCGCGCAGATGTTGCCAAAAGGTCAGCGGCGGCATCACTTCCGCCGTCGTCTTCCCCATCAGCGCGGAGACCGGCACAATCGTGTACCCGTGGGCGCGCAGCGTGTCGATAAGCACCGGCAGCGCATCCACAGTGGCCTGCCGATTGCCGCCGCCGTCGTGCAACAGGATGATAGAGCCGCGAAACTGCGGCTTCACCTTCATCGTCTGCAACTGGGCCAGCACCGATTGCGCAATTTCCTGCGGCGACTTGCGCGGATGCTCATTCCAGTCGTCGGTGTCGATCTTGTTCCCGATGATCGTGTAGCCTTCGCGCTGAATACTTACCACCGGCGCAGCCTGGTCGTCGGTGTCCGGCTCCTCGTCAATGTCGTACGGCGGCCGGAAATAGAGTGGCTGCACGCCCAGCTTGCTCGCGAACAGACGCCCCGTCAGCTTTACCTCCAGGTCCAATTGACGCGAAGAAATTTCGCTGATGTCCGGGTGCGACCATGTGTGGTTTCCAATCTCATGGCCTTCCCGGAAGACGCGCTGCAGCACCCCCACATGCTCCGCTGCCTCCGCGCCGATAATCAGGAATGTGCCCTTCGCGTTTTTCTGCTTCAGAATGTCCAGAATCTTCGGTGTCCACTTCGGATCGGGTCCGTCGTCGAACGACAGCGCTACCTCGTTGGCATGGTAGCCGTACTGCTCAATTGTGTACGTGCGCGGATACACATCCATATGCTCGTCCACAATCAGTTTCTTCCGCGGATCGGCCTCGTCTGTATCGACTGTGACCGTCCGCTTGCCCGGCTGGGGCAATCCCGTCACGCGCAGAATGTCTCCTTCGCCCTCGGTGTCCACGTCGTGCCCTGGCTGCACGGATCCCAGCGCCTGCAACGAATCAGGAGAGCTTGGCTTGTCCCAGATGCTCCAAAGCGAGCTGTCTTCCTCGCCGAGTCGCCAAAGGGCAAAGGTCTGCAGTCCCAGGGCACGGGCCGCGCGCATCTCATCCAGCAACGAAACGCCATCCAGAAACCACACCACGTGGCGCTGGTTGTTGTCTTCGTCGATGTACTCGTAGTGGGGATTGAGCGAGTCGTAATTGAGATCCAGGTCGGCATCGGCGTCGGAAGCCCGCTGCCACGCATCGGAGACTGAGAGATCTTCGGTATCCAGCACCTTCGCCTTGGGATGCCGGCGGTCTTTCGGGTCGGGGATCGATAGCGTCCAGTCATACCCGTAGTTCCCAACTGCGCAAATGATCTTCTCCTTGGGCACCACCTTTAACACCCGTTGCAGGTTGCCGATAAACCAGCTCTGGCTGGCCACGGGTCCCGGGTCGCTATTGGCCTCATGCTCGTCGTAGTTCATCAGCACAATGGCGTCGGAGTTGTCGGCGATCGTCTTAAGCTCGTCGTCCGGCGTGGAAGCGGCTACGTTCACGTAAAGGTGCAGATTCCGCGCATGCATCGCGGCGTACAGCTCCTGGATGAAGCTCAGGTAGCCCGGTAGAGCGTCGTCATTCAGATTTTCAATGTCCAGCGAAAGCCCGGGATAATAGTTCGAATATGCCGTAAAAAAACGGAGAATCTGTTCGCGCAGCGCGTCGCGCTTTTCCTTGTCTTTCAGTACTCCACCAACGTCCGCGTCCCAGCTCTGGTTGCGCGGGTTGTAGTTGTTCAGGTGAGGGATCACTTCCGTGTCTTCCCGCGCGGCCTGAATCACGTTCTTCACCCGGCTCATGCTGTCCGGGTCGTGTACCGTGCCGCCATCCACCACCGGATACTCGTGAAGATTGTCCCCGGACATCGCCATCAGCGTTCCCGTGGGCGCATTCACGTGGAACCACTGCGCAAACAGCAAGTCAATCTGGTGCACATGCTCCTTGAGCGATGAGTAGCTGGCGGCGTCGTCCTGCACGTAATAGGCGGCGCGCAATCCTTCGCCCGTATTGAATGGAATCTCTGAAGGCCTTCGGTCGGTCTTGCGGCGCGCCGGGCGCTGGCTCTTCCCGCTGCGCAGCGAGGGCTCCAGGTCCGGAAGCGCCTTGTAGTTGTGCTTGGGCGATGGCAGCAGCAGCTCCGGCAGTTGCTGGTTCCGCAGCACATTGAAGATGAATCCGGCCAGCACCAGCGTGGAAATCACCGCCGTGGCATCCAGAATGCGCCGAAGGCGCTTCCATCGTTTGCGTTGCGGGTCGAAGAATATTTGGCGATCAGGCATCTTTGGTTTCAATGAACAGCAAGCAAAAACCCTTGCGGACGGTCTACGCTATACATTACGAATCGTATGGAACCCACTCCCCAGAGTCAATTGACGCCGCAGCAGCCTCCACCCTCCAGGCCGAGCGGTTCCGAGCACTCCGCGGTCATTCCAGCGCTCAGTCTTGCCGCGGCCCTTGCGGCGGGTCTCATCCTCCGCCTTTGGATGCTGAACGATCTCTTCCAGGTCAATGGCGACTCGCTCATCTACGGCGATCTGGCCAAAAACCTCCTGCTCCATGGCCACTATGCCTTCACGGGCGCAAAGGCCGAACTGCTCCCATCCCTCATTCGCCTGCCCGGCTACCCGCTTTTTCTGGCCCTTTGCTTCAAACTTTTCGGAATGGAGAACTACTATTCCGCCGCCGTCGTGCAAATCGTCCTCGAACTCCTCGGATGCCTGCTCTTGGCCGGCTTCGCGGCCCGCATCGCGCCTGTGCGCCTTGCCTCTGCCGCATTCATGGCGACACTCTGGCTCGCCGTGCTCTGCCCCTTCACAGCCTCCTATGCGGTAGTTCCCCTCGCTGAGACACCCACTCTCTTCGCGCTCGCCCTGGCGCTCCGGGCCATGGCCAGCTTCCATCAACAACCAGGGTGGCGCAGTGCCCTCTGCTTCACCTTCGCCGTCACCTTCGTCGCGCTCCTTCGTCCCGATGGCGCGCTCGCCGCCGTCGCCCTTGCGCCGGCCCTGCTCATCGGGCTCGACCGCCGCAGTCCGCTCTCAATTCCGCCGCAAAAACTCGCCCGCATCACCCTCGTCTGCGGCCTGCTCGCCTTGGCCCCCTTTGCCGCATGGACAGCACGCAACTGGCAGGTCTTCCATGTCTTCCAGCCGCTCGCACCCCGTATGGCCAACGATCCCGGAGAGCCCACCTATCCCGGATGGCAGCGCTGGACCAAAACCTGGTGTCTCGACTTCATCTCCACCTACCAGATTTACTGGAACGTCCCTGACGGCCCCTTCGATGTGAGCCAGCTACCCAGCCGGGCCTTCGACTCCCCCGCGCAGCGCGCCGAAACCACCGCGCTAGCCGCCGACTACAACCCCAACGGCGACAACCTCACGCCCGCCATCGATGCCCGCTTCGCCAGGCTGGCTCAGGACCGCATTGCCGCCCATCCCCTCCGCTATTACCTGTGGCTGCCGCTGGGGCGCGTCGCCGATATGGCCCTCCGCCCCCGCGTCGAGAACCTCAACATCGACCTAGATTGGTGGGTCTATGCGCATCATCATTCTGAAACGGTCTTCAGCTGGTCTTACGCAGCGCTCAATGCGCTTTATCTTGTACTCGCCGCCGCCGCCCTTTGGCTCAGGCCGAAGTTCTGGAAAGCAA
>JBARBP010000003.1:0-28312 GCA_049793195.1 Occallatibacter sp. | reverse complement strand
CAGGGACGGCGGACAACAGAACGCTGGGGCTGGATGTTCGTTTTGTGGGGGGTGGCTTATTACGTAGCCATCCTCTGGGCCGCACTGTTTCAAAGCAATCTTGCGTGGCCGGTGACGATGACCTGCGCCTGTGTCCTGTCCGGCGTATTGATCTCTGTCAAAAAACGTAAACGGCCGGACACGACGATGGGGCGGGCAATCGGTTCCATCTGGGCAGCAGTCGGCAGCTCGATGTTTTTGCTTTTCTTGTCGCTAAGCATAAGCGGCAGAATCGACCAGCACATTTTGCTGGCTGGAATCGGGGCCATGCTTGGCACAGCCAACGCTGCCTCGAGCATGATTCTCAGATGGAAGATGCAGTTTGCCTGCGCGCTCGTTTGGTGGGCACTGACCGTCTTTGCCTGCTTTGGCGACGGCAATGCGCTCACAATCGCGTTCCTGACTGCGCTTTTCTTCTGCCAGATTGTCTTTGGGGTTTATGCAATGGTTCGCGAATCCAGGAGACGGCGGCTGGAAGACGGGAATCAGGGGGCAGTCCATGCCTGAGCTGCCGGAGCTGAATCCCGTAATTCACGGGAAGCTGCGCCTGGCGCTGCTGTCGCTGCTGGTGAGCGTGGAGGAGGCGGAGTTTACGTGGCTCCGGGCAAAGACCGGGTCGACTGACGGCAACCTGGGGGCGCAACTGCAGAAGCTGGAAGAGGCAGGATACGTGACGGTGGAGAAGCGGTTTGTGCAGCGCAAGCCGCAGACGCTCTATCGCATGACCGAGGTCGGGCGGGCGGCGCTGGGTGAGTACGTGCAGGCCTTGAAGCAGTTGCTGGGCGGCGCGATTGAGGCTTGATAAGACGGAAACGAGAAGGCCGGGAGCCTGTGATTTTCGACTTGTTAATTTCGGTTCGTTAATTTTGAGGAGCGATGCGATGAACACAATCCAGAATGCAAATCAATTGAGCGGCAGAGCGACGGGCACCCTGTTTTTCACTGGCTTCGGAGCGCTTTGGTTCCTGCTGGCACTCTACGCGATGCAAAAGCTCGAGGTAGCTGCGGTGTCCGGAGTTGTGCTGGGTACGTTGGTTCTGCTAACCGCTTCCATGATGCTTTACCGCGAGGCGAAGCGCTGGCCGCGTGTCCCCGATGACCCCGCAATGGGGCGCGCATTCATGTGGATCAATGCGATCCAGTGGATTGCCATCAGCGTGGTGGCTTTCAGCTTTGCCAAGCTGCACATAGACGTCTACGTGATGAACGCGATCGCCGCCATCGCTGGCCTGCATATGTTCCCGCTGGCGCGGTTGTTTCGGTATTCTCTGCATTATGTGACGGGGGCGCTGCTAGTGGGCTGGGCCGTCGCGAGCATGTTGTTCGCACCCGCCGGGCAACTGCAAGGCATTGCGTCGTTCGGCACCGGGGCGATCCTGTGGCTCAGCGCGGCCACTACGCTGGCCTTGACGTTTCAGGCCGCACGGCAAAGCGCCTGCGCGGAGACGGCCGGCTAATCAACTTGTCGAATCAGCTCTGGACAAGAAGGTCCTTCCGCACACGTTCCATGATTCCCAGGTAATAGGCGAGGTTGTGGATGGTGTTGAGGATTGCTGAGAGGGTTTCGCCGGATTGCATGAGATGGCGGAGATAGGCGCGGGTGTAGCGGCGGCAGACTGGGCAATTGCAGGCGGGGTCGGGCGGGGACTGGTCCTCTGAATATCTTGTGGCCTTGATGTTGAGGCGACCTTCGCTGGTGAAGAGCAAGCCGTGGCGGGCGGCGCGGGTGGGCAGTACGCAATCCATCATGTCGACGCCCATGCGGGCGTACTGCTCAATCTCGTCCGGATAGCCGACGCCCATGACGTAACGCGGCTTGTCTTTGGGTAGCAGTGGCAGGACCTCGGCAATCATTTCGAGGGTGAGCGCGCGGGGTTCGCCAACGCTGAGGCCGCCGATGGCGTAGCCGTCGAAGCCCATTTCGACGAGGCGCTCGGCGCATTGGCGACGGAGATCGGTGTACATGCCGCCCTGAACGATTCCGAAGCATTGCATGCAGCAGCCTTTCTGATCAGTCCATGGGACCTCACAGCGGTGGGCGCGGAAGTGCGAGAGCGAGCGGTGGGCCCAGGCCATGGTGAGACGCAGGCTCTCTTCGGCGCGTCCTCGATCGGCGGGGTATTCGGTGCACTCATCGAAAGCCATGCAAATGTCGGCACCGAGGGCGATCTGTACGTCCATGGAGTGCTCGGGCGTGAAGAAGTGGCTGCTGCCGTCGAGGTGCGAACGAAAGCGGACACCTTCGTCCGAGACTTTGCGCAGGGCGCTGAGAGAGAAGACCTGGAAGCCGCCGGAGTCGGTGAGCATGGCGTGGGGCCAACTGATAAAGCGATGCAGGCCGCCGAGACGGCGGATGGTTTCGTGACCGGGGCGCAGATAAAGGTGATAGGTATTGCCGAGGATGATTTCTGCGCCGAGGGATTCGAGTGCGTCCTGAGGAACGGCCTTTACAGTGCCGGCGGTGCCGACGGGCATAAAGACAGGAGTCTGAATGGTGCGGTGGGGCAGATGAAGCTGGGCGCGGCGGCCTCCGGCTTCTGTTTCCGCAAAAATCTCGAAGGGTGAACTCACCTTTTGATTTTAGCGGGAAGGGTTTAGCGGGCTGGAGTGGAAGAGGACTAACAGATTCCCAGGTCTCAAAAAATGAGACCTGGGGCACTCCATGCTTGCCTGATCACGCGACGCGGATCAGGAGGCGCTTTCCTAGCGCACGAAGGGCAGTATCCACGCGGTCGATGCGAGTGGTGTGGCGGATGTTGGTGAGTCGGTTGACTTCCTGGGGCGTGGTGCCGATGCGGCGGGCGAGCTCGGCGGGGCGCACCTTTTGGCGCAGCATTTCGTTGAGCAGAAGCACCTTTGCGGACACGCTTGGGGGCAGTTCGACGAGTCTCTGGCCGCGCTTTGGTTTGGAGGGCGCGGGAACCGGGCGACGATATTCAAAGTAGAAGTCCAGCGCAGTTTCAAGGGCGTCCGCCGCATGGCGTAGCGCATCTTCGACGTCCTCGCCCTGCGTAATCGCTTCCGGAATATCGGGAAAAGTTACCAGGAAACCGCCCTCTTCGGCGGCCTTGAGACGGACTGGATAACGCATGATGCCCCTCCTATTTGAGCCCGAGTTGCTTTTTGACTCCCTCGACGAGTCCCTACTTGAGGTCTTTAGAGTGCGTTGGCAGCACGGAGAGTTTTCCGTTCAATTCGATCCCGAGATGTCCACCTTTACCACTCGTGAACCTGGCGCCTTGCTTCTCAAGCCACCGCTTGAACTCGCTGCTCTTCACATTATCAGTATAAACAATTTTGTTTATTCCTGCGCGAATGTATGAGGAGATTCCATCTCAGTGTCAATTCCGAGCGGCACCGAGGTGGACCTGGAAGCCGATACGAGCGGTGCGCGGGGTGGCCAGGGTGGTGGTTGGGGTTTTGGAGACTTCGATCTGGCGGTTGAAGAGGTTTTCTCCGGCGGCAAAGAGTTGAAGGCGCTTGCCGACGTCGTGTGAGGCGTAGGCGTCGAGGCGGAAGTAGCCGTGGAGCATATAGGCGTTGGCATCATCGTCGTATTGGCGGCCACTCAAGCGGCTTTGCAGGCTGAGTGTGCCGAACTTTGGACGGAAGGCGCGCAGGTTGAGGGTGGCCATGTTGCGGGCGACTTCGGGGATCCAGTTGCCGAGGTCATGCGCGCCGCGGCTGACGGTGGCGTGCGCGTATTGGTAGCCTCCGTCGATGTTCAGTTGGTAGGTGGGCGCAAACGAGAGGCGTGGGGCTAATTCAAAGTCGAGGGCGAGGCCCCGGCTCTCGATCTGGCCGAGGTTCTGGCGGACGAGCAGGATAGGCGAACAGGTTGCACAGGTGGTGACGGCAACGATGGGACGGTTGACCTGGGTGAGGAAGTAGCTGGAGCGGATGGTGCCCCAGTTCCATTGCGTGGCGACGCCGGTTTCCCAGCCGGTGGCGCGTTCACTGAGCAGGTTGCCGTTGGGCTTGGTGAGCTGGTTGCCGACCTGTGTGGAGCGGTAAAGTTCGCTGGGCGTGGGCGCGCGAAAAGCGCGGAAACCCGAGGCTGAGAGAGCCCAGTGCTCGGCGAGTTTGCGCGAGAGGCCGAGGCGTGGATCGAAGATGCGCTCGTCGCGCTGGGACGGCTGCGCGGCGGTGGGGGTCCAGGCGGTACCTGTCCATAGGAGCTGGTGACCGTCGTAGTTCTGGAACCAATCCATGCGGGTGGAGGCGGCGAGGGTCCAGGCGTTGTGGACCCAGAGCGCTTCGACATAAGCAGCCGAATCGCGCTGGTGGTCGTGGAGGTTGGTGAGGGCTGCCGTTGAACCATAGGTCTGTTCGCGATCCCAGAAGCGGACGTCGTGCGCGTCGGCTCCTGCGACGAGAAGCAGGCCCGCACCGAGGGGCTGGTTCCAATGGGCCGTGACGCCGAGTTCGTTGACCGGGATGTAGGCGAATTTGCTGGGCGTCTCACCGCAGCGATAGGAGCAGCTGGGGTTCGCTGCGTTGGGCGCGTTGGAGATACTAGAAAAGGTCTGACGGTAGCGCTCTGAGGCGCCGTAGAGGCGGGCGACGAGCGAGGCGCTGTGCTGGGCTTGCCAGTCCGCGCCGGTGGCATAGCGCACGAGACGTGTGGCGTTGATCTGGTAGGGTGTGCCGTTGTGGCGAAATTCGTTGAATCCGTTCGCGCGGGCGAAGAGGCGAAGCGAACCGCGATCGTGTTCTGCGAGCAGCAGAGCGTTCTGGCTGTGCACGTTGCTGACGGCGTCGATGGGGCCGCGCTGCGTTGGGGCTTCCTGGATGAAGCCGTCGGTGCCGAGCAAGCCGCCGGCGAGGAGCACTCCCCAGGGGCCGCGGTTGCCCTGAAGGAGCAGGCTATCGTCGTAGGTGCCCTCTCCGCCATATGAGGTGCGGAGTTCGGCCAGGTTGGATGTTGGACGAACGGGAATGACGTTGATGACACCGCCAATGGCGCTGGAACCGTAGAGGTCGCTGGCGCCGCCGCGGACCAGTTCAATACTTTGAATGGCAAGTTCCGGCTGCTCCTGCCAGTGAATCCATCCACCGATAGGGTCGTTGAGAGGCACATCGTCGTCGGTGACCAGGGTGCGGCTGGCGGAGGTGGAACCGAGGCCGCGCAGGCTCGCGCCCTGCGAGGTGGGGTTGGCGACAAGCGAACTTGAGCGGCGGAAGAGCTCAAGACCGGGAATCTGGCGGATCTGGCCGTCCATAGTGACTGAGGGCGCCGAGCTGAGAGTGCGTTGGGAGAGGAGCCGGGTGGTGACCGGGCTCTCAAGCGCGCCGAGGGGAGTGCGATAGGCGGTGACGGTGACGGTGGTGGCTGGCGCGGTGGTTGGGGACGGGGGCGCCGGGGACTGACCACTAACGCTTGCCGGGACCAACAGCGCCGGAAAGAGCCAAAGGACGCCAGAGATCGCTTTGCATGGGAATAACTGCATTGATTTCATTACCTGGGCCGGGAACAAGGCTCTTCAGCAATTGTGCCACGGTGTTTTGAGTGCGGGGAACGATCGCTTGCGGAACGATCTCGTTAAGCGGCACGAGGACGAAGGCGCGTTTTGTTAGACGCGGGTGCGGGATGACAAGACTCGATCCGCCGATCACAAAATCCCCGTAGAGCAGGATGTCGAGGTCGAGGGTGCGCGGACCGTTGGCGAGGCTGTAGGCACGGTCGCGACCGAAGTCCTTTTCGATGAGGAGCACGGCGCCGAGAAGTTCGAATGGGGTCAAGCCGGTTTCAAGGGCGGCCGCGGCGTTGAGAAAGCGAGGCTGATTGGCAAATCCGACCGGCGTGGTGGAGTAGAGCGAGGAGCGTGCAAGCACGCGGCCCAGGGATTCGAGGCGTGCGGATGCCGCAGCCAGCGTAGCTTCGGGCGAGCCTGCTGGGCTGGGGAGGTTCGCGCCCATTCCGATGTAGGCGGTGCGCATACTACTTCAGGGTATCGCGAAGTGCCCGCGCATGGAGGGAGCGATGAGGGATTGGCAAACCCGAATCTGCTAGCATCCTTGTTGGAGATTTTTCAGGATGGATGGATTGACGAATGCGGGCCTGGGTGCCCGGCGCAATGAAGATATCGCACTGGATCTGCTGAAGTTTGTGGCAGGAACCGCAGGAGTGGGAAAGCCTGCTTCGCCTTCAACAGGGTTCACCGGCGCAACCGCACCGAAGCCCGAGGAACACGTGACGCAACTTCTGGAGCTCTATGGCCGCTGCCTGAAGGCGGTAGAAGGCAAGAAGCCGGAAATAGGGGTCGCGCGATAGCGAACGGAGCCATTTTGCGGGTTGCCGTGGCAGGGGCTGGGGCATTCGGACGCAACCATCTGCGCGTATATCGCGAATTGGAGAGTGCCGGACTGGGCGTGGCTCTTGTTGCTTCCGTCGAGCCAGATGCAAAGCGGGCTGCAGACGCTGCGGCCAAGTATGGAATTCCAGTCTTTCCTTCCGTTGACAAACTGCTTTCGGCAGACCTGAAGCTCGATGCGGCTACGGTTGCGGTGCCAACGGTGTACCATCACGCGGTGGCGTCGGAACTGTTGAAGGCAGGGCTTGACTTGCTGGTGGAGAAGCCACTGGCGGCGAGTCTGACGGAAGCCGACGATCTGATTGCGTTGGCAGACAAAGGAAAGCGCATTCTGGAGCCGGGGCACCTGGAGCGCTTCAATCCCGCGGTGCTGGCCGTTGAACCCAAACTGCGGCGGCCCATGTTTTTCGAGTCGCATCGGTTGAGCGTGTTTACGCCGAGGGCTCTTGACGTGGACGTGGTGCTTGACCTGATGATCCACGATCTGGACATTGTGTTGACCTTTGCTCGCTCGCCGGTGCGCGAAGTGCGCGCGGTAGGACTGCCGATTCTGTCGCCGAAGGTCGACATTGCGAATGTGCGGGTGGAGTTCGAGTCAGGGTGCGTGGCGAATTTTACGGCCTCGCGGGTTTCGACCGAGCGAGTACGCAAGCTGAGGTTTTTTGAGCCGAGGCAGTACGTGTCGATCGACTATGCAAGGCAGGACCTGCTGGTGATTCGCGTAGACGAAAGTGCCGGTGGTGCACGGCCTGACGGAATCGCTTCGCTTGTTCAAAGGGCGCTGGCTGCCGGACTGGATCCCGGCAAGCTGGCCGCACTGGCTGCCGCGCTTCCGGCGGACGTTATTGCAGCCATTACTGCCGGAAAAATCGACGAGGAGACTATGGCGAAAATCACGGCCACGGGCTTGATCGATCCCGCGATTCTTGGCAAGCTCGGCCTTTCAGCAACGGGCCCCGCGACGGAACTTACAACTGGACCTGCGCCGGGGCTTTCTTTCGTCAAACCTGAGGTCACTCCCGGCGAGCCGCTGAAGCTTGAGATTCGGTCGTTTCTCGATTCAGTGCAGACGCGGCGGGAGCCAAGAGTAACTGCACGGCAGGGACGCGATGCACTGGCTTTGGCGCTGGAGATTCAGACGCAGATGGAGACACACGCGGAGCGCGCCGGCGTTCATGATTTCTTCCACGCCGGCGCATAGTTTGGCAACGCTCTAGGCGATTCCCATCATTCCATTCAGGAAACCCACGATGTACTTCCAGACAAGGTAGTAGCCTGCGACCCCGGCCGCAAAGACTGGCGCGATGAATCCGTAGGGGATTTGGCAGGTTTGGAACCAGGTGACGCCGTGCGCGCCGATCTGCAACATGCCTAGACTGCTAGCGACGAGCGCCCCGGCGGGCACGCCGAGGAAGGGCAGGATGGCGCCGTGCAGGCCGATGGGCATGTTGGTGCGCGAATGCGACCAGAGATAAACCATGTTCCAAAGGCCGAAGAGCGAGGGCACAACGGCCATGGGAAAGATGATGAAGCGCTCAATGGGAATGGGCAGGGCGAGGACGAGGCGCACGGTGATGAAACCTGCGAGAATCAGCGGGAGTACCAGAGTAGGAGTGAAGATTCCGGCAAGATAGGCACGGAGATATGGATGCGTATTCATTTGTTCTCCTTTGTAGCGGGTGCGCGTCCATGCAGCTTCGCCCGCAGGTTCTAGAGGTAGTAAAGAAGCAGCGGAATCGACGCCGGGAAAGAAACGGCGATGACGGCGAGGCCGGCAGCAAGAGCCCAGTCGAACCAAACCCAGCGCGACCCAGGCTGCGCAGTGGATTTTGTATCGAGACGGCGAAGCATGGCGGGCCACAGATCTAGGGCTGGCTCGGTTTTGGCTTCAATGGGCGGCAAGGCCTGTCGAAGCAGATTCTTGATTCGGTCCTCATCGTGGGCACTCATGGTGTGATTCCCTGCCTTTCAAGATCTTTCCGGAGCAATCGGAGAGCGCGAAAGACGCGCAGCTTTACAGCGGTTACCGAGATTCCAAGGGCTTCCGCCACTTCCTTATGCGGCCGCTCCTCGATGACCGCAAGGGTGGCGGCGACTCGCAGCAGGGGCGGCAGGCGCGCAAAGGCGTGCGCGGTCTTCGTACGGATCTCTGCTGTGACGCCGGGATTGGTGGAAGCCCCAGTTGTTTGTGTGGCGATGACTTCTTCCGTCAATTCGCTGTCGGGACGGCGGCGACGGAGCCAGTCAAGAGTGACGTTGGTGGCGATGCGGCGCGCCCAGGGCTCGAATTCGCGGGCGGCCTCAAAGCGAGCGTGGGCCTTGTAGATGCGCCAGAAGGTCTCCACCGTGAGTTCATCGGCTTCCGTTGGGTTGCGGACGATACGCAGAATCCATCCATAGACAGCGCGCTGATGGAGGCAGAAGAGCTCTTCGAAGGCGTCCACGTCGCCCTGGCGGAACCTGTCCAAAGGACCAGCGATTGGAACCAGCACGCCGCTCGGCCAACTGCTCATTCGCCTTTCCCTTTCTAACCTTGCTTACGAGAGAGAACGAAGAAAGGTTACACGCAAATGGGCAAGGTGCGGTGGAATGCTCTGCGCGGAGAGTGGGAATCCGCGCTGAGATTCAACCAGTGTGCGATGAAAGACTGTCATTAGGCGATGTACTTGAGAGTGACTCGCTGGACTGAGTGTTACAGCGCTCGTGGAGGCGGGCAGACTTTGTACGTGGATGGAAGGCCCCAGGCAGCGGCGCACCAGACCTGACAGGCACGGGAACTGGTACAGCAACAATCAATCAGAAACCTATTTCGTTGCGGCAGCTGGTTGCGGCTGCATAACTTCTCTCATTTTGAGATAGATGGCGTTTGTCCAGCCGAAGCCGATTTCGTTGGTGGTGTAACCGGCACTTATGTTGACATTGGGCGTTTGGTTTAGGACGTTGTATTTTTCGCGGATGGTTCCGTCGGCGGCGAAACCTGCGTCTACGGTGGCGTCGAAGTGTTGCGCGATGCGCGCGGCGTCGGCGCGGAAGCCGTAGGCGTTCAGGCCGGCAACAGCGATCCAGTTTGTGGGCGCCCAGCCGTAGGGCTCGTCCCACTGCAGGCCGGTGTTGGTGTTGCTGGTAGAGAGACCGCCGGGTCGCTCGAAGAGGTCGAGTTTTACCTCGATTTCTGTGGCTTGATCGCGGGTGGCGAAGCCGGCCCACATGGGGTAGAGCGAAGTGACGTAGGCGTAGGTCGACGAGCGGGCATGGACAAAGTCGAAGTCGGCGAAGACGTCATCCTTCTGGCGCCAGAGATAGCGCTGAATGGCCTCCGCGCGCTGTTGAGAGTGGCGATCCCAATGCGCCGCATCTTTGACGTTGCCTAGAAGCAATGCCAAATGTTCAAGGTCTCGCTCATAGCGATAGAGCAGGCTGTTGAGGCAGACCGGCGCGTAGTGTTCAGTGTCTCCAGAGAAGGGACCGAAGCGATTGGAACTATCGAAGCCCGATTCGCGCATGGCACGGTCACCGGCATAGAAATCGCGGCTGAGGCGATAGCCGCCGAACAATGCTCGTGCGCAGACGACACTTGCCCGCACATCGCAACTGGTGAGTTTGAGCCTTGCGGCCTCTGCCGCGTCGGGATGTTCAGAGCCTTTGACCAGGTAACTGTCGCCGCCCTGGTGAGGATGCGCGACCAGCCAGCGCAGGACGTCAATGTAATAGGTGCTGTTGTCGGCCATCTCCGGGACAGGGCCGGTCCCATAGTCGAAGTAGCGGGAGAGGCCGGTTGAGCCCGCCTTGTGCTCGGGGCGCTCCCAGGTGGAGTGGTCCTTTACCGCCAGAGCGTAAGCGTGCTCGAGCCATGCACGGGCCATCATGCGGCCGGCGAATGTGGCAGGAAAGCTGGAGGGATCTTCGTAGACGGCGCGAATCATGGAAGTGAGAAATGGCGGCTGTGAACGCGTGAGGTAGTAAGTGCGGTTTGCGTTCAGGACTCCACCGTAGTGCTCGATCTCAAAGAGGAAGTTATCGACGATGCCTTTGGCCAGGGCTTCTTTGTGGTCAGCCTCCAATCCAAGAAGGATGAAGTAACTGTCCCAGCCGTACATCTCGTTGAAGCGGCCGCCGGGAACGATGTAGGGATTAGGGAGGTAAAGCAGCCCAGGGGTGTGCAGTTCTTCCGGGCGGACGTCGCCGATCTTCTCGATGTGGCGCGGCAAGGAGATCACTTTGATATGGCAGGTTTGCTCGAGGGCTTTGACCTGGGGTGGCGCGGGCAGCTCAGTGGGGAGATAGAGGACGGAACTGGCGCCGGAGGAGTTTTCAACTTTTACATCGCTGAGCGAATTGCAGTCGGTGACAGAGCGGGTGAGCGTGTCCCACGCGTCGTGAATGTAGCTTATCGTAGCGTTCGGATTTGGAACTGCCGTGGACTGCTGCGCTCGGAGCGTTGCCGTATGCGTCTCTGCAGCAAGGGCTGCGACGAGCGTGAACGCAGAAATACAAAACAATTTCATTGGAACTCCGACGAATAGGTTGGCGCCGACTCGGAGTGTAACGTAGTGGGCGCACGTTTTGCTCGATGCGGGAACAGTTTGCGGGGCTGCGGTGTCTACACCAGCACAGTGGCACCGAATGGGATGAGCGGAGGACCTTGAAGGCCCGCTCCACGAGGATGTGTTTCGTGGAGCGGCGGGGCGGTTGCGCTTTGAGAAATCCCTGTCTCCCTTGCGGCGCGGCTGAATTGAAGTTGAGGAGGCAGGCCATGTTTGAAGACTCCACGTTCGAATCTACAGGCAGAATCCGCACCCGCAGCCGCAGCTGGATGATTGCGTCTTCGGGATTCAACGGCTCCATTCTCCTTGCGCTGGTGATGATTCCGCTCCTTTATCCCCACGCATTGCCGCCGATGGCGTTGCCATTCCTGATGGAAGTGCCGCGGGCTCCCGCGCCTGAACCGAAACCGGAGACGCCGGTGCAACATGCCGACTTGGCGAAGCTGGAGATGCGTGGCGGCCAAGTATTTGCGCCCCCCTCGATTCCGGTCGGGATCAAGATGGTGCAGGAGCCAGAGGCGTTGCCGAACATTAATGTTGCGACCATGGACGATGGCAATGGGACTGGCGGCCCGAATCCATTTGGTGGCGAGAACCAGCGTCCGGTTGTGAGCGCGGCGGTGAGGGGTCCGGTGCGCGTATCGGGGTTGGTTGTAGCCGGCTTGTTGATCGATCGGCGAGTGCCGGTGTATCCCCCGATTGCGAAGGCAACCGGAACACAAGGAACGGTGGTGCTGCAGGCGACCATTTCGCGGAGCGGAACCATCGAGAACTTGCGCGTGGTGAGCGGCCCGGCAATGCTGCAGCAGGCCGCGATGGATGCGGTGAAGGCGTGGCGCTACCGGCCCTACCTGCTCAGCGGCGACCCGGTGGAGGTAGAAACCACGGTGAACGTGGTTTTCAAACTGCAGGAGTAAGCCGGCGGGTGGATGCGGGGCTGGCGCATTCTACCCGCCATCGGCGACAATTTTTGTGTCATGAAAAAACTCAATCGCCGCGACTTTCTTCTAACAGCTTCCGCTGCCACTTTTGTCACTGCTGCTGGTTCGCAGCTTTCTGCCGCTACGAGTGCCGCCGGAACCCGGCACAGACGCGTGTTTGTCGGGTCCGGCGGGGAGAACGGAATACTGGCCTACGATTGGGACCCGGTGAGCGGCGAACTGACGGCTGCCGGCGTGGCCGCCAAGGTGCCAAAGGTGGCGTGGCTCGCGTTTTCGCACGAGCACCAATATGTTTACTCGGCGTGTGAGTTGAACACGTTCAACGGAAAGCCCACCGGCGAAGTAGCGAGCTTTCGCGTTGAGGGAGGAGAGTTGCATCCGCTGTCGGCGGAGAATTCGGCGGGGGTGGGTACGTGCCATGTTGCTGTCGACCCCACCAGCAAGATTCTGATCGCTGCGGACTATTCGGGCGGATGCGCGGCCAGCTTCAAAATCAACGATGGGAAGCTCAGCAAGGCGGTGTGGACGGAGACCTACACGTTTCACGGACCCAACGCCGAACGGCAGGCGACAGCGCATCCTCACTTTACTTCATTCTCACCGGACAACCGCTTTGCCTATATCAACGACCTGGGCGGAGACTGCATTCACATTTACAAACCAGACATGGCGACGGCCGGAATGACGCCTGCAGGCAAGTACGAGGGCGCACCGGGCACGGGCCCACGAACGCTGCATTTCCATCCCAATGGCCACACGGCGTATTGCATGAACGAGCTGGTTTCGACGGTGGACGTGCTGGAATGGGACAAAGCGGACGGCAGCCTGAGCCTGATGAAGCGCATCAACCTTCTGCCGGAGGGATACAAGGGCCCAACGCGCGGATGCGACACAGTCATCTCGCAGAATGGCCACTTTGTGTACTTCGTCAACCGCGACAACGATTTTCTATTCACGTTTAGAGCGGACTGGAAGACGGGGAGCCTGACAGCGATGAAGCGCTCGAACTGCGGAGGGAAAATACCACGGAATTTTGTGCTGGATCCTTCCGAGCGGTGGATGCTGGTGGCGAACCAGGACTCGAACTTGATCTGCGTGTTTGCGCGCGATCCGGAGACAGGCGAGCTGGCGGAAGAGTGCAAGAACTATGCCGCGGAAATGCCGATGCGGATTCTGTTTACCTAAATTTGCGACTGCATGGACTTGCTAGATGCCCGCCAAGGCCGGAGCGCCGATGGTGGCGCCGGAGAGATTTGCGTGAAGAGACCTCTCATCCGGTGACTCATCTGTTGAAGCCGATTCCACTGGCACGTGGGCCAGTTCCCAGGCCGAGCGGTCTTTGAGCAGGCGGGAGACCAGAGCCGTGTGCATGGCGTGTCCGGCGCGCTCAGCCACGACATGACCTTCGATGCGGCGGCCAGCGAGAGCCAGATCTCCGATCAGGTCGAGAACTTTGTGACGCACGTACTCATCGGCAAAGCGAAGGGGACCATTCTCGGGACCGTGCGCCGTGAGGATGATGGCGTTCTCAGGACTTGCGCCGCGAATCAGGCCCATGTCGCGGAGACGCTGTTCGTCGGCTTTGTAGCCAAAGGTACGGGCGGCGGCGATGGCGCTGCCGTAGGTCTCAGAGGCCAGGTCGACACAGGCTTTCTGGCGTCCGATAGGAGCGGGGAAATCGATGGTGTATTCGATCCGGTAGCCGGAACCTGGATAGACGCCGATGAATTTGTCGCCCTCGCGCACTTCAACCGGTTGCAGAACGCGGATGGTTTCGCGGCGGCGGCGCTGGGTGCGGATACCGGCGTGGAGGCTGGCTTCAACGTAGGGCAAGGAGCTGCCGTCCAGGATGGGCAACTCGAGATTATCGAGTTCGACGATGACGTTGTCGATGCCCATGCCGATGAGGGCCGAGAGCAGATGTTCGGTGGTGGAGATGAGCACGCCCTGGCGCATGAGACTGGTGGCGTAGCTGACTTTGGCGACGTTGCGGCCAATCGCGGGAATCTCAAAGTTGTCGAGATCGGTGCGGCGGAAGACGATACCCGAGCCGGCGGGAGCCGGCAGCAGCCGCATGGTGACCGGCGCACCGGAATGGAGCCCTACGCCTGTGAATTCAATTTGGGCGGCGACGGTCTGTTCCAGGTGTGCGGGATGTGCCAAAACACGTTCTCCAGGGAAGTGAAACATGTGCAAAACAAGTGCAGCCGATAGATTAGACCCCGGAAGCGAGGCCCGCACTGTGGTATTTTTGCAACACAATGAGTACGGTAGGCCACTTTTACGGCCTGAATAGCACTCGAAGGCTCTGCTTAACCATCGTAGAATCAGAGCGTCGTCCGCTTTTGGGCTGCTGGCAGCTAGAAAGGCAAAAAATGCTGATTAACCTGAACCCTACCGTTCCGATGCGCGCACTACTGGCCGGGGCACGTCGTAAAGAGCGGGCGCTGCTGGAACTCACGCAGCAATTCGTAAGGGCTGAGTCACCTTCGGATGAGAAGGCCGCCGTGGACGGATGTGTGGAGTTGGTTGCGGCGCAGGCCAAGAGCCTAGGCGGACGGGTGAAGCTGCACCGGCAACGCCAATTCGGCGATGTGCTGGAGGCGCGCTTCGGGGCGAAGTCCAGGGCGAAGTCGAGGGATGAGTCGGTGGGGCGGGTGCTTTTGCTCGGTCATCTGGATACTGTGTGGCCGCTGGGAACGCTGAAGACGATGCCTTGCCGGTTGAGTGACAGCCGGCTTTGGGGACCGGGAACGCTGGACATGAAAGCGGGCGTGGCCATGGCGCTGACCGCGCTGGAGATGCTGGCCGAAGCAGATTTGCTGGGGAATGAAATTGTGCTTCTGCTGAATAGCGATGAGGAAGTAGGGAGCCCGATTTCGCGGTCGATTACAGAGAAACTGGCGGGCGAGTGTGGCGCAGTCTATGTGCTGGAGCCTGCGCAGGGACTGGCCTGCAAGACGGCGCGCAAGGGGACGGGGAATTGGAGAATCGACGTCAAGGGAGTGGCGGCGCACGCGGGTGTCGATTTTGAGAAAGGGGCCAACGCCCTGTTGGAACTCGCCCGCGCGGTGCAGACGGTGAGCGGGTGGACGGATCTGAAGCGGGGCCTGACGGTGAGTGTTGGGGTGGCGGGCGGCGGAGCGAAGTTGAATGTGATTCCCGCGGAGGCATGGGCTGAAGTGGATGTGCGGATTGCGCATATGGCGGACGGGCCGCGCATGGAGCGCAAGTTTGCGAACCTGAAGGCGGTGGACAAACGCTGCACGCTGACAGTGACGGGACGAATCAACCGGCCTCCGATGGAGCGGTTGCGCGGGACGGTGCGGCTCTACCAGAAAGCGAGGGCGCTGGCTGCGGAGCTTGGCTTCACGCTTGATGAAGCCTCTACCGGCGGAGCGTCAGACGGGAATTTTACATCAGCCCTCGGGATCCCAACGTTGGATGGCCTGGGCGCGGTGGGTGAGGGCGCTCATGCGCGGCACGAATCGATTGTGGTGGAGCACCTGGCTCCACGAACGGCGCTGCTGGCGGGATTGCTGGCGGGGTGACGTTGGCGTTGCGTATTCTGGTTCAGGTGAACGAAGATTGACGAAGCAGGCTTGAGATAATGAAAAACATGAAACGAGCTCTCCTGATTCTTTTATTAGCTGCCAGCGCGGGCGCCATTGGCGCACAGACTGTTGCAGCACCTTCAACCCATGCGGCAGCCACGACTACGACTGTCAAGAAAACTGGCGTCGCATCTTCGGGCGTCAAGCTGCCACCCGGCGTGCCGCCGGCGAGGGGCATTGTGCAGACGGCATTCTCGCTTCGCTACCAGGACATCAAGGTCGGTACCGGCGCGGAGGCGGCGCCCGGACAGATCTTCAAGGTCCACTACACGGGCTGGCTGGCGGCCGATGGACACAAATTCGATTCTTCGTACGACCACCGTCCTCCCGTCATGGGCAAGGACGGCAAGCCGGAGCTGGGCGACGACGGCAAGCCGAAGTTAGGCGATCCGCAACCACTCAGCTTTCCGCAGGGCTACGGGCGGCTAATTCCAGGGTTCGACCAGGGCGTTGCGGGGATGAAGATTGGCGGCAAGCGCCGGATTTTTATCCCCTGGCAACTGGCTTACGGAGCCCATGGGCGGCCGGGACCGGATGCGCAACATCCGGGGATTCCTCCCAAGTCAGATCTGATCTTTGACGTGGAACTGCTGGATGCAGCGGAGATGCAGATGCCGCCGAACCATCCCGGAATGGGTGGAATGCCGGGGATGCCGCCTGGACACCCGATGCCACCGCATCCTGGGGCGGCTGCACCTGCAAGCCCCGCAGGCGGCGCACCGGCCAATCCCGCATCGACTGCACCCGGGAGTGCTCCAACGCCTCCCGCGGCCACGGCGCCTGCAAATCCTCCAGTTCCTCCTGCGGCCACCGCACCAGCAAATCCGCCGGTAACTCCCGCTCCGGCGCAGCCGAAGTAGCGCTGGTTTGATGCTGGGTTGATGCTGGGTTGATTGTGATGGCTCAGGCCGCGCAGGTGGGCAGCTCTGGCGTGGCCGTCAGCTGGCGGGTATAGGCTTCCTGTGGACTCGCACAGAGCTCAATCGCTTCGCCGGTTTCTAGCAGGCGTCCGCGCTCCATGACTGCGATGCGTGTGCTCAGGTACCGCACCAATGGCATGGAGTGGGAGATGAAAAGTAGGTCAGCTGTCTCAGAATCGAGACATGGGAAACCCACTCCTTCTCCAATTGGTAAGTTGTGGGGCAGCCTCCGCGGTTACTGCGGTTTGCCGGGATGGATGCTTTGCGTGGCCGGCTGGTTCTCGCGCGGCTGCGGACTGACTGCGATCCCTTCGCCAATCGCCAGCGGCAGTTCCTGCTGCTGTGGCTTGGCGGACTCGTAGGCCCGCACAATCCGCTGCACCAGCGCATGACGCACTACATCGCCGTCTTCAAAATGGCAGAAGTGAATCCCCTCGACGCCGTCCAAAATATTAATCGCATCCAGCAACCCGGATTTGCGCGGATTGGGCAGGTCGATCTGTGTGATGTCGCCGGTGATGACGGCCTTGGAGTTGTTGCCCATGCGGGTGAGGAACATCTTCATCTGTTCGATGGTGGTGTTCTGGGCCTCGTCCATGATGATGAAGGCATCGTTGAGCGTGCGGCCGCGCATGAAGGCGAGCGGGGCAACCTCGATGACATTCTTCTCCAGCATCTTGTCGACCTTCTCGGCGTCGAGCAAGTCGTAGAGTGCGTCGTAGAGCGGACGAAGGTAGGGATCGACCTTTTCCTGAAGTGAGCCGGGCAGGAAGCCGAGACGTTCGCCAGCCTCCACCGCTGGACGGACAAGAACGATGCGGCTGACCCGTTTGGCATTGATAGCGGCCACCGCCATGGCGACCGCGAGATAAGTTTTGCCGGTGCCGGCTGGACCCACGCCGAAGACCATGTCGTTTTGCTCGATGGCCTCAACATATTTGCGCTGATTGATGGAGCGGGGCTGGACGGTGCGCTTGACGCCGGCAGACCGCTGCTTGCCTGAGTCTGAAAGCGACCGCAAGGTGGTGGCGGGATCGGCCACGACCAGGCGCAGCATCCCGTTCAGTTCACCGTTGTGGGGATTCACACCCTGGCGGCGAAGTGCTTCGAAGTCCTGAAAGATGCGCTGGACTTTGAGCACGCCCTCATCCGGTCCTTCCACATGGACGGCGTCGGATCGCAGATCGATACGCACGCCGAGCTTGTCTTCCATGAGCCTTAGGTTTTCATCGCGGGTCCCGAAGAGGGGCTCGAGGTTAGGCGTGATCTCCAGAGCGATCTTCAAAGGTATCGTAGGCCTCCGGTACGGCGTTGAGAGCAGGAAAAGTACCGGGCAGGGCCGCAAGCGGACCCACCCGGCGCGTCTATGGCAAATCTATCGGCAATGGAACGGTTAGGCGCAGGACGGCAGAAGGAGAGGGGCAAGGCAGGTGATTTTAGAAGGTTTCCGGAAACGCGGCACAGGGCCAAGCCTAAGCTCTGGGCTGCACTAAAGGACTGCGGGTTGGCGTAGGCGACCAAATCCTTTATCTGGGCTTGAGAGTAGCGCGACCGGACCGGGCCGTCAATCACTCCAAAGTTTAATTTCGTGCGTGCCGATGCCTTGGGAGGTACCTCCCGGAAGTAACTCAGGCCAACTCACTTTGCTTGGACGCTGCGGCGGGCCGAGTGGTTGGCCCATGAATTGACCGCAGGCTCCAATTCCCGTAAACTAAAAGACTGCGAGGGATGCGGCTTGAGTTGCATTCTTAGCCACATCACTTTCCCTGAAACAGGGCAGGCAATTTTGCCCCTGACCACAGGGCTCAAGCTTAAGGAAGAGCAATGGCAAATCATGTATCGGCGCTGAAGCGCGCCCGCCAGACAGTGACCCGCACCGAAGTGAACCGCGCCAACCGCAGCCGCGTGCGCACCAGCCTGCGGGCGTTGCGCGAGGCGCTCACCAAGGGCGACGTCAAGGCTGCTCAGGCGCAGTACCGCGAGACGGTTTCAACGCTCGACAAAAGCGTGCAGAAGGGCATTCTCCACGACAACACGGCATCCCGCTACAAGAGCCGCCTCAACGCGCGGCTGAAGGCCCTGGCCACCGCCAAGGCGTAGTTGGGCGCGGCCGAAAGGCTCAGGAAAGATCCGACAACGACAAACAGCCGGGAGCGCTCCCGGCTGTTTCTGTTTTTCTAGGCGGCATTGTGCGGAGTGAGCGCATCAATCCAGCCGCTCGAAGATGCCTGCGGCGCCCATACCGCCTCCAACGCACATCGTCACCATTCCATAGCGCAGCTTCCGCTGCTTCATCTCTTGGAGGAGAGTCGTTGCTAGTTTGGCGCCTGTACAGCCGAGCGGGTGGCCGAGGGCGATGGCGCCGCCGTTGACGTTGACGCGGGACGGGTCGAGGCCAAGAGTTCGGATGACGGCAAGTGCCTGCGCCGCAAAGGCCTCGTTGAGCTCGATCAGCCCAATGTCGTTGAGAGTGAGACCGGCGCGATGCAGAGCCTTGGGAATGGCGGTTACGGGACCAATGCCCATCTCTTCCGGAAGGCAGCCGGTGACTGCGTAGGCTACCAGCCGCGCGATAGGCCGAATGCCTAACTCCTGCGCCCGGCTCGCTTCCATCAGAATTGTGGCGGCAGCACCATCCGAGGTCTGCGACGCGTTGCCGGCGGTGACTGTACCCTGCGCGTGGAAGGCGGGCTTGAGTTTGCCCAGCGCCTCCAGAGTGGTATCGGAGCGGGGACCTTCGTCGGCGGAGAAGACTCTCTCTGAGATCGACGGTTTGCCCGGCTTTGCTCCAGGAACAGCCGTTGTAACGGTGACCGGAATCAGCTCGTCGGTGAAGCGCCCCTCGGCCTGCGCGGCGAGGGCTTTTCGATGGCTCTCAAGAGCGAAGGCGTCCTGATCTTCGCGCGAAACCTGGTAGTGGCGGGCAACGCGCTCGGCAGTCAGTCCCATGGTCAACAGCGAAGCCGGATAATGCTCAGCCATCCATGGATTCGGGCTTGGCTTTAGGCCGCCGAAGGGGAGCAGACTCATGGATTCAACACCGCCGGCGATCACTACTCGGTCGCCCCCCGACCGAATGCGCTGATCGGCAATGGCAATCGCCTCAAGCCCCGAGGAACATAAACGATTGACGGTCGCACCGGGGATCTCGACCGGTAGCCCGGCACGCAGAATCGCCCAGCGGGCAACGTCCCACCCCTGTTCGCCCTCTGGCTGAGCGCAGCCGAGGATCACGTCATCGATTTCGGTTTTGTCGATGACAGGAACCCGCTCCAAAGCCCCGGTCAATACAAACGCCGCGAGGTCGTCGGGGCGCGTCGTGGAGAGGGCGCCTTTGAAAGCGCGGCCAACGGGGGTGCGTACGGCGCTGACGATTACGGCTTCCGGCATCTGAGTTGCTCCTTACGGCATACCAAGGGATGCTTTGCCCTGCTGTTTTGATTCGCGGGCGCAGTCCGTTGATTCTGCGTTTCAATCCTGCGTTTGCAGCACAACCCACGCACTCTTTAAATAAAAGTGGTAAATGGTGTGGTGGTCGACGAGCGTGTCGGCAAGGGCGTCGTGGTCCAGGAGCGGCGGCCGGCGCTCCATGCTTGCCTGGGCCTCGCGCACCCGCGCCGGCGATGCGGGGTCAATGCCCCAATTGAATCCGAGAACGCCGCTCGAATCGTGACTCTGCAGGCGTTCGGTTTCCGGCGCCGTGGCGAGCGTGAACGGTTGGCTGGATTCTCCCCCGAAGAAAACCAGCAGCGAAACGGTTCCCTCCGCAGAGCAGAGGACGGCCCAGTCAGAGGAGCCCTCTCGCTGAAGGCTCGTGTGAACTACGTTCTCTGGCCGGTGCGCCTCGTAGGTCTGCGGAATGAGACAGCCGCGGCGGTCCAATTGGCCTTGAATGGCGGCCGGTAGAGCCGGAAACGAGCTGATGGGTAGATGGCGTATGAGGTAGTGGGTCAAGCGGCCGCCGACAAGGATCTGGCCCGATTCGACCAATGACCCAGGACTGCGCGATTCAATAGAACGCGGACTGGAAGACAGACTCTGCCCCCGGCAGCTCCCTCCTATAAGCGCGGCAAGCAGAAAAAGCGTGACTGGTTTCATCGGCAGACCTTAGTTCCGCAGCGGCTTTCCTGTTTTCAGCGTGAAGGCGATACGCTCCTGGGTCTTACGCTCGCCGCAAAGGGAGAGAAAGGCCTCGCGCTCCAGGTCGAGTAGATACTGTTCGCTGATGAGCGAACCCGCCGTCACGCGGCCACCGGCGAGGATGTAGGCGATCCAGCGGGCGACTTTCTGGTCGTGTTCCGATGCATAGCCCGCCTCCCCCATCAGAAAGGCACCCGTCTCCAGTACCGCTAGCGCCGAGGCCCCGGGAGCCGGAATCGCAGTGCGTGGTTGAGGCGCAGAGTAGCCCGCCTCGGCCAGTGTGGCAACCTGTGCTTTGGCGTCCAGAAGCAAGCGTTCGCGATTCAGCGTGATGCGGTCGGCTGGGCTCAAAAGGCCGAGTGACCGCGCCTCGTCGGCCGATGTGGATGCCTTCGCCATGGCGATGGTTTCAAAGACGCGGCGCAGAGCCGTGCCCATCTCTGCCGATTGGGCAAAGCGCGAAGGCGGATCGCGGGGATCGGGTGGGGCGAGGGCAGCGGCGGAATCCACGGCGCGGAGCAGCATTTCCTTGGTGCCACCCCCGGCCGGGATGAGTCCGACGCCCGCCTCCACCAGGCCGATGTAGGTCTCGGCGTGGGGTTGGCGTCGGGCGGCGTGCAGGCAAATCTCCGCGCCGCCGCCGAGCGTGAGGCCGAAGGGCGCCACAACAACCGGGCGCGGGCAGAACTTGATAGCCGCAGTCATCTGCTGGAAGCTGTTGATGACGGCGGCTACCTCGCCCCATTCGCCTTCCTGGGCCAGCATGAGAAGCTGCATCAGGTTGGCGCCGACGCTGAAGTTGTCGCGGTCGCCCGTGACGACGAAACCGGCGAAGTCGCGGACGGCGTCGGACGTAGGGTTGAGGACCGCCGAGATCGTCGAGAGCACGTCGCCGCCGATGGCGTTCTTGAGTGAATGAAGTTCAATGCAGCCGATGCCGTCGCCGAGTTCGACAAGCGATGCGCCGGGATTGGTGCGGACCACTTTGTGCGTTTGGCGGAAGTCGGCGACGCGGGCGTGGCCGGGAACTTTGGCGACGGGTTCCAGCTTTCCAGTAGCGGGCTTGAAGCAGGCGCTGCCGTCGGAGGCGTACCAGGAACTCTGGTCCGCGGCAAGCATCGCTACAACGCGCGGGCTTGGCAAGATGCCGAACGCCTTCATGCGCGCGACCGTCTCCGCCACGCCGGCCGCATCCCACATCTCAAATGGGCCCATCTCCCAATTGAAGCCGGCGCGCATGGCCTGGTCGATGGAAGGCGCGTCGGCAGACACTTCGCCAATGCGGTCGGCAGCATAGTTCCACAACGAACCAAGAAAAGGCCATAGGAAGGCGGCGGTCTTGTCCTTGGTGGGATCGTTGGCTAGAAGCAGTCGCAGACGCTCACCGAGCGTGGACGCATTCTTCGCCATATCGAGCGCAGGCAGAGCGGGCTTGGCTGTCGGCCGGTACTCAAACGTAGCCAGATCCAGAACCTGACGAAGCTCTTTACCGGCGGCATCCCGAGTCTTCTTGTAGAAACCCTGGCCTGTCTTGTCGCCCAGCCATTTGCGCTTCATCAGCTCGTCAAGAACCGGCGAAAAACCGCCCTGAGAGACGCCTTGCGGAAAATTGGCGGCCACGTGCGCCAGGATGTCGATGCCCACCATATCTGCCAGCCGGAAGGTTCCGGTGCGCGGCCAGCCGATCGCAGGGCCTGTCAACGCGTCAACTTCTTCGATGGTTAGCCCTTGCTTCATCAACAGGTCCGCAGCTGTGAACATCACGGCGACACCGATCCGGTTGGCGATGAAGTTGGGGGTGTCGTTTGCGAAGACCACCTGTTTGCCGAGATTGCGATCGGCAAAGGCGGCAAAAGCGGCCAGCAAGCCTCGGTCGGTTTCGGGGGTAGGAATCACCTCGAGCAGCCGCATATAGCGGGGAGGATTGAAGAAATGTGCGCCGAGAAAACGGTCTCGGTGGCTAGTGAGGGCCTGGGCAATGCGGCCGACAGGCAAGCCGGAAGTATTTGTGGTGAGCAGCGCCTTGGGTGCAAGATTGGGCAGAACGCGGGCCAGCAACGCCGTCTTGATTTCGAGATTCTCGGCAACGGCTTCAATGACCCAGTCGCACTGCGCGAGCTTTGGCAGATCGTCGTCGAAATTCCCTGGTGTGATAAGAGAAGCGTTGGCCTGGTCGTAGAATGCAGCCGGTTTGGATTTGGCCAGGGCTTCGAGGGCAAGTTTGGCGAGCGGGCGCTCGGCTGGACTCTTCGGTGGAAGGTCGAGCAGGAGAACGGGGATTCCGGCGTTAGCCAGGTGGGCGGCAATGCGGGAGCCCATGGTTCCCGCGCCCAGCACGGCGGCGCAACGAACCAGAAGCGGTTCGACGGGATTTGAGGCCGTAGGGATGGTGCTCATGCGGGGTCTCCCTGCGCGGGTTGGAGTGGGGAACCATCCACCGAGCGTAAACGCTGGAAGCATACGAAAGGTGGCTGGGATGGGTCAAGGAACAGAGAACAGGGATCGGGGAACATCGAGTGTGAAGATTCATCTTATCAAGGCCTCTCATGACCGGCCTGGCAGGCGCGAAACTGCGATTCCCCGTACAATTGAATCAGGGAGATCGACGCCATTCTGCGAGTGTACATGGACGCTAATGCCACCACGCCTCTGCTGCCAGAGGTGATGGAAGCGATGCGGCCGTATTGGATGGAAAGCTTCGGGAACGCTTCCTCGATTCACATGCACGGGCAGGCGGCCCACCGGGCAGTGGACGAGGCGCGAGAAGTCCTGGCGCAGTTCTTCAATTGCCGTGAGGCCGAGGTAGTGTTCAACTCGGGCGGCACCGAGGGCGACAATACGGCGATCTTCGGACTGCTGCGGCCCGGCGATCATTTCATTACCACTTCGATTGAGCACTCCGCGGTATTGCGAGCGGCGGATCGGATGGCCGAGCGGGGCGTGGAGGTAACGTTCGTCGCGCCCCAGCCGAGTGGACTTATTGATCCAATAAATATTGAGCGAGCAATGAAGCCGAACACGCGGCTGATCAGCGTGATGCTGGCGAATAACGAGACAGGTGTGCTGCAACCAGTGGAAGCGATTGGGAAAATTGCCGCAGAGCGGCGAGCGTTCTTCCACATTGATGCCGTGCAGGGCGCGGGCAAGGTGGTGTTTGACGTCAAGCGATTTGGCTGCCACCTGCTCTCGATCAGCGCGCACAAGATGTACGGACCCAAGGGCATGGGCGCCATGTATGTGCGGCGTGGAACGCCGATTGAGCCGCTGATGGTGGGAGGCAGTCACGAGCGCCGTCAGCGAGCGGGCACGGAGAATGTTCCCGGCATCGTCGGCCTGGGCAAGGCCGCGGAGCTGGCCATGGAGTCGCTTGCGGATGGGACCATCGAGCGGCTGGCCGGGCTGCGCGATCGGCTGGAGGCGGGAATCGTTGCAATTCCCGGCACAAAAGTCAATGGCGGCAGCGACGGGAAGTCACGCGTTCCGCGGACGGCCAATACAACCAACATTGCCTTCGAGCAGGTTGAGGGCGAGGCAATGGTGATCGCGCTTGATCTGAAGGGTGTCGCGGTGAGCGGCGGGTCGGCCTGCCACTCGGGATCGACCGAACCCAGCCATGTCCTGATGGCGATGGGGCTGGACAAGAATGCGGCACGCGCGAGTTTGCGCTTCAGCCTGATGAAGACCGCGACCGATGCGGATGTGGATCAGGTTTTGAAAGTCGTTCCGGAAGCGGTGGAACGGTTAAGGGCGCTTTCGCCGGTGGCGGCGGGAACGTTAGGTTGAGTGTTGTGATCGAGGTGGTTAGAGGAGCAAAGTTGGAGAAGATTTCCGCGAGGATAGCCATTACCGGTTCCACCAATATATCCCCGAACATCTCGGCCACGTCACCAAGCATGATCCAGAATCATACCATCGCGGTAGCCATGTCCGGCGGCGTCGACTCTTCGACGGCGGCGGCAATGCTCACCCGCTCGGAAGTGACGGTTGTTGGCCTCACCTTGCAGCTCTGGGATCAGACGCGGCTGGCAGGCAAGCACGGCATTCCGGAAGCGCCCAAGGCTGGCCGCTGCTGCTCGCTCGACGATGTGTACGACGCGCGCAAAGTGGCTGAGCATCTGGGAATTCCCTACTACGTCGTCAACCAGCAGGACCGCTTCGAGCGCGATGTGGTGCGGCCATTTGTGGATGAATACCTGGCCGGGCGGACGCCGATCCCTTGCTCGCTGTGCAATAACCACTTGAAGTTCGATCAGCTTTTGCAGACAGCGCGGAGTATTGGAGCCAACCGCATCGCCACCGGCCACTACGCGGTGAACGAGTTCGACGAACAACGCGGCCGCTGGATACTCAAGCGCCCCGCGGATCTTGCCAAGGACCAGACTTATTTTCTTTTCGGGCTGACGCAGGAGCAGTTGGCCCACACGCTTTTTCCTCTCGGAAGGCTCACCAAGCCCGAGGTGCGCGAAGTCGCGCGCCAGCGCGGATTGAAGCTAGCAGAGAAGCCCGACTCACAGGAGATCTGCTTCATCCCCGGCGGTGACTACAAGCAGTTCCTCACCGCCTATCTTGAAGAGCAGGGCGAGCCAATGCCGGAGACAGCAGGCGAGCTGGTGGCGTCGAGCGGTGAAGTCATCGGCCGCCATGACGGCATTTCGAACTTCACGGTGGGGCAGCGTAAGGGACTCGGCGTCAGTTCTCCTTCGCCGCTTTATGTGCTTCAGATCGACCCGGCTAGCCATCGCGTGATGGTGGGTGCCGACGAAGAGTTGGCCACGCGCACGTTGCGGGCGAACCAGCTCAACTGGATCAGCATTCCCGAGCTCACGTGCCCCATGCGCGTGCGGGTGAAGATTCGCCATCGCCATGAGCCGGCATGGGCCACACTTGAGCCCGGCGGCCTCGGCGAAGCCGTTGCCACTTTCGATGAGCCGCAACGCGCAGTGACGCCTGGCCAGTCAGCCGTGTTTTATGACGGGGATGAAGTTGTCGGAGGGGGATGGATCGTTTAACCGCTGACGATCCTTACACGAACATGTCTTTGTCGCCGCGCGCTCGTTCGCCGGTAACGTGTGTCCCCGGAGCGTCGTTACGGAGGGATTCGACGACCGCCTTTGCTGACGCGAGCAGCCCGGCAAGCTGGCGCATGGGCTTGGTGACCGTGTCGGTCATGAACCCGGTCGCGCGATCGACGCCGTCCAGGACGCTCGTGAGCATAGTGTCCACGCGCAGGCTCTGCTTTTGGAGCCGCTCCATGATTTCGGTTCCCGCCACCTGGATGTCAGCGGTTTGCCGGCGCAGGTTGTGAGACATGGCCGCCAAATCCGTGACAGCAGCCTCGATCTTCGGGCCGTTATTGGCCAGCAATGCACGAAGGTTTTCGATGACCGGCACGACAGAGGTGCGCAGTTCCTCGATGTCCGTGCGCATGGATTCCGCGGACTTGCGCAGTGTGTTGAAAATGGCCAGCAGCGCAATGGCCTGCAGCAGCATGGTCACGGCGACTGCGGCAACAATCACGAGCTGGACGGCTTGACTGTTCATGTTTGGCACCGTACCGATCTCGGGCTCTTCGAACTGACTTCGCGCCCCGACTTCGCGCCCTGAATATGGCGCCATCGTATCTCAGGATACTGCGTTTTGATAGCGCATCCTGAAAATATGATTCACAAACACGCTTCCTAGAGGGGCGTGAAAAGGACGGCGTGAAATAGTGGGCGCGAAGCGGGCAGCACGATGGAGCGCAGCCACCCTGCCGCGTAAGGCCCCGGTTAAGCTGGTCAACGAAGCAAGACGCCTGCTTGCGCCTATCGCCTTAGTATTCCCGGACGTCAGGGGAGCCAGTTGTCGAGTGGTAGGCCTGGCGTCCGGCATCCACGGCGGAAGCAACCCTTCCGGTTTGTTCGGAGACAAGGTTCTTGCCCCGCTCGACAAACTCTTCCCACTGCGCGCGGCCACGATCCACGGCTTCTTTGCCGCGTTCGACGTACGCTGTGACCTGTTCTTTGCTTTTGTCGACGATGGCGCTTACTTCTTCCGCAGCCTGCCGTGTGCGGGCCTTCAGATATTCGGTGCCCTCGCGCGCGCCGGTCGCCAGATCTTCCCGGGTTTCACGGCCGCTCTTGGGGGCGTAAAGAATGCCGACCAGAGCGCCGACGCCTAATCCGGCAAGAAACCATGCCAATCCGTATGATTTGCTTTCTTCTGTCATGAGGAAAACTCTCCTTTCGCTCAGCTTGAAGAATGCCTGAGCGTATCAAAACTGTCGGGTAAGCCGCAAATGCGAGTTCCGCTCTGCGAACACGCCTAAAAAAGCCACCGTGCGCTCCTCGCGGAAATCAATCTTCGTTCGGCACTCCCACCGCATTGGACGCAGGCCAAACCAGACGAGTTGCAAAGTCTTGTTTGCGAATGGGTAACCTGCACCTGTTCAACACAATACAGTAAGTCGTCAATGCTCGACTGCATCTTTTTGCACATTGGGCCGGTTCAGTATTGCCGTTTGATGTTCCCCTGCGGCCTGTTCGTGCATCCCCAAGACAGAGTTCACCCGCATGGCCACAAGGGTAATTGGTTCGAGGGCTTAATGCTCTTCGCGCTCTCGAACGTCGCAGCCGCAGCTGCGTGCCACAACTTCGGCAAAGTGCAACGCCTTGCGATCGGACAGCTGCGAGATCTGCTCGCGGCAACTGAAGCCGTCGGCGACGATCAGCGTCATGGGGCCGGCGGATTGAACCGCGGGGAGCAGGCCGTCGTTCGCGATTGCTTTAGACACTTCGAACTTGTCCGCTTCAAAGCCGAACGGTCCAGCCATGCCGCAGCATCCGGCCAGGATCGGCTCCACCGTGGCCCCGGCGCCGCGCAGAAGCGCGATTTCGCTCCCGGAACCTCCGAAGACGGCCTTGTGATGGCAGTGGCCGTGAATAAGAATGTGCGCGCCTGCAAGAGTGCCGGCCGCAAAATCCGGGGCTTCCGCGGCAAGCCAGTCGGCAAGCAGCCATATCTGCCCACTGAGTTGCTCCGCGCGCTTGTCGTTCGGAAAAAGCTCGCGCAATTCATCCTTGAAAACGCTCGCGCAGCTTGGCTCCAGAAAGATGAAGGGGAGTCCGGCCTCGATCTGTGGGGTCATGCGCTCGAGTACTTTGACCAGGTAGGAGCGGGCCGCACCCAGCAGGCCGAAGTCGTAAAGCGGCCGCCCGCAGCAGATGTGCCCCTTGGGCACTTCCACCTGAAAGCCCGCGCTGGCGAGTACCGTTTCAGCGGCCACAAGGGTTTGCGGGTGGTAGTAGTTGTTCCAGGTATCGGGCCAGAGAACAACCTTTGTCCCTCGCCGCCGTGCACACTGCTGGCCCGTTGCAACGGAGTCGCCTTGAGAGCGGGGAACATTGGCAGTCTCTTTGGCAGAGACCCTCGAACGCTGAAAGTTCTTTGACGCCAGGCGCGGCAGCTTGCGCTCGTGCGCCACTCCGACAATGCGTTTGATGAGTGGGCTCGTGATGGGGCCGGTCAGCAGTGCATTGGTTAGCGCCGGCGTCAGAGCGCCCCACTGAGCCAGCTTATCCGCGAAGCCGAAGATGTAGTGGTGCAATGGATGTAGCCGGCCTTTGTAATGCTGAGCCAGAAACTCCGACTTCCATGCGGCCATATCCACCTGCACTGGGCACTCGGACTTGCAAGCCTTGCAACTGAGGCAAAGGTCGAGCGCCTGGTGGACGGCCTCGCTCTGGAAACCTTCCTTGCGCAGAGCGCCGGAGAGCATCTCCCATAGCAGGCGTGCCCGTCCGCGCGTGGAGTGCTGCTCTT
>JBARBP010000002.1:0-3909 GCA_049793195.1 Occallatibacter sp. | reverse complement strand
GGCTCAGCAAAACGGAGTGCGACCAACTGCGAAGACGCGCGTCGCAGGCTGGACTAACTGTTTCAGCCTATCTGCGGTCGTGCACGTTTGAAGCCGAGGCTCTGCGTGCCCAGGTGAAGGACGTTCTGGCAGAGTTGCGGACAGCGAATTCACCCGGAGCACAGAGCGCACCCGCGGCCGCTCACCGTCCATGGTTCAGATGGCTTTCACGGCTCATGCCTCGTGGGTATTCCGGCCAGCGTGTTGCGCGTGCGTAATTACTCCGCTTCGAGCACCAGGCATTTCAGGTATTCGGTTTCAGGGAGATTCAGGACAACGGGGTGGTCGGGAGCAGCACCGCGGCGTTCGAGCAGGTGCACGCGCCTGCCGGCATCGGCTGCGGCCGAAGCAACCGCGCCTTCCAAATCTGCCCAGCCCACATGGTGCGAGCAGGAGCAGGTAAGAAGCAGACCGCCGGGGCGGAGCATTTTGAGTGCGCGCAGGTTGAGCTCTTTGTAACCGCGCAGGGCGCCCTCGACAGCTCGTTTTGATTTTGCGAAAGCTGGGGGATCGAGAACAATAGCGTTGAATTTTTCACCTGCGTCGGACCAGTCGCGCAAGATCTGGAAGGCGTCGGCATCTACCCAATCCACTTCGGCGGTGAGGCAGGAGAGATTCGCCTGGAGGTTTTGCTCAGCAACTTCAAGCGACGCGCGGGAGGCGTCAACGCCAGTGACCTGGCGACAGACCTGGGCCAGGTGCAGCGCAAAACCACCCTGGTAGCAGCACACGTCGAGCGCGCGATCTGTTGCGCCCAGCTTCTGAGCCCATTCGCGGGCCGAGGCGTAGTTGGTTCGCTGGTCGAGAAAGGCGCCTGTTTTTTGGCCGGCGTTGGCGTCGTAGTGAAAGACGAGGCCGTTAAGGTGAAACTGCGTGACGCTCGGAGCTGAAGCTTCATTCACATAGAGCGGTTCCGGGTTTGGCGCGGCCAACCCCTCCAACTCGCGTACGCGCGGGTCGGGGCGTTCAAGGATGGCGGTCGGCTGCAGATCATCGCGAAGGACGCGGACGCACGTGTCCCGCACTGCGGCTGAGTCAAGCCCTTTTGCCAGAAGTTGAAGAATGACCAGGCCCGCGTATTTGTCGACGACCACGCCGGGCAGTTCATCTGCCTCACTGAAGCAGAGCCGACAGGCGTCGTTCTGGTCGTCGAGCAGCGGTCTGCGCCGCACGATGGCTTTTCGCAGCCTCTCTGCCAGCAGTCGAAGCCATTCGGCTTCGTTGATGGCTTCACGCGAGACCAGGCGAAGGGCGATCTGCGACAAAGGACTGTAAAGCGCAGTGCCCAACAGAAGGCCACGACTATCCGCAACGGGCAGCAGGGCCGGAAGGGCGTCTTTGGCTAACTCAGGCACTGCGATCGTCTCGATATCGGAGGCGTAGACCCACAAATGGCCGCCGCGCAGCCGATCTGCCGCACGGCGGTTCACCTGAGCGACTGGGCCGCCGAGAGTTCTGTGACTGGCCGGCGCTTGCGGAACGACTGCCGCGTTGCCCTTGGCTTCGCGACGCGCATTCAGTTTCGCGGGCGCACCAGACCGGGCTCCACTGCCGGCCTTCCGGTTCGATTCTGGCCGTGGCTTTTGCGGCTTTGCCATAAGCTCCCTCTGGGCAATAAGCCCGCAAGCCGGGAGCGTTTTGTGCCTGCCGCCGGCCCCTACTTGGCCTGAATCGTCTCCAGGTAGCGGCTCAAATTGCTGATTCTGAGTGGCCTATCCAGTGAGTTGGCCTGGTCCATCTTACCAAGGACCGGTCCCCACACTGGCATTTCAGCGTCGCCGTGCGACGGAATCTTCGCGCCGAGCTGAAGAACGCTGGCAACGTGCGCGGATGGAAACTTCCCTTCGTTGTTCCGGCTCAGCACTGTTAAGTCGGCCGGTGGATATTTCAAGGAGACTCCGACAGGGCCGTCGCCTTTGCCGTTTACGCCATGGCATGACGCGCAGTAGCTTCCGTACATCTGCTTACCGCTGACGGGTGCGGTCTTCGCGACCGAAATGGTTATCGTCTTCACTTTGGATTGATCAGCCGCGTGAGCGACACTCGTTGCAATAGAGCTTGCCGCAAATACGCCCAACGTAAGTATGGCGGCCGCGCCAGTTAGTTTGAGGTTTTTCAGCATAAGTTCCTCCATCTCTGGACCTCAACTCCAGTCCGACAGATTACCTCCGTTCTGTAATCGTCAGGATGTGACATGGAACACATTGAAAGGGGCCACCGAACACTGACAGAGGCCTAAGTGTAGGAAGAGATTGAATACAGTCGTCTGCCCGAAAGCGGCTTTTCTCGAAGCGGCTGCTCCCCGATCTACCCGGACCAGCATTCGCGCGTGTGGAACGGAAGCGGCCTATAATGAAGCATGGCGACTGTCCGGCAACCCATACCGGAAGAGGTTCCCAGCGCGTCCCCCACTCCCACGGATGATGCGGCGGACTCTGTGCGTCCCCCACCCGCCGAACCGATCAATCCCGAACTGATCAACAAGAGATTTGAAGCGCTTATCGGCCACGTCCAGGCCAATCGGCCCAGTGAAGATGTATCCCTGATCCGCAAGTCGTGGGAGTTCTGCGTCAGGCATCACGAAGGCCAGATGCGCGCTTCCGGAGAACCGTACATCATTCATCCGCTTGAGGTTGCAGAGGTGCTGGCGGAGTTGAAGATGGACGCGACATCGATTGCCGCAGGCCTGCTGCACGACTCAGTCGAGGACACGCCAGCCACGAATGAGGAGATTGCCGAGAAGTTTGGCGACCAGGTGGCCCACATTGTTGAGGGCGTCACCAAGATCGACAAGATTCAGTTTGCGAACCGGGAAGACCGCCAGGCCGAGAATGTGCGCAAGATGCTGCTGGCCATGGTGTCTGACGTACGCGTGGTGCTTATCAAGCTGGCCGACCGGCTGCACAACATGCGCACCCTGGAACACCTGCAGCCGGACCGGCAGGAGGCCATCGCCCGCGAGACACAGGACATCTATGCGCCGCTGGCGCACCGATTGGGCATGGGCAAGGTACGGGGCGAACTCGAGGATCTTGCTTTCCGCTACACCGATCCTGTGAGCTACGAAAAGGTGGCTGCAGCCGTGGAGGCGCGGCGCGTGGAAGGCGAGCAGTTTCTGCGCGGGGTGGAAGAGACGCTGGTGGAGCAGTTGCGCGAAAACGGGATTGAAGCTCGCGTCGAGTGGCGCATCAAGCGACTCTATTCCATCTTCCAGAAGATCGAGCGCTCGAAGGTTTCGTTCGACCAAGTCTACGATCTGCTCGCGCTACGCGTGATCACTCAGGACGTGGCTGCGTGTTATGCGGTTTTCGGGCTGATTCACACAATATGGCGGCCGGTGCCGGGGCGCATCAAGGACTTTATCGCGATTCCGCGCGCCAACCGCTACCAGTCGTTGCACACCACGGTGATGGGCGAAGGCGGCCATCAATTCGAAGTGCAGATCCGCACCGAGGAGATGCACCGCATCGCCGAGGAAGGCATTGCGGCGCACTGGAAGTACAAGGCAGGCGAAGGCGTGGTGACGGCCCGCGACGAGGAGCGGCTGAACTGGATTCGCCAGCTTGTCGAGTGGCAAAAGGAGATGACCGACCCCAACGAGTTTCTCTCCAGCTTGAAGATGGACCTGTATCCAGACGAGGTCTATACGTTCACGCCAAAGGGGAAGGTGGTTGTTGTTCCGGCCGACGCCACGCCGGTCGACTTTGCTTATACGATTCACACCGAAGTGGGCCATACGTGCGTGGGCGCAAAGGTGAACAGCCGCATGGTACCGTTGCGCACCAAGCTGCGCACCGGCGACATTGTCGAGATTGTCACGCAAAAGGATCACAAGCCGAGCCGCGACTGGCTCACCTTTGTGAAAAGCCC
>JBARBP010000001.1:0-3753 GCA_049793195.1 Occallatibacter sp. | reverse complement strand
GCAGATGCGCGCTCGCCTCTTCTGGGGCACCATCACCTTCCGCCTCACGGGCAACGAAAACAAGTAGCCTTTCAGTCCATCGAATTTCAACTTCGCGCGTCAGGTGTACACTTCTTCTTCGCCTATGCCGGGGCTTTTTCCTTCGTGATTGAAGATTGCAGAGGGGTGCCGCGCGCAAAACTGCGATTACCCTAACGCTCGGCAACCGAGGATTCGAATCCGTGCGTGGGAAGTGAGAAAATTCTCACGGCGTGCGAAGCGGAGGTTTCCGGATGAGCGCTTCTGGTTTGCCGGGAACCGGGGCCAGAAAGGAGACTCAAAATTAAGACTCAGCGGTGTCTTGCTCGACTTGCTGTGATCGCCACTCCTCTTTTCTTTGGCGTTCTTGTGCTTTGCCCGGAGTCCTGGGCAAAGGTGTCCTGGGACCTGCGCAAGTTGTCAGTGGCTCCCCAGGTCTTTCCCGCTGACAGTTTCCATGAACAGGGTGTTAGGGCGATGTTTTTCGATGGCTTACCCTGGCGCGGGAAGCCAACCAGGGTATTTGCCTGGTATGGCGTGCCGAAGCATACAGGTACGGCAAAACTCCCGGCGATGGTTCTTGTCCATGGAGGGGCAGGCACGGCATTTGCCGATTGGGTGAGGCTTTGGAATGACCGCGGCTATGCTGCAATTGCGATCGATACTTGCGGAAGCGTGCCCATTCGGGAGGGAACAAGGAGCTGGCAGCGGCACGAATTGGGCGGGCCGCCCTGCTGGGGATTGGATCAGATTACGCAACCCGTGGAAGACCAGTGGAATTATCACGCGGTTGCGGATGTGATCCTGGCAGATTCCCTTCTGCGGTCGTTTCCTGAGGTGGATGCCAAACGCGTTGGGCTCACGGGCATATCCTGGGGTGGCTATCTTACCGCGATCATCGCCAGCGTCGACACAAGATTCCGGTTTGCCGTCCCGGTATACGGTTGCGGATTCCTCGGAGAGGATTCTTATTGGCTCTCTGACTTAGCCAAGCTGGGACCGGAGAATGCGAAAAAATGGCTGGAGTTGTGGGACCCGTCCGTCTATTTACTCAGCGTCAAGATGCCGCTTCTGTGGGTGGATGGAACCAATGACCAGTTCTACCCGCTGGAATCGTTGAGAAAGTCGTATCTGCTGCCACGCGGCCCGCGCACGCTTTCGACCCACGTGCGCATGGAACACGGTTATGAAGCCGGCGAGCCACCGGAGGAGATTCATGCGTTCGCCGATTCCTATCTCAAATCGGGAGAGCCGCTTGCGAAGATACGCAGCCTCAAGCGTGTGGGCAACAGCGTGTCGGTCGCATATAAGGCCGACGTGCCGGTCGTGCGGGCTGAGCTTAACTTTACACTGGATTCGGGTACGTGGAACAAGCGAGCCTGGTCAGCGGTTCCCGCGCAGTTGGATGTAGTCAGGCACACCGCCCGCGTGACAATCCCGAGAGGCGCAACGGCTTTCTATATCGATCTGATCGACCAGCGGAATCTCATTGTCAGCAGCGATTTGCAAGGGCCGGACTGAGGCGTTCGGATCCTGCCGGCGTTGGCGGTGCAGCCGCGTCGACGATTTGCGCTCGGGGTGGGGGTGCGTGAGAACCCACGCGTTCCGCCTCACAATTCATTTCTTTATGAACGGTGTACACTTTTTCTTCGCGCGGGGGCTGTTGTTTCTCTCGCGCAAAAGAAATATTGAGGAATTCCATGCGTAAAACTACTTTTGCTTTCTTGCTTTTGTTTGTTTTCGCCGGCTCGCTCTTTGCAACGGCTCAGACCACTCCATCTAAACGGCCGATGACCTTCGAAGACATGATGAACATGAAGCGGCTGGGCGAAACCGCCGTCTCGCCCGATGGCAAGTGGCTGGCGTATTCGGTGACCACCGTCAATCTGGAGCAGAACGCCAAGACGGCGGAGCTGTGGCTGCAGGCGATCTCCGGTGGCGAGCCGCAAAAGCTCGCCGTCGGCCAGCCCGGCGACGCCGGTCCGCAGTTTGCCCCCGACGGACACTCCGTCCTTTTCCTTTCTGGTCGAGACGGTGGGCAGCAGATATGGCTCGCCGACTTCGATCCTGCTACCGGCGCAACCAGCAATGCCAAGAAGCTGACGGCAATTTCTACCGAGGCCGATAATGCGAAGTGGTCTCCCGATGGGAAGTCGATTGTGTTTACTTCGGACGTGTATCCCGACTGCGCTGCAATCACGACATCGGACTTTGCGACCGGCGACAAGTGCAACGCGAACCAAGATGCCGCGCTGGCGGCCAGCAAGGTGAAGGCGCAGATCTTCACGCACTTGCTCTATCGCCACTGGAACCACTACACCGGCGACAAGCGTTCGCATCTGTTTTTGGTTTTGGTCGAAACCGGCGCAATGCGCGACCTCACGCCGAACGACCCGCGTGATGTTCCACCTGAGTACCCGACAGATCCCCTTGCCTGTGGCTGCAACTTTGCTCCCGACTCAAAGGAGTTGGCGTTCACGGAGAATCTGGATCCTGAGCCGGCAATCAGCACCAACGCGGATATTTTTACTCTCGACCTGACGGATGCGGCGGCCAAGCCGGTGAAGGTGAGTACCTCTCTTGGCGGCGATTTCTCGCCGGCTTACTCGCCGGATGGGAAATATCTGGCATGGCGCTCCCAGGCGCGGGCCGGGTACGAAGCCGATAAGTTTCGGCTGATGGTTTATGACCGGGAGAAGAAGACGATCAGGAATTTGTTGCCGAACTTCGAAACATGGGTAGACGAATTCATCTGGGAATCAACGTGGACAGACGGCACCCAGCATCTGCTCTTCGCCTCAGGGGAAAAGGGAGAGTCCGCCCTCTACCAAACTGATGTGAATGGGAGTACGGTGCGCCGATTCGGTCAGATTCGTGGAGAATGGGGTGACATCCATTATGCGATTTGGCCGGGGCCCGATGTTCCTTTGCGCGTCACTCGTGGATATGACATTGTCATCGGAAATCTCATGAGAGTTGACCAACCATCTGAGGCTGTTGCCGCAGACTTCGCCAAAAGTAATGACGACGCAGCAAAGATCGTCTTTCGGAAGAGCGGGGACCCTTCAGGAAGAGGAGGCACGCCGCCGCCATACCAGCCAATTCAATTAACTCATCTTAATGATGCGCTTCTCGCGGACCTCGATTTGGAAGCGATGGAGTCGTTCTGGTTCACGGCGGCGGACAAGACGAAGCTTGAAGGCTTCATCATTCGGCCGCCGGGGTTCGATGCTGCGAAGAAATATCCGTTGAAGTTCTTGATGCATGGGGGGCCGCAGGGGAACTGGGGCGATGCTTGGTCGTATCGCTGGAATGCCGAGTTGTTTGCGGCGAATGGGTACGTCGTCGTCATGATCAACCCGCGCGGCTCTACCGGCTACGGCCAGGCCATCGTTGACGGCGTGAATGGCGATTGGGGTGGGAAGCCCTTCACCGATCTGATGACTGGCCTCGACTACGCAGAACAGCACTATCCCTTCATCGACAAGACGCGCGAGTGCGCGCTGGGCGCGAGCTACGGCGGGTACATGGCGAACTGGGTGCTTGGCCACACAGATCGCTTCAAGTGCATCGTGTCGCACGACGGCATGTTCAATCCCGAGTCGGCGTTTGGATCGACGGAAGAGGACTGGTTCAATATCTGGGAGTTCAAGGGCCATCCGTGGGACTACTACGGCAAGCCGGACAGCGAGAATCCCTATCGCAAGTGGTCACCGATGCTGGCGGCGAAGAACT